>SLND01000174.1 GCA_007133205.1 Natronospiraceae bacterium | reverse complement strand
CCGGTGGATACGCCACCCCGGCCATGGGGCTACGAGGACGAGGACTGAGCCGCTGCGCTCTTGCGCAGCCCCTCTTGCAAGCCTTCGAGCACGATCCAGGCGGCTGCCAGGGCCGGCACCGCCAGGATCATGCCCAGCAGACCGAAGAAATGACCGAAGATGATGATACCCACGATCACCACCAGTGGGTGCAGATTGACTGAATGGGCAATCAGCGAAGGCACCACCAGCAGGTTATCCACCAACTGCGCCAGGAGCACCACACCCGCCGCCCAGGCGGCAATCCAGGGATCCATCAACGGGTCTCCCAATACGCTGACCGCCGGCGGGATCATGGCCAGCGGAGGGCCAATATAGGGAATCACATTGAGAATCCCGGCGAGAACGCCGAACAGCAGGGGCGTGTCGATGCCCAGAAGCCAGAAACCGGTCGAGGCAATCACGGCAACAATGGCCGACTGCATGATCACGCCACGCACATAACGCTGCAACTGCCGGGCGACACGCTCGTAGATCAGCCACCCGAGCTCGAAATGGGCATTTGGAAGAAGGTCCAGCATGCGCCCCCGAAGGCTCTTCCAGTCCCGCACGAGAAAGAAGGTCAGGAGTGGCGCAATCAGCATGATGAAAACCAGGCTCAACAGCAGCGAGGGCGCCTGCACCAGCACCGCCTGTCCCCATTCATCGCCACGTTCCGCGATTCTTCCGACCAGGTCGGTTTCTTCAACCGACAGACCGGTAAGCTCCTTTGTCCATTGACTGATACGCTCGAAAGCCTCTCCCATCATCTGCCAGAGATGGGGCAAGCGCTGGTGCAGGGCCTGCGCCTGAGCGGAGAACTGCGGAAGCACCCACGACATCGCGCCAACAATCGCGATGACCAGCATCAGCAACACACTCAGCGAGGCAGCTGATGCAGACATGCCACGGGCCATCAGTCGACTGCTGACCGGTTCCAGCACCGCGTAGAACACGAAGGCCAGCAGAATGGGAATGACCAGCGGTGCCAGCAGGAAAGCGGCCGCACTCACGGCCAACAGCAGTCCGCCCGCGACCAGCAGGACGCGCATACGGGGAGAAATCTGCAAGCTATCGGGAACCGACGCCATGTTCCATCAGCCGCTCGTTGGCACGACGCAGGCGACCTGCCAGCACATGGGCCAGGTTGCTCATGAACCGTCCGCCATTGCGAGGAGCACGCTGTACCCATTCATTGAGCTTGGCGCGCATGAGGAAGAGCAATTCGACATTTCCTCGCGCTATCGCATCCGCGGTTCTCGGCTCCTCACTCACCAACGCCACTTCGCCAAAGAAATCGCCCGATTTCAGCTCGGCCAGAAGGGTGTCCCCGGCACGTATCTCCACCTCCCCCGAGTAAACAAGCACGGCGCCGGCACCGGCATCCCCGTGGCGGAATATGGTTTCACCGTCGACATAACGGCGAAAATGCATGTCCGCCACCAACTGGCGTGCCTTGCGCTCCGAAATGCCTTCCAGCAAGGGCGTCTGACGCCACATGGCCGTGCTTTCCGTGAGTCGATCCGGGCGCCTTCGAAAGAGATTCTGCCAGAGAGGATGGTCCGTCACCGTTTCGTCCCCCATTTCATCAAGCTCCTGATCCCTGCGACCCCTGCAGCAAGCATAGCGCAGGATTGGCCTGCATTCATTTCTGAATGTCCATCCGGAGAGTCGCGCTCGGTAATCCAGGACCGGCACTGCTACCATTGGAGACCGCTGCACCTTTAACGGGAGGGCGTTCATGAGACATCACCGCCTGTTGCTCCTCTCCTCAATAATCAGCCTGATGATGCTGGCCACCCCGGCCAATGCCGTCGGCAAGCACGGGCTTGAGGATTTCGATTCGCCCTGGCCCGCCGAGACCTACTCATTCGAAACACAGCAACAGACCCTGGACATGCGGTACATGGTCGCCGAACCCGATGAGCCTTCGGGCAAAGCCGCCCTGCTGTTGCATGGCAAGAATTTCTGTGGCCATTACTGGGAATCCACCGCGGAATTCCTGGTGGAACATGGCTATCGCGTCATCATCCCGGAACAGATCGGCTTCTGTCGATCTTCTCTCCCCGAGCGCTATCAGTTCAGCTTTCACCAATTGGCCGACAATACCGCACGCCTGCTTGATGAGCTTGATGTCGAAACCGTGGATGTGATCGGTCACTCCATGGGCGGCATGCTGGCAACCCGCTTTGCGCTGATGTTTCCGAATCGCGCCGACCAGCTTGTCCTGCTCAATCCCATCGGACTGGAAGACTGGCTGGCCGAGGGAGTGCCGTGGTCCGGGATCGACGCCTTATACCAGAGCCAGCAGGCCCAGGACCTGGAAGGCATTATCGAGTACCAGAAACAGGCCTATTACGATGGCCACTGGAACGAGGATTACGAGTACTGGGCGCGTATGCTCGCTGCCACCTATGAAGGCCCGAGGGCCGAACAGGTTGCCTGGAATCATGCCCTGACCGCTGACATGGTCATGACCCAGCCGGTCCTGTACGAGTTTCCGCGCCTCGAGGTCCCCACCGGGCTCATCATTGGCCTGCGGGACCGGACCGCGCCCGGTCGGGACGCCGCGGATCCCGAAATCGCCGAACGCCTGGGGCATTACCCCAGGCTGGGCAAGGAAGCCGCAGACGCGATTCCGGATGCCGAACTGATCGAGTTCGACGACGTGGGGCACATGCCGCAGTTCGAGGCGCCGGACCGCTACCGTGCCGCACTCTCGGACATACTCGGCCTGACTACTCCTTGAGACGATAGCCGGTCCGGAAAATCCACCACACCAGTGCGAGGCAGGCGAGCAGGAAACCGGCCACGAAGACCAGACTGATCAGCGGACTGACATCGGCAATGCCGTAGAAGCTCCAGCGAAAGCCGCTCACCAGGTAGAGGACGGGATTGAACAGGCTCACCGTCTGCCAGGCTGGCGGGAGCATGTCGATGGAGTAGAAAGTACCTCCAAGGAATGTCAGGGGCGTGATCACCAGCATGGGCACGAAACCCAGTTTCTCGAAATTGTCGGCCCAGATACCGATGATGAATCCCAGCAGGCTGAAGGT
>SLND01000101.1 GCA_007133205.1 Natronospiraceae bacterium | reverse complement strand
CCGGGCGGCCTGTGCGATAATTGCCCGCGCGCCGAATGCGGGAAAGCAACAGCGGCGGAATGGATCACCAAGCGCGAGGCAAAGCGGACATGGCAAGCCCCTCCCGACACAGCGATGAAAGCCTGCAACAGGCCCTCGATACCGCCCGCGAGGTACTCAACCTGGAAGCGGACAGCGTCGCCCGTCTGGCGCAGCGCCTGGACCGGGAATTCCTTAACGCCTGGGAAATCTGCCGCGCCTGCCGTGGCCGGGTGGTGGTCACGGGCATGGGCAAGTCCGGGCACATCGCGGGCAAGGTCGCGGCCACCCTGGCCAGCACCGGCACGCCGGCCTTTTTCGTCCACCCGGGTGAAGCCAGCCACGGCGACCTGGGCATGATCACAGGGGAGGATGTGGTCATGGCCCTGTCCAACTCGGGCGAAACCAACGAGGTCCTTACCATCCTGCCCCTGATCAAGCGGCTCGGCGTCCCCCTCATCAGCATGACCGGGCGCCCCGATTCGACCCTCGCGCGGGCCGCCAATGCCAATCTGGATATCTCGGTCGAGCGCGAGGCCTGCCCGCTCAATCTGGCGCCCACCTCCTCCACCACCGCCTCGCTCGCCATGGGTGATGCCCTGGCGGTCGCCCTGCTCGAAAGCCGCGGCTTTACCCAGGAAGACTTTGCCCGCTCCCACCCCGGCGGCAGTCTGGGCCGACGCCTGCTGCTGCGGGTGGCCGACCTGATGCACACCGGGGACGAAGTGCCGGCGGTAACCGCCGAGACACCGATGCGCGAGGCGCTGATGGAAATGACCCGCAAGGGACTTGGGATGACCGCCGTGGTGGACGACGAGCGACGGGTGGAGGGCATCTTCACCGACGGCGACCTGCGGCGCACCCTGGATCGGCAACTGGACATCCACACCACCCCCATCCGTGAAGTCATGACCACAACCCCCCTGACCGCCAACGACCAGATGCTGGCCGGCGAGATCCTGCGGACCATGGAAACCCGCCGGATCAACCAGATTCTGGTGGTGGATGACTCCGAACGCCTGGTGGGCGCCATGAACATGCATGATCTGCTGCGGGCGGGTGTGGTGTGATGGATGAGCGCCTGGCCAGCAAACTTCGCGGCATTCGCCTCGCGGTATTCGATGTCGACGGCGTCTTCACCGATGGCCGGCTTTACCGTGGACCAGGCGGTTTTGAAATGAAGGTCTTTCATACCCGTGACGGGCACGGCGTCAAGGCGCTGTTGCGTGCGGGCATTGAAGTCGCAGTGATTTCAGGGCGCCATTCCGAAGCAGTCAGCGAACGCATGGCGGAACTGGGGGTGGACTCGGTCCATGCGGGCGTGTCCGATAAACTGCCTTGCCTGCGGGATCTGCTCACGGAGCTTGAATTGTCTCCCGATCATTGCGCCTTCATGGGCGATGACGTGGTGGATCTTCCCCCCATGCAGGAGGTCGGCTTTGCCGGCGCACCGGCCGATGCCCACCCCGAGGTACGCGCCCGGGCCCACTGGCTGGCCGAGGCACCGGGCGGCTTCGGAGCGGTCCGCCAGTTCTGTGACCTGATCCTCGCCGCCCGCGGCGAGGACACCGGTTACGCGGGGAACTAGGAAAGCTCTGATGCCGCGCACCTGGATTGTCATTGCCATCGTCGCCGCCCTGCTTACCTTCGGGATCCTCTGGCTGAGCGGTTCCGAGGAACCCGCCTTGCCGGAGGTCGCGGAAGAACCGGTCGATGAGGTCGCCGACTACTGGATCGAAGGGGGCGACATGGAGCGTTTCGGCGATGACGGGCGTCGCCTGCTTGAGCTGCGCGCCAGGGAAATGAATCATTATTCGGCCCGCGAACAGACCACGCTGCAGGAGGTCTGGCTGCATTACCAGGCAAGTGACATCCTGGCATGGGACATGGTGGCCGATAGCGGAAAGATCAGCGACGCGACCCGACGGGTCCACCTGGACGGCAATGTCCGCCTTCTGCGTCTACCCGAGGAAGGCCCCGTCATGCGCCTGACCACAGACTGGCTGGAACTGCTGACCGATGAGGAAATTGCACGGACCGACGCGCCGGTCCTGATGCTGCAGGCGGGCTCGCGGGTGACGGGCACCGGACTGCTGGCGCTGCTGGGCGAGGACCGGATAAGCATTCAACATGACGTCAAGGCGATCCATGAGACTCCCTGATCTGCCGATACCCCGTTTCCTGCGGACCCGTGCGATACCCCTGGCCACGATGCTGGCACTGCTGGTCGCGCTCCTGTCGGCCCCGTTACTGGCCGCCGATGAGCAGTATCCACTGGAAATCGATGCCGACAGCTGGACCGCCGACGGTGTTGCCGGGGTAACCATGTTCATGGGCAATGTGGAATTCCGACACGGCCCATTACTGGTCCGCGCCGAAACGGTCCGCGTCTACGGCCTGGACGGCATGAGCGGAGAGTTCGAGCGGGCGATATTCACCGGACTGCCGGTCTATTTTCGCCATACCCCCGAGCCGGGCCCACGCACCGAGGGCGGTGCCCGGACCATGGAATACCATTTGCCGGACGAGCGCCTGCGAATGACGAAGAACGCCTGGGTGCGCCAGCCGGGGCAGAGCCTGAACGCGGGCTTCATCGAATACTCGGTCGCCAACGAACAGGTGGAAGCGGCCGGTAGTGTCGAGGATGAAGAGGAGCGCGAGCGGGTCCGATTCCGTTTTGAACCGGAAGAAGACAGTGACGACGGGGATCAATCGTGAGCGATCGGCTTGAGGCAAAGCGACTGGCCAAGCGCTTCGGCAAGCACCAGGCGGTCCGCGACGTCAGCCTGTCAGTGGCTCCCGGGGAAATCGTTGGCCTGCTGGGACCGAACGGGGCGGGCAAGACCACCTCCTTCTACATGATTGTCGGCCTGGTCCGAGCCGATGCGGGCGAAATCCGGATGAACGGGCACGACATCACCCGCCGCCCGGTCCACCTCCGGGCGCGTGACGGACTGGGCTATCTGCCGCAGGAAGCCTCGGTATTCCGCAAGCTGAGTGTCGAGGACAATATCCGCGCCGTACTTGAAGTGCGACAGGATCTGGACCGGGCCGGCCGCCGACGCCTGCTGGAACAACTGCT
>SLND01000041.1 GCA_007133205.1 Natronospiraceae bacterium | reverse complement strand
GGGGCTGAACCAGGTACAGGGGAGACGGACAGTGGCGCAGGAGATGCCAGTCCAGGGGCGCCCACCCCCGGCGAGGCCCGCTTTCGGCATCCTTGACCAGCAGATCCGGCTTCACCACCAGGCTCATCTTCACGATCTCGCGCGATACGGGATGACCCCAGATCACCTCGGTCTTTACAGACATGCCATCCTTTTCCAGCGGTGCGGCCCGCTCACGCAGCCATCGCCGCCTCTCGTCCAGGTGCTCGGCAATGGCACGGTCACGGGCCTTCCTGTCCCCCGTGGTGGACCAGGCATCAATGGCCTTGTCGAAGGAAAAGATGAACAGGCTCAGCCGCGCCCCGCTGCGTCGGGCAATGTCCACGGCGCGGTCCAGAGCGCCTCCTTCGGGAAGATCGTCCCGGATGGCCGCGGCAACGTGCTGAATCTTTTTCATGGGCTACTCCCTGGACAGGACAAGTCAGGCTCCGCAATTCAATGGGTAGCGAATCGATGCGGACAACTCGCCATGTATTGCATGCTACCTGTGAGACTGATTTTCGTCTTGATTTGCGTCAAGGTGGCCAGCGGAAACGATGGTATCGTAATTTGCTTCCCCGCTGGACAAGCCGACAATATCAGGGATCATACCCATGCAGCTCACTGACTACGAAATCGCCGTGGCCGTGGATGCCTCGGAAAACAGCCTGCGGGCCGCCCGAATGGCCGCCTCCATGGCCCGTCTGACCGGAAAGCCCCTGCACCTGATCCATGTCTTTCAGGGACGCCCCGAAGAACTCGTGGACATGGACAGCCTGCCCGGCGACATCCAGGCGGTCATCCATCTTTCCGCGGAGGAAGTCGCCCAGGCCCGTGAGCGCACCGGGCGCAAGGTCTTCGATCAGGTGCTCGCCGGTGCGGACCTGCGAGACCTGGGGCCCGAAGAGGTACTGCTGTCCGGGGATCCGGCCGAGGAACTGCTTGCCTGGCTGGAGAAGCGTCCGAAGACCCTGATGGTCCTGGGCCGCCGGGGCTTGTCGCGGATCCGGGGCCTGCTCACCGGCAGCGTATCGGACAAGGTCATCCATCACGCCGGGACCCCCGTGCTGATAGTGGATTGAGGCCGCACGCCGACCGCAACAGACCCCCGGATGGCTTTGAAACGCGCAGATCACTCAGGTGAGTCGAGATGAATTTGTAATGGTGGAGCGGTAGAATCCGCCACTGTCGCCTCACCCCTTATCCGAGTACTGAATATGCAAGTCGACACGAAAGACCCACAGCGTCTCCCCGAAGCCACCCCGGAACTGCTCCGGGAGCTGGCCCCGGTATACGAACGCATCGCCCATGTCATGCCGGAGGCGGAGTGGGCGGTCCATGCCCCCTATGTGGCGCGCATCAATGAACTCAAACGTGAGCGCAATGCCGTCATTCTGGCGCACAACTACCAGACTCCGGACATCTTCTACGGTGTCGCGGACGTGACCGGGGATTCCCTGGGCCTGGCGCAGAAGGCAGCCGAGGTGGAGGGTGACGTTATCGTGCAGTGCGGTGTCCACTTCATGGCCGAATCCTCGAAGATTCTCGCCCCGGAGAAGACCGTCCTGCTGCCCGACATGGATGCCGGCTGTTCCCTGGCCGAAGGCATCACCGGTGCCGATGTGCGACTGCTGAAGGAAAAATACCCCGGGGTTCCGGTCGTGGTCTACGTGAACACCTCGGCGGAAGTAAAGGCAGAAGCCGACATCTGCTGCACCTCGTCCAATGCGGTGGAAGTTGTCGAATCACTCGGCACCGACCGGGTCATCTTTGCCCCCGACAAGTACCTGGGACAGTGGGTGGCGAACCAGACCCGGGTGGAAGTGATCCTCTATGAAGGCTCCTGCGAGGTGCATGAGCGCTTCACCGGAGAGGAAATCGAGGCCTTCCGTCGGCAGCACCCGGGGATTCATGTGCTGGCCCACCCCGAATGCCCGCAGGATGTGCTGCAGGCAGCAGACTACGTCGGCTCGACCTCGGGCATGATCCGGCACCTGGATGACACGCAGGCCCGGCAGGTGGTGATGATCACCGAGTGCTCCATGTCCGACAATGTATCCGTGGAACATCCGGACAAGGACTTCGTACGCCCCTGTAATCTGTGCCCGCACATGCAGCGCATTACGCTGCCAAAAATCCTGTCGGCCCTGGAGAACATGGCCCCGGAAGTGCACGTGGATGCCAGCGTGATCGAAGACGCCCGCCAGTCCCTGGACCGGATGCTGGAAGTCCGGCGCCGACCTGTGGCAGCCTGATTCCGGCCATTCCTCTGACTCATCGCCGGACGGGACGTCCGACCGGAGACCGAAAGCATGGATCGTGGCAACGGCCCTGCCTGCCCGGCAAACCAACCCGTGGGGAACTGACTCGTGGAAAGACAGAACTCATACAACAAGGAAGAGCTGCTGGCCTGTGCCCGTGGCGAGATGTTCGGCCCCGGCAATGGCCGGCTGCCCCTGCCACCCATGCTCATGGTGGACCGGATCACCCATATTGCGGACACAGGGGGTGCGCATGGCAAGGGTCTTCTCGAGGCGGAGCTGGACGTGACTCCCGACCTCTGGTTCTTCGAGTGCCACTTCAAGGACGATCCCGTCATGCCCGGCTGTCTGGGCCTGGATGCGCTGTGGCAGCTGGTGGGCTTTTATCTTTGCTGGCTCGGCCACCCCGGACGCGGCCGTGCACTGGGCTGTGACAAGGTCCGCTTTACCGGCGAAGTCAAACCCGATGCCAGTCGCGTCCACTACAAGATCGACTTCAAGCGGGTCGTGGAACGCAGGCTGGTCATGGCCATTGCCGATGGCACCGTGAGTGTGGACGGGGAACAGATCTACGAAACCGAAGGCCTGCGGGTGGGTCTGTTCGGAGCGGATGCCGCAAGTTCAAGCTGACGGGCACCCACGACTCCGCACCAGTCATTACCCGGACTGATCAAGATCAAGACTGTCCACCCGAACAATGCTAGGCTCATTACCGTGACGTTCAGCATGGATTGCACACGGGGAGATGGGCATGCCGCAATACCGTGGAGACTGGATCATTGTTGCGCTGGTGGGCGCACCCCTTCTCGCCGCCCTTGTCCTGGCCGGCCTTCCCG
>SLND01000085.1 GCA_007133205.1 Natronospiraceae bacterium | reverse complement strand
GAGACCGCCCGCGAGTATTACAACAGCGACGACGCCGACAAGTTCTACTCCATCATCTGGGGTGGCGAGGACATCCATGTCGGCCTCTACGAAAACGACGAGGAGCCGATCGCGCCCGCCAGCCAGCGAACCGTGGCGCACATGATGAAACTGGCCGGCGAAATCCGGCCGGACTTCAAGGTGGTGGACCTGGGTGCCGGTTACGGCGGCAGTGCCCGCGCGATCGTGAAAAAGCATGGCTGCCACGTCACCGCGCTCAACGTCTCCGAGGTGGAAAACGAGCGCGACCGGGCCATGAACAAGGAACAGGGCCTGGATGACAAGATCGAGGTCATCGACGGCAATTTCGAGGAGCTGCCCTTCGAGGACAACAGCTTTGACCTGGCCTGGACCCAGGACTCCTTTCTCCATTCCGGCAAGCGTCACCTGTGCGTGAAGGAAACGGCACGGGTGATGAAGCCGGGGGCACGCTTCGTGATGACCGATCCGATGCAGGCCGATGACACTCCCACCGACAGCGAGAAGCTGCAACCGATCCTCGACCGCATTCATCTGCCGTCGCTGGGCTCCCCCGGCTTCTACCGGGAGCAGGCACGTGAACATGGCCTGAAGGAAATCACCTTCGAGGATCACTCGCACCAGTTGACACGCCATTACGGACGGGTGCTTCAGGAACTCACCGCGCGCGAGAAGGAACTGCTTGAAGGTGGCGTATCCCAGGCCTACATCGACCGCATGAAGAAAGGTCTGCAGCACTGGGTGGAAGGCGGCAAGGCCGGCATCCTGTGCTGGGGCATCTTCGTGTTCGAGAAGGAATGATGTGCGCGAGGAAGCCGCCTCTCCAGGGAGGCGGCTTCCTCCACCGGTCCTGTCCGCCGGACAGGGCTAGAGCCAGCGCGAGACCCGCTCGCAGTATTCGCGGTAGTCCTCACCGAAGCGGGCCTCGAGATGGGCCTCTTCGGGAGTCACCACGAAGCGCCACAGGGACAGCAATACCAGCGGCAGGAACAAGACGGCCCACCACCAGTTGAGCATGATCGCAAGGCCGATATAGGCCACCGAGAGGCCGACATAAATGGGGTTGCGACTGACCTCATAGGGCCCCGAGGTCACGAGATTCCGGGCCGGTCGATACCACATCAGGGGGGTCTCCTCCTGACGCAGGACCCACACCGCCCAGAGGGCAAAGATCGCGCCCGCGAACACAAGAACCAGGCCCAGCATCCCGAGCATCAGGCGGCCAAAGCCCGGACCCGGCCCGAGCGGCCAGAACCATTCGATCGCGCCGCCCAGGATCAGAGCGCCGAGAAACAGGGCCGGCGGTGGACAGCAGACCTGCGGCCCTCCGGCATTTCCATTGCCCATGTGCTCCCTCCCCACTGTCATTTTGCATATTGTCTTTGGTCAAAGCTTGCCCCAAGCATAGCTCAGGAATTCGCCGGGCACCTCCGTTCGGACGATGTGCTTACATGACGGCCACGCCGAACAGCCAGGGATGGGCCCAGAGCAGCGCCAGATAGAAGACCGCGGCAATGGCGACCGTCAGCGCGTCCCAGTACCAGATGCGGGCCTCGACGGTCGCCTCACGGCCGAAGGGCGCCCGCCGGCCGCGCTTCTCACCGGAATAGATGGCAAACAGGCTGTAGGCGCCCAGTCCGCCGAAAAGAAGCAGGGCCGCGAGATGTCCGGCCACCAGCAAGTGAGCGACAGCCCAGAGGATGACGCCCCACAGCATGGGATGCTTGACCAGGCGGGTGAGATTGGTGGGGAGGTAGGCAGCCACCACCAGCAACACCGCAACGGCCATCAGCAGGGGCGAGAGTTCGCGCCCGAAGGGGACCGGATCCCAGAGCGGCACGTACTCGGCCTGCCCCATGCCCACCGCAAGCAGGATGACGGCAATGATGGATACCACGGAAAACAGAAAGCGGTAGGTCAGCTCGCCAAAGCGTTCCACCATCCAGGCCCTCACCATCGGTGCCGCCGGCACCAGATGAATGGCCACGAGCATCAACAGGCCGATCAGCAACAGAATCATTGGCAGGTCTCCTTAGTATTCGTGCCTTCTGGTCACAGTTTCACTGATCCTTCAGCTTCAGGAAAGGGCTTGCGTGGAGGTGGGAGGCCTTGCCGGGACTGTAAGCGCCAGGGATGGCGCGCCCAGAGCCTCCAGGGACGGATATTCGGCGTTCCCGGCACGGCCTCCCCACCGCCACCGTGGCAGCCGCAAACAAGAGCAGACATTCATTCGGGTCCCTATCCCGGAAACTCAGGAAGCTTTGATCTATCCCTGATTCGGTGCGTCTGACTTGGCAAACAGACCGTATCCTTGGAGAATTCACCCCCCGATAACAATTCCAGGCATCCATGCCGGCACGCTACGAAAGCCTCGACATCCTGCGGGGCATCGCGATCCTGGGAATCCTGGTGATGAACATCCAGGTATTCGCGATGCCCTGGACGGCCTATGCCCACCCGCACGCCTTCGGTTCCATGGAAGGCATCCATGGCTGGGTCTGGACCCTCAGTCACGTCTTTTTCGATACCAAGTTCTACAGCCTGTTCGCGATGCTGTTCGGTGCCGGCATTGCATTGATGGCGGACCGGGCACGAACCACGGACAGGAGCCCGACCAGTCTCCATTACCGGCGCATGTTCTGGCTCGCCCTGATCGGGCTCAGCCACGGTTTCCTGATCTGGTACGGCGACATTCTGTTCACCTATGCCATCTGCGGCCTGTTCGTATACCTGTTTCATCGCATGCGGCCGGTGCCATTGCTGATTCTCGCCGGGATCTTTCTCGCCATTCCGGTCGTGATCGCGACCAGTTTCACCCTGACCCTGCCCTACTGGCCGGAAGAGGCCATAAAGGCCATGCAGGCGATCTGGGAACCGGGGTCCCGAATGGCAATTCAGGATCTCAATGCCTACACCGCCGGCTGGCTGACCCAGATGCCTGCCCGCGCGGATACCTATCTCAGCGTGATCACCGTGGGACTGGCGGTAGAGGTGTTCTGGCATGCCAGCGCGCTGATGCTGCTGGGGATGGCGCTGTATCGTCTGGGGGTGATTACCGCGCAACAGCCGGATCGGGTCCAGGCCATGATTGCGGTGCCGGCCCTGATTG
>SLND01000031.1 GCA_007133205.1 Natronospiraceae bacterium | reverse complement strand
ACCGCATAGACGGCGCATTCGATGTCGTCAAAGTTTTCGCAGACCGAGCCGTGTTTCCAGTAGTCATCCCGGTGCGGGTGCTGCATCCAGACAGCGGGGAAGAGACGATTATTGGCCAGGCGTTGATGCCATTGGTCGCGCCAGCCATCTCCCATCAATTCCGGATCGGGCGGGCAGGCATTGAGGGCGAAGAAGGCCGATCCCCAGACCAGGTTTTCGTTCAGCAGGCAGCCACCCTTGTAGTGGGCATCATCGGCATAACGGTCATCGGTGGAACACATGGTGATGATCGCCTTGAGCCCGGGAGGGCGGCGTGCCGCCACCTGAAGGGAATTGAAGCCGCTCCAGGACAGGCCGATCATGCCCACGTTGCCGTTGCACCATTCTTGTTGCCGCAGCCATTCAATGGCCGCAACGGCATCGTCCTGTTCCTGTTCCAGGTATTCATCGAGCAATACCCCTTCCGAGTCGCCGGTACCGCGGACATCCAGGCGTATGCCGGCATAACCGTGTCCGGCAAAATAATGATGCAGGGGTTCGTCGCGACCACGCGTGAAGTCGCGCTTGCGATAGGGCATGTACTCGAGTACCGCAGGGACCGGGTTGGTTTCCGCGTCCCTGGGCATCCAGATGCGGGCCGCCAGGCGCACGCCGTCGGGCATGGGAATCCAGACATTCTCGATGACCCGGACATCTTCCGGGAAGTCTTCAACAACCCTCATCTGTATCCCCCTGGGCAGGCCTGAGTGCATCCATGCGTTCTGTTTGCCGGGATAATCAATCCTGTTCTTCCACCTCGGGTTTCAGTTTCATGTCCTCCACCGGTGTCTCGAGCAGGCGTTCGGTGGTCTTCACCAGTGCCCGCGCCACCCGGTAGGTGGCTTCCATGGAAACGGATTCGTTCGGTGCGTGGGCAAGTTCGATCTCGCCGGGGCCGTAGATTACCGTCGGCGTGTCGGCAAGACGCACCCAGCCCGACATGTCGCAGCCATAGGGAGCCGCGGAAATGGTCGTGTCCTTGCGGAACTCCTCTTCCGCCGATTCCGCCAGTGCGTCCACCAGAGGATGATCACGCCGGGTTTCCGCGGAGCCGAAGCCGGAAGCCAGTCGGGTGATGACCGGCGGGTTCTCCGAGAGCCAGGGATCATCCTTGATATAATCCATGACTGCCTTGCGAAAGCGGCCTTCTGCTTCGTCAATGGTTTCGCTGAGAGGAACCCCGATACGAACCTGGGCCTCGATATTGTCCATTACGCTGGAGGACCAGAGTCCACCGCGTATCACACCGACATTGGTGGCATAGGGCAGGCCATGAATGCGCATCAGGGGATGGGCTTCGGCCTCGTTTACTTCCTTTTCATTGGCCCGCATGGCCTCGTACACCGTGATGAAATGATCCAGGGCGCTTTCCCCCTGAAGGCGCTTGCTTGCGTGTGCCGACTTGCCGGGGACCGAAATGGTCAGGGACACCGCACCGGCATGGGCTATCACCAGGTCCGGGACTCCATTGGCCCCCATGGTGGGCTCGGGCACGATGCAGGCATCTGCCTTCCAGCCGGCGCGAATGGCGGCCAGGGTGCCGAGTCCGCTGTCCTCTTCAGCAGGTACCGCGGCGAAGACCACCCGCCCCGGGAAGTTTCGACCCCCTTCGGCAAAGGCCTCGAAGGCGGTCATGGCTGCCATCAGACCGGATTTCATGTCGGCTGAGCCACAACCGTAGATCCGGTCCCCACGCATGACTCCGGAGAAGGGTTCGTCCCGCCAGCGGCTGTAATCGCCCGGTGGCACCACATCGATATGACCGGTCAGCAGGATCGTGGGGCCGGGCTCCTCGCCGCGAACCACGCCCACGGCGACCGGTGCCCAGGCGCGTTCCACTTCGTGCCCGGGGTAGCGGCGATCCCGCAGGAGTGCCGCCATGCCGTCGTTCCAGTAGTCCACTTCCACATCCAGTTCCTGCAGCCAGTTGGCCACCTGCCCGACCGCGGTATCTTCCTGTCCGGTGCTGGAAGGAATGCGTACCAGGGAAATCAGCCGATCCCGGAGCTTGTCCGGGTCCACATAGGATGTGCGTCTGGCCATGGGCTCACGCTCCTCTGGAAATGAACAACAGGCCGGATCGTCTTGCACGTTGTTCAATCATCCGACGATCAGACCCCAGGGTCAACGGCGCTTTTCAGGGAACGTTTGATGACCTCGGATGTCAGCGCGGACAACGAATTTTCACCTTTCAGCCCGTCCAGGTGATTCTTCATGAGATCCCGCCAGGGATTGGCGAAGGTAGCCCAGTCCGAAAACCGGCGGGCCAGTTCCGCAGCGAGCGGAGGGTTGATCCGGTCCAGCAGGCGGATGCGCTCAGCGACAAAGGCATATCCGCTGCCATCAAGGGCATGGAAGCGGGCAGGATTATCCATGCAGAAACTGTCTGCCAGGCTACGAACCCGGTGTGGCAGGTGATCGGAAAAACCCGGGTGTCTGGTGAGTGCCTGCATGCGTTCGGGGGTGGCCAGGCGGGAGCTCGCAGCCTGCAAGGCAAACCATCGATCCATCAGGAAATCTTCATCACCGTATTTCTCTTCCCATGTCTGCAACAGGGTATCGGCATTTTCGTTTTCGTCATCAAGCAGGATCTGCAATGCCGCGAGGCAATCGGTCAGGTTGTCTGATTCACGGTATTGAATGCGGGCGCATTCCGATCCCTCGTCCGTGCATGAGAGGTAATCCAGGCAGCGATTGGCAAGTGCCCGTTTCGCGATGGCCGAAGGGCCTGGTTTCGGCTGCCCCGTGTTTCGAAATCGTTGCCAGGCTTCATGAAGCCCTGGCTGCAGGCACCGCGCAATCCTTTGCTGCAATGCAGAATGATGCTCACGGAGTTGATCGACTTCGGTCGGTTGCATCTCAAGCGCCAGTTCGGAAAAACCGGGCAGATCCATCAGGTGGGCAGTCAGCTCCAGATCCTTCGGCGTGGACTCCCGTGAGGTGGAGCCAAGCAGATCAGAGAAGATTGCGATGAGTGTGTCGGCGGCAGTATCGTTTTCAACTTCACGGTTTGCCATCGCACGCAGGCTCAGTCGGACAATGGCATCCCGGCGCACGAAGTGGTCGTCCCCGTGGCAGGCCAGGCGTGCCAGTTCGTCCTCGCTCCAGGGATAGTCGAATCGGACTGGTGCCGACATT
>SLND01000136.1 GCA_007133205.1 Natronospiraceae bacterium | reverse complement strand
TCCTCGGCATTGGGGTCGTCCACGCTTTCTCCGCCACGGACTTCGTCAATGGCCTTTTCCAGAGCACCGCGCACCGCACCGGCCTCACGCAGGATGCGTCCGGCATCGCCCTTGTCATCCACCGCCGCGAGCAGGAACAGTTCACTGGAAATGAACTGATCACCGCGCTTCTGGGCGAGCTTGTCGCAGACATTGAGCAGGCGCATGAAATCACGCGAGGCTTCGACCTCGCCCTCGGCACCCGAGACCGTGGGCATCCGCTCCAGTTGCTGGCTCAGGCGGGTGCGCAGCTGGGCGACATTGACTTCCGCCTTTTCCAGCAACGGGCGCACGGTGCCGCCATCCTGTTGAAGCATGGCGGCCAGCATGTGGACCGGCTCGATGAACTGGTGGTCCCGGCCCAGGGCCAGGGACTGGGCATCGGCCAGCGCCTGCTGGAACTTGCTTGTCAGCTTGTCAGTACGCATGGGCAATCTTCTCCGAAAAATCTCGACTTACAGCCTACTTTGAGGCAAATAGCCGGGATTCAAGGTCTTTCTGCCCGGAATTGGCATTTTTCGGAGGAAATCGGTCTCTCAATGGAAGGATTGATGGATCAGGAAGATGATCACCCCGCCCAGACCAATCACCAGCACCTGGACGGCGGTATCCCGGATCCGGGTGCGGGCCTGGAGTTCGGGCAGGAGCGCGGCCAGGGCGACATAGGTGAAAAGCGCCGCGGCCACGGCCAGCATGTAGGGTCGTGCCCCTTCCATCAGGTGCAGCCACCAGACGCCAACCACCGCCCCGGGGATCATCACGAGGCTGACCCCCAGGTTGAGAAGAAAGGTGGTCAGACGCCGGTAACCGGAATCCAGCAGGACCGCGATCTTGCTGAGATCATGGGGGATTTCATGGGCCAGGATGGCGGCCGCGGCGGCCACGCCCAGGGCCAGGTCGGTCAGGGTCGCGGCGGCAATGATCAGCCCGTCGATGAACTTGTGGAAGGACGCCGAAACCAGGATCAGGGCACCGGCTGGCCTTTCCTCGGCCACCGCCCAGGCCTCGCGCCAGCGCAGCAGCTTGTCGATCACGAATATCACGGCAAGGGTGGCCACCATCCACAGCCCGACCGCATCCATGCCGGCGCCACCGAGTTCTTTCAAGGCATGTGGCAGCAGCTCCAGAAAGGCGGTCGCCAGCAGAACCCCCACCGCGAAGGCGACCAAGAGGGGCACCCCGTAAGCCTGAATCCGTTTCGGCAGGACGAGAAAGCTGGAGGCGACCAGGGCGGCCGTGACCCCGGCCAGCGCGGAAAATCCGACTGCCCACATGACCAATGACATGAGTTTCCCCTTTCCTGATCTTGGTGTCCTGTCCCGGTTGCCCGCCCTTTCAATAATGGCAGTCCGTCACCTGCCGTGCCATCAATCGCCTTCATTCTCCAGCCAGATCAGGCTGGCCATGCGCCCGCAGGGGGCCTCGCGGCGATGGGAAAAGAAGGCCTCCCGCTCGCTGAAGGTACAGCGCCCTCCCCCATGTACCCCGGCGACACCGAGGCTTTCAAGCCGGCGGGCTGCAAGCCGATAGAGATCCGCCCGCCAGCGCTGCCCCGAAGCCTGAAAGGCCGCGTCCGCGCCCGGGTCCTCGGCAAGCATGGCCTCGCGCACTTCCCCGCCGACCTCGAAGGCTGCCTGGGAAATCGCCGGGCCCAGCCAGGCATGAAGTTGCCCGGGTGCGACGTCCATGGCCTCGACCGCGGCTTCAATCACCCCGGCGGCCAGCCCCCGCCAACCGGCATGGGCAATTCCCACCGCCTGCCCCTGCCGGTCGCCCAGAAAGACCGGCAGGCAATCCGCGGTCAGGACCGCGCAGACCACACCCGGCTCGCGGGTCACGGCGGCATCCGCCTCCGGGCTCGACCCGCCACCGGGCAGCACCACCACCTCGCGCCCATGGACCTGCCTCAGCCAGTTCGGGCTGGCCGGTAGCGCGAAGTGATCGACCAGGAGACGGCGGTTGGCGGCAACCGCTTCCGGGTCATCCCCCACCTGGTCACCGAGATTGAACGAACTCCAGGGCCCGCTGCTCATCCCGCCGGAACGCAGGGTGGTCAAGGCCCGGACCCGGTCGGGCAGCGGCCATTGCGGGCGCAGGGCGCAGGGTTGTTCTCGTCCGGCAGCGCTCATGTCGCCTGCTCCTGTTCCCGCGCATGCGCACGCAGCGCAGAGACCAGTTCCGCCATGTCCGTCGGCATGGGCGCCTCGAATTCCAGGGTCTCGCCACTGACCGGATGGGCCAGGGCCAGCCGCGCCGCGTGCAGGGCCTGGCGCCCCAGGCCCTGCAGGGCCTTGCGCAAATCCGGGGAGGCCCCGGCGGGCAGCACCGGGCGGCGACCATAGACCGGGTCGCCCACGATCGGATAACGGATGTGTGCCATGTGGACCCGAATCTGGTGGGTACGGCCGGTGTCGAGCTTCACATCCAGCAGGCTGTGGCGGGCAAATCGCTCGCGCACCCGGTAGTGCGTCACGGCATGACGCCCGCCCTGGCGCACGGCCATCCGGGTCCGGTCCACGGGGTGACGGGCGATCGGTTCGTCCACGCTCCCGCCGGCGGGCATGCGCCCGGTCACCAGGGCGAGATAATGGCGGTCAATGCCGCGCGCCTGCAGGGTCTCGGTCAGGCGCAGATGGGCGCGACTGCTGCGGGCAACCAGCAGCAGGCCGCTGGTGTCCTTGTCGAGGCGATGGATGATGCCGTGGCGCGGTACCTCGGAAACCTCGGGAAAATGGTGCAGCAGGGCATTCTCCAGGGTGCCGTCGGGGTTGCCGGCGCCGGGATGCACCACCAGCCCCGGCGGCTTGTCCACCACCACCAGGTCGGCATCGGCATGGGTCACGTTCAGGTCCAGCGCCTGGGGCTCAGGACTCGCCTGTGCGTCCCCCGCTTCGGGTTCGACCTCGGCCCGCTGGCCCGCGCGCACCGCGATGCGGGGCCGGACGGTGACCCCATCCAGGCGCGCGCGACCACTGCGGATCCAGCCCTGGAGCTGGCTGCGCGAATAATCCGGGAACAGCTCGGCCAGTGCCCGGTCGAAGCGTACTCCGGCGAGCGCTTCGGGGATGGTCCGTTCCAGCCGCTCAGGTGTCTCGCGCTCGGGCATATCTCTGTGTCCCGCGCTCACGTTATACTAGTGTGCTTGTGTTGCATCCCGTCAGCTTATCGTCTTTTGTTCTGAACCGGGTCTCGTGCCTCGGCACGGCCCTTTCGGCCACCGGAGTCTGAATGCACTCGTACGCCAGAATCCTGAACCTGCTTGTCTTCGCTGTCCTTGCCATCGCCCTGGTCGCGGGTTGCGCGGGCGACCGAGTGCGGGACGACGCCCGCTCCGCCGAGGAAATGTACCAGTCCGCCTGGCAGCAGGTGTCCACCGGCAACCTGCAGGAAGGTATGCGGCGTCTGCGCCGACTCGAGGCACGCCACCCCTTCACTCCGGAAGGCCGCCAGGCTCAGCTTGACCAGATCTATGTCTCCTATCTGATGCGGGAACGGCGCGCGACCGTGGACGAGGCGGATCGCTTCATCCGGGAAAACCCGCGCAGTGAACATCTGGCCTACGCCCACTACATGAAGGGTCTGGCCTATTCCGAACAGTATCCCGGGCCACTGAGCCGGATGTTCAACATCGACATGGCACGCCGGGACCAGAGCAATGCCCAGCAGGCATTCGTGTCTTTCCAGGAACTGATCGAGCGCTTCCCGGACAGTCCCTATGCCGATGATGCCCGCCAGCGCATGGTGGAACTGCGCAACCGTATCGCCCGCCACGAATGGTACGTGGCCGACTTCTACCTGCGCCGGGAGGCCTACATGGCGGCCGTGGGGCGTGCCACGGTGATCATCGAGGATCTCCAGGGCTCGGTGGTAACCCCCCATGCGCTGGACATCATGATCAGTTCCTATGAAGCCCTCGGGGAGCAGGATCTGGCCGACATTGTCCGCAATGTCCGCGATACCAGTTATCCGGACCACCGTCCCGGCAGCAGTCCACCACGCAGCTGACAGGCAGAACGGTGCGGCGCTTCAGTTCTTGCCGGAGCGATTCCAGCCCCGAAACCCATTGGTGACGGGATAGCGGCGATCACCGACCAGTCCGCGCCGGCTCAGGCGCGGACCGGGCGGGCCCTGGCGCCGCTTGTACTCGCTGGCACGAATCATCCCGGCGACCCGGCGGACGAGGGATTCCTCGTAGCCCTGGGCCACCAGGGTCTCGATCGGCAGGTCGTCCTCGGTCAGGGCCTCGAGCAACGGATCCAGCACGGCATAGTCGGGGAGACTGTCGGTATCGTACTGGTCGGCCCGCAACTCGGCCGACGGGGCACGCTGGATCACGGCTTCCGGAATCGCTGGTGACTGCCCGTTCCGCCAGCGGGCCATCGCGAATACCCGGGTCTTGGTGACATCACACAGGGGCGCGAAGGCCCCCACCATGTCGCCATAGAGCGTGGCATACCCCACCGCCAGTTCGCTCTTGTTGCCGGTTGCCAGCACCATCGCACCAGTCTGGTTGGAAAGGCCCATCAGCAGCAGGCCCCGGACCCGCGACTGCAGGTTCTCGGCGGCCACCCCTGTGAAACCCTCGCCGGCGGTCTTATCCAGTGCCGCCACTGCCTCATCAATATCCAGCTCCCGATAGCGAACATCGAGCAGCGCCGCCTGCTCGCGCGCGTATTCAAGACTGATCCGGCGGGTATGGCGGGAAGGCATCATGACCGCCTCCACCTGCTCCGCGCCGATCGCATCATGTGCAATGGCCAGGGTCAGCGCCGAATCAATACCACCCGACAGACCTACCAGGACCCCTTCAGCCCGGTTCTTCTCCAGATAGTCACGGGTGGCCAGCACCGCTCCCCGGTAACACATGCCGGCCTCGGGCAGTTCCGGTGCACGCTCGCCCCCGCGAAAACGAACGCCTTCTGAATCGCCTTCCAGGCGCAGGCGAAACTGCCCTGCCTCCCAGGCGGGCGCTTCGAGGGCGAGTGCGCCATCGGCATTCAGGGCCAGGCTGGCACCGTCAAACACCAGCCGATCCTGACCGCCAAGGAGGTTGTTGGAGACCAGGGGTGCGGGCGCGGCGGCGATCCGTTCGCGGTAGGTCGCGATCCGTTCGGGCCCCTTGCCCAGGGCCCAGGGCGAGGCACTGAGATTGAGCACCGCGTCGGCCCCGGCGCGAACGGTTTCCTCGAAGGGACCGGGCTGCCAGAGATCCTCGCAGATGGTCAGGCCAAGGCGGAAACCGCCGAAATCCACGATCGTGACCGCATCCCCGGCATGGAACCAGCGTTCTTCGTCGAACACGCCGTAATTGGGCAGGAGCCGCTTGCGATAGCCGGCAAGCACTGAGCCGTTGCAGGCCAGGCGAGCCACATTGAAGATGCCGTCGGCGGCATATTCGGGTCGTCCATACACCACCGCCATATCCCGCGGCAGTCCCTGGAGCAATTCGCTTTCGGCCTGCTCGACCGCCTCGGCGAATTCCGGGTGATGCAGCAGATCGCCCGGTGAATAGCCGGTCAGGCTGAGTTCGGGAAACAGGACCAGATCCCCTTTCTGTCCGGCGGATTCCGACGCGGCGAGCATGCGCGCGACGTTTCCGGACAGGTCTCCCACCACCGGATTCATCTGGGCGATGACAATGTCGAGTGACTTATTCATTGGTTATTTGCATCGGGCGTTATCTGCATCGGGGCTCATCTGAATCGGGGACATTTTCATCGGGGGATATCTTCATCCGGGAACTGCTGATCCAGTCTGCAACAGCACGCCCGCGCTGACCATCCAGCGCCCGCACGGTGATTCATCCTGCTCGAAAAAAATCCCCGCACCGAACGGTACGGGGACGAGCAATTGCGCAGACCGGCTGGTGTGGAGTCCCGCACAGACACCGGATATCACAAGGGGCCTCAGTTCGGCACCACCTTCTTGATCGCCTCGCCCAGTTCCGCGGGCGACTTGACCGTGGTGGCACCGGCAGATTCCAGTGCGGCGAACTTCTCGTCGGCCGTACCCTTGCCGCCGGAAATGATCGCACCGGCATGCCCCATGCGCTTGCCCGGGGGTGCGGTGACGCCGGCAATATAGGCCACCACCGGCTTGCTGACATGTTCCTTGATGAAATCGGCGGCTTCCTCTTCGGCGGTCCCGCCGATTTCGCCAACCATGATCATGGCGTCGGTGCCCGAATCCTGCTCGAACATTTCCAGGCAGTCGGTAAAGCTCATGCCGTGCACCGGGTCCCCGCCGATGCCGATGCAGGTGGACTGGCCGTGCCCGGTCTGGGTGGTCTGATAGACCGCCTCGTAGGTCAGGGTGCCCGAGCGGGAAACGATGCCGATATTGCCCGGCTTGTGGATCTGGCCCGGCATGATGCCGACCTTGGAAGCGCCGGGGGTAATGATGCCCGGGCAATTGGGACCGATCAGGCGCGCATCGTAATCGGCCAGCGCCGCCTTGACCTTGACCATGTCCATCACCGGAATGTGCTCGGTAATGCAGACGATGGTCTTGATGCCGCCATCGGCGGCTTCCAGGATCGCGTCGGCCGCGAAGGGGGCCGGCACGTAGATCATGCTGACCTCGGCCCCGGTTTCGGCCACCGCATCGTGCACGGTGTTGAAGACCGGGCGATCCAGGTGGTTCTCGCCACCCCGGCCGGGGGTCACGCCGCCCACCAGGTTGGTGCCGTATTCGATGCACTGCTCGGAATGGAAGGTGCCCTGCTTGCCGGTAAAGCCCTGGCAGATCACCTTGGTGTTCTTGTCGACGAGGATGCTCATATTCTTGTCCGTCTCGCTTTCTGGATTCCGCTTGCTGGGTTCAGGCGCAGTGAATGGAGATCAGCCGACGGCCTTGACCGCCTTCTGCGCGCCATCGGTAAGGTCGTCGGCAGGAATGATATCCAGGCCGCTGCCGGCCAGGAGTTCCTTGCCCTTTTCAACGTTGGTGCCTTCGAGACGTACCACCACGGGCACCTCGACCCCGACTTCCTTGACCGCCTGAATGATGCCTTCGGCGATCAGGTCGCAACGCACGATGCCGCCGAAGATGTTGACCAGAATGGCCTCGACGCCTTCATTGGTAAGAATGATCTTGAAGGCCTCGGTGACGCGCTCCGCGGTGGCACCGCCCCCCACGTCCAGAAAGTTCGCAGGCTGGCCACCGGACAGCTTGATCACGTCCATGGTTGCCATGGCGAGACCGGCGCCGTTGACCATGCAGCCGATGTTGCCGTCCAGGGAGACGTAGTTCAGGTCGTGCTCGCTGGCACGCACTTCCACTTCGTCTTCCTGGCTGGTATCGCGCATGTCCGCCAGGCGCTTGCGCCGATACAGGGCGTTGTCGTCCAGATTGACCTTGGCATCCAGGGCCTTGAGTTCGCCTTCATCGCTCACGATCAGGGGATTGATTTCGATGAGACTGGTGTCGGTCTCCTCGAACATCCGGTAAAGGCCCATGCAGATGCGAGTGAAGCTGCCGAGCTGGCTCTTTTCCAGGCCCAGGCCGAAGGCCAGCTGGCGCGCCTGGAAGGGCTGCAGGCCGGCGGCCGGATGGACCGCCACCTGGAAAATCTTCTCGGGCGTCTTCTCGGCCACTTCCTCGATGTCCACACCCCCCTCGGGAGAGGCCATGAAGACCACCCGCTCGGAAGCGCGATCCACCAGGACGCTGAGATAAAGCTCGCGCTCGATATCCGAGCCCTTTTCGATATAAACCTGATTCACCGGCAGGCCTTCGTCATCCGTCTGGGGCGTGACCAGCCGGGTCCCGAGCATGGCCCTGGTTTCCTCGGCCGCTTCCTCGGAGCTCTTGACCAGCTTGACGCCGCCGCCCTTGCCACGGCCGCCGGCGTGAACCTGGGCCTTGACGACCCAGAGCGCGCCGCCCAGCTCCCGGGCCGCGGCGGCAGCCGCTTCCGGATCAGTGACCACCCGGCCATCAGAAACCGGGATATCGAATTCCGCAAACAGTTGTTTTGCTTGATATTCGTGCAGATTCATCGTGTAAGCTCAGACCTTGGAGGGTTGTCGGGACATCGCTCGAAAGAGCGCGTATTCTGGCGTAAATTCAGGGATTTCGCAAAAGCCGGGGTGTTACGGGCTGCCGTGACCCGGGCGCGGGAACAATAAACGTGTACAGACATAACCCCCTGTCCGAAACCCGAGTTCAGCGCGACACCCGCTGGGTCCCGCTGCGGCTGGTCAATATCTTCCGCGGGGGCATCGCCCTGTCCCTGCTGGTGGCCTTCCTCGTCCAGCCTGAGCCCGACGAATTGCTCGGGGCCCAGATGCCACAGCTCTTCCTGGGCACGGTGGTGGCCTCCCTGCTGCTGTGTGCAGTCGCCACCTTCATGCTCTACAACCGCTCGCCCCGCTCCAGCATCCAGGCCATCTTTCAGCTCGGCGGTGATGTCGTCATCTACCTGCTGCTGGTGCAAGCCAGCGGCGGCCTGGAATCCGGTCTCGGCAATCTCCTGGTCATTCCCATCATCGCCGCCAGCCTGATCATGGGCCAACGCCTGGCACTGAGCTTCGCCGCCCTGGCCACCCTCGGGCTGCTGGCCCAGCAGATCCTGATCACCCTGAGCTTTCCCGAAATGGAGGCGCGTTACACCCACGCCGGGGTTCTCGGCGCGCTGTTCATGCTGCTGGCCGTTGGCGGTACGCGGGTCGCGCGTCAGCTGCGGGAAAGCGAGGCGCTCGCCGCCCGTCGTGGTCTCGACCTGCGCAACCTGGAAGAACTCAATGACTACATCATCCACCACCTGCGCACGGGCATCGTGGTGGTGGACCACGAAGATCGACTGCAGCTCATGAACGGCGCCGCCGGCCAGTTCCTCGGGGTTTCCCGGACCAGGCGCGGCGCCCCGATCGCAGAGGTCTCGCAACAGCTTGCGGATCTGGTCGAAGCGCGCCGAGAACGTCCCTGGGACCGGCCTCCTTCCTTCACCGCCCATGACGGAGAAACGGTGATCATTCCCCGCTTCACCGAACTGGGCCCGCGCAGGCAGACCGGCACCCTGATCTTTCTCGAGGACAGCAGCCTGGAAACCGAGCGTGCCCAGGAAATGAAACTGGCCGCACTGGGACGCTTTACCGCCAGCATCGCGCATGAGCTGCGCAATCCGCTGGGTGCGATCAGCCATGCCCAGCAACTGTTGTCGGAGACGGAGCCGCTCACGGACCGGCAACGCCATCTGCTCGACATCATCGACCGTCACGGGCGCCGGCTGAACCGCATCATCGAAACTGTTCTCAAGCTTTCCCGGCGGGAGACCACCGAGCCGCGTCCGCTGGAGCTGCAATCCTGGCTGGAAGATTTTGTCTCCGAGATGGTCGAGACGGGCAAGCTCCGCCACGAAGAAATACGGGTCGAAAACCCCGAGACGCCGGTGGAGGCCCGCATGGACCGGGACCAGCTTCACCAGGTCATGACCAACCTGGTGGACAACGCCCTCAACCACGGTGAAAGCCGGGAAGATGGTCTGCGTGTGCTGGTACGTCTCGGGTATCTCACCGAGGGCCGCCGACCCTTCCTTGAAGTGACCGACTTCGGTCCCGGCATCTCGGAGCGCGAGCAGGATCGCATGTTCGAACCCTTCTACACCGCCACTACCCGCGGCACGGGACTGGGGCTGTTCGTCGCGCGCGAACTGTGCGATGCCAACCGGGCGAAACTGGAATATCGTGACAGCCCCGAGGGCTGTACCTTCCGCATCCGCTTCTCCGATCCCGAGCGCTGGCTCACCTGATCTGGCAGAGCGGATGCTCTGTCCGGGCATTCATCGAATTACTGAGGGCCCTTCGTTGCCGGTGACGGGGCGCGTTCCGGCCTTTATCGCCGACAGGGTCTTCCAGGATCGCCGTAAACCCTTCCATGGGGGCTCTGGGTGCGCCATCCATGGCGCACACAGTCCTGGAAGACCCTGTTCGGCGCCAGGCCTTCTCTTTGAGTATTCACCTGGGCCGTGCTTTCCCAGAGCGTATTCAGGATCTGAAGGGAGCCCCCGTCACCGCAAACTTAGGGTCCTCCATCTAATGTAGTGGGCAGTCAATTTGAGCGAGGCCCACTAGCCAGATCGGGCACGGGCCTTCCAGCGCGCCTTGTCCGCGACATGGACCACCTTTTCGACTTCGGCGCAGACCTCCCCGTCCGCATTGCGCAATTCGACCAGATACTCGCGATCCGCGCGCCCGCCGTCATCAACCGCGGCACGCACGGCATCGATTTCTTGCTGGTCGAGCAGGAAGCGGGCCGTGAGTACACCCCGGCCGGGGCGGCGAAAGCGAATCCGGGCCGACTTGTCCCAGACCACATAGTTCGGGCCCAGGTTCTGGATCAGCATGATCATGTAGATCGGATCAACCGCGGCGTACATGCTGCCGCCGAAGATGGTGCCCACGTAATTGCGGGTGCGCCAGTTCAGGGGCAGGCGGATGCGCACCTCGCGGAAGTCGTCCGCCAGATAGGTGATGCGTGCGCCGGTACCGCGATAGGCGGGAAAGAAGTTGAAGCCCCAGCGGCGCAGGCGGGACCGCAAGGATTCGCTCATGCCGACTCCCGGATGATTGGTCAGACAGGAGCAAGACTAACCTGACGGAGGTACACGGCTGAAATGGAAGCGCCCGATCCGTTAGAATCACCCTTTTCCCGCTCCCGCCCCACCCGGGGTGCCGGGCGCATCCCGAAAATCCGCAAGGGGGAAGCATGGCCGAAGAACGCGATGTGATGGAATACGACGTCGTGGTGGTGGGCGCCGGCCCATCCGGCCTGGCCTTTGCGCTGCGCGCACGTCAGCTCGCCCCGGACGCCTCGATATGCGTGCTGGAAAAGGGCGGCGAGATCGGCTCCCACATCCTGTCCGGTGCGGTCATGGAACCCGGCCCCCTGGACGCCCTGTGGCCGGAGTGGCGGGATCAGCCACCCGACATCTGCGTCCCCGCCGGGCGCGACGAGTTCCTGTTTCTTACCCGCAAGGGTCGCTGGCGCCTGCCGACGCCCCCGCAGCAGAAGAACCACGGCAATTTCATCGTTTCCCTCGGCGCCCTCTGCCGCCGGCTGGCCGAGAAGGCCGAGGCCGAGGACATTGACGTCTTTCCGGGCTTCCCGGCTGCCGATGCCCTGATCGAGAATGACCGGGTGGTCGGCGTCCGTTGCGGTGACATGGGGGTGCAGGCGGACGGCACGCCCGGCCCCAATTTTGCGCCGGGGGTCGACATTCGCGCCGGCCTGACCGTGCTCGGGGAAGGCTGCCGGGGCAGTCTCAGCAAGCGCCTCATCCAGCACTTCGGCCTCGACGAGCAGGCCTCGCCCCAGGCCTATGGCCTGGGCATGAAGGAATTCTGGCAATTGCCCGAAGGACGAACCGAACCGGGCCTGACTCAACACACCCAGGGCTGGCCACTGGACCGAAAGACCTACGGCGGCGCCTTCCTCTACCACCTGGACCAGGACCGGCTGTATATCGGGTTCGTCGTCGGCCTGGATTACGAGGACCCGGCCTTCTCTCCCTTCGAGGCCTTCCAGCAGTTCAAGCACCATCCCTCGATCCATCCGCTGCTCGAGGGTGGAGAAATCATTTCCACCGGCGCGCGCAGCCTGGTGGAAGGGGGCTGGCAGTCGCTGCCGAAGATGGACATGCCCGGAGCGATGCTGATCGGTGATGCCGCCGGCACCCTCAACGTGCCCAAGATCAAGGGCATCCACCAGGCCATCCGTTCAGGCCTGGAAGCGGCCGATCACTGGCAGTCCGAAGGCAGCGAGCAGGGTTTTGATGCGCGCTTCCGGGCCTCTCCCGCGGGCCGGGAACTGAAGAAGGTGCGCAACATCCGCCCCGGCTTCCATCGCGGACTGTGGACGGGACTGGCCAATGCGGCCCTGGAGACGGTGACCTTCGGCAAGCTGCCGTGGACGCTGTCACACCGCGCCAATCATGCCGCCCTGAAGCGGCAGGATCAGATGGGTGATCGCCAATATGACTGGACGGAGCGGGATCTGCCGCCCCGCGATCGCCTCGCTTCGGTATATCACGCAGCCACGTCCCATGACGAAGACCAGCCGGTGCATCTCAAGGTGACCGATCCCGATATCTGCGTGACCCGCTGTGCCGAGGAGTACGGCAACCCCTGCACGAAGTTCTGCCCGGCCAATGTCTATGAAATGGTGGAGCAGGACGGCGAAAAGCGACTGCAGATCAACGCCGCCAACTGCGTCCACTGCAAGGCCTGCGACATCAAGGACCCGTACCAGGTCATTGACTGGGTCACCCCCGAGGGAGGATCCGG
>SLND01000119.1 GCA_007133205.1 Natronospiraceae bacterium | reverse complement strand
CGTGAATGCTCGTCACCTTCAAGATCAAAGGTCATTGGAGCCGGACCCAGGGTTTCCATGTGATCGGTGCGAGTGACATGTATTTCCCCTTCCCCTGAGGCGGCGACGGAGAAACGGGTGAAATCTTCACCACGCGTCAGTGCCGATCTCGGAAGATCGATCCGGACAGCCTCGGACTCATGGTTGTGTAATTGCACAATATGCGAGCCGCTGCAGTTCATGCCTTCGAGCAGATTCTCCTCGGTGGGCAGCCATGGCTGGATGTCTGCTTCCACGTTCTTGCCCTCGGGACGAACTTGTGCACGAGCGAAGTAGGCCCTCAGCCATTCCCCCTCCGCAAGGCAGCCAAGGCCGGCGCGTTCATCCCGGGCGGGCAAGGCTCCTTCCGCAGCGAACCAGGTATTCACTTCGGAAGCGACCCGATCTAACCGGTCGATGTGGGGCACAAAGGGCAGCACAAGGGCGAGCCCCAGCGCCACCGCGACACCCCCTACGGCCGGCTTCCAGCGGCGCTGAATCACCGCATACCACAGCACCCAGGCGAGGAGCAGCACGGGCAGGGCCAGCCAGGGACCACGGACTCCGCTGCCCAGGTTGGCAAGCAGGTAACCCAGAGCACCGATCGCGCAGGCCAGCACGAGCCAGCGCCAGCCGGCCTGCCACAGGGAAGGCAGGGCGGCCAACAGCGCGAAGGCGGCGGCCAGGGACAGGCCACCGACAGTCATGACATGGCTGCCACCGGCAATACGTTCCCCGTCGCCTCCCACAAGCAGGACGGTGGTCCACAGACCGGCGACCATTCCCCCGATGGCCATGGCAAGCCATACCCATTCGATCCGCGGACGTGAGACGGCAAAGGCCGCGAGGAAAGGCGCCAGAAACAGTACATTGCCGACCCGGCCCAACTTGCGCGTTCCGAGATCGCTCATCCCGCCCCACCACCACGCAGCCAGGGCCACGAGGAAGAACAGGGCAAAGACAATGATCATGCGCCCTGCCTCGGGCTGGAATTCAGCCAGGGTTCGGCGGCGGAAAATCAGAAAGGCCAGGCCACTGAGCCCAAACAGGATCAGTGCGAGATTGCGAAGATTATCCGTAAAGAGGAATGTGGGGAAAAATGCGAGACCACTGAGTGCCACGGCCACCAGGGCCGCGGTGCGGAGATCAGTGTTACGGAGTCGTTCCGGAATATCGCCTGACATCAGGTGACCCTGTCCTTGTTGTTGGTATTCAGTTCAGTTGGGCGTTCGTGCGATTGAAGGCACCGGCAACCCGGGATTCATGAAGCGCGGGCGGGCAAATCCTCGCTATCCACCAACTCGCCACGCAGGCTGTTGGGCAGGGCTTCGGTAATGCGCACGTCGGCAAACCGCCCGATCAATTCGGATGGCGCATCGAAATTGACCCAGCGCATGTTGCCGGTGCGTCCCGCCATCTGTGACGGGGTCTTTCTTGACGGTCGCTCCACCAGCACCCGCTGCACGCTGCCCACCATGGATTGACTGATTTCCTGCGCTTTCTGGTTGATGCGGTTCTGGAGCAGGGCCAGACGGCGCTTCTTTTCCTCGAGCGGCGTATCGTCCGGAAAATTGGCAGCCGGCGTGCCCGGACGCGGGCTGTAAATGAAGGAAAAGCTCTGATCGAAACCCACGTCCGCAATCAGTTTCATCGTGGCATTGAAATCCTGCTCCGTTTCCCCCGGGAAACCGACAATGAAGTCCGAGGAAATGGAGATATCCGGGCGCGCTTCGCGAAGCTTGCGTATCTTCTGCTTGTATTCAAGCGCGGTATGGCCACGCTTCATGGCGGCAAGGATGCGGTCGGATCCGGCCTGAACCGGCAGGTGGAGATAGCCGGGCAGCTCCGGCACATCCCGGTATGCCTCGATCAGGTCATCGGTGAATTCCACCGGATGGGATGTGGTAAAACGTACCCGCTCGATGCCGTCGATCTTTGCGGCATAGCGAATCAACAGACCCAGGCTTGCGGTATCGCCGTCCTCCATCGGGCCCTGATAGGCATTGACGTTCTGGCCGAGGAAGGTGATTTCGCGTACGCCCTGCTCGGCCAGCTCCGCCACTTCGACCAGCACGTCCTCGAAGGGGCGGCTGATCTCCTCACCCCGGGTATAGGGCACGACACAGAAGGAGCAGTACTTGGAACAGCCTTCCATGACCGACACGAAGGCGGTCGGCCCTTCGGCCCGGGGTTCGGGGAGGGAATCGAACTTCTCGATTTCCGGAAAGGAAATATCCACCACCGGTTGTCCGCTACGACGCCGGCGTTCGACCATCTCCGGCAGGCGATGGACGGTCTGAGGACCGAACACCAGGTCCACGAAAGGCGCGCGCTCGACAATGGCCTCGCCCTCCTGGCTGGCCACGCAGCCGCCCACGCCGAGAATGAGTTCCGGGCGCTCACGCTTGAAGGCCTTCCAGCGCCCGAGCTGGGAAAAGACCTTTTCCTGGGCCTTCTCCCGGACCGAACAGGTATTGAGCAGAATGATGTCGGCTTCCGCCGGGTCATCGGTAACTTCCAGGCCATAGGCATCGGTGAGCACATCCACCATCTTGGTGGAGTCGTACTCATTCATCTGGCAACCATGGGTGTGGACGTGGAGCTTGCCTGCAGCCATGCGTTCCTCGTTGACGTCGATACGGGCCCCGGAATCATTTCCTCCGGGCCACAAGGAGACAGCCGGTCATTGTAACCCAGCCCAGCGGCCCGATTCACGCACCCGGGCCGGCTTTCCGGATGCCTCAGGATGCGGCGCGAACATGCGCTGACAGAGGACGGATGACCGCAAGCAGCCACCAGGCCAGGGCCAGCATTGCCGACGCCGCGAATACGGCGACTGCCCCACCCAGGCCCCACAGGGCACCACCGGCAACGCCGCCGACGAAGGCACCAAGAAACTGGGCGCAGGAATAAAGCCCCATGGCCCGTCCGCGTGCGGGTGCCGGGACGGCCTGGGACAGCCTTGCCGGCAGATGGGCCTCGAGAAAGGAAAAGCCGATAAAAAAGACCCACAGAGACAGGCCAATCGCGAGCAGTCCATTGTCCAGCCATGCCAGTCCACCCTGCCCCAGTGCAAGCAAGGCCACGCCAATCGCGAGCGCAGTCGCTCGATATCCCCGGCGTTCCGAAAACAGGATCAGCGGCACCATGGCGACGCCGGCAGCGGCAAGGACGGGCAGGTAGAGCTGCCAGTGATCGGGTCCGGCAAGCCCGCCCACATCCCGCAGCACGATGGGCAGGGCCACGAAGGTGGCGGTCATCAGCAGATGCAGGACGAATATGCCGGACATCAGGGGACCCAGGCCGGGCAATGAGGCCACCTCCCGCCAGCTCGGCGGTGTCTCGGAAGCGACAAGGCCGTTGGCCGGAACAAAGCGAAACAGAACCACGAGTGCTGCCACGGTAAACGCGGCAATCAGCCAGAAGATGCCGGATACGCCAATCCAGCCCTCGAAGATGGGCGCCAGCACCAGCGCGAGAGCGAAGGAACCGCCAACGCTCACGCCAATCAATGCCATCGCCCGGGTTCGCCGGTCCGGTGGCGTCAGATCGGCCACCAGGGCGGTGGTCGCGGCGGCGATGGCGCCAGCCCCCTGCAGAGCCCGGCCGGCAATCACACCCCAGATACCGTCGGCCAGCGCAGCGACCACCGAACCAACAAGAAAGACCAACAGCCCCAGGGCAATGACGCGTCGCCGCCCCCAGGAATCGGAAAGCGCCCCCAATGGGATCTGGAACAACGCCTGGGTGACACCGTACACCCCGATCGCCAGACCGATCAGCAGTGGTGTTGCTCCCGGCAGATCTTCGGCCCACAGGGCGAGTACCGGCAGCAGCATGAAGAGGCCGAGCATGCGCAGGCCGAATATACCGGACAGCGCGCTGACCGCAGGCCAGTTGGCAGCTTGCCTCACGGATTCATTCAAGGCGATCACCCGGGAAGGAAAAGGCGGGATTCTAGCAGCCCGGCCCCGTCACTCACAGGGCGCGATCAGTCAGGCAGCCCTTCGACCCAGGAAGTCGGCTACCCGATCGTGTTTCAGGGCGAAATGCAATCGTTCTTCCATCAGCTCACGGCGCTCCGGCTCTAGCGAGCCCGCGGCAACACGAACCGCCTCTTCGTAAAGCATCGCAAAGCGAAGCTGGGCGACCAGATCCATGTCCGCCCAGTCGCTGCGCCCTTTCCGGAAGACTTCCAGCCAGGCATCCAGTACGTCGAGGTCAATCAGCTCCTCGCTCACTTCCATGGCCAGGCACACGATGTCGAGCAAGGCCCAGCGCCGGCTGAGCCCGCTGGTCTCGAAGTCCACCATGGCGCAGCCACCGTCCTGGACAATGAAGTGCTTGGCATGCACATCGCGGTTGAGCAGAACCGGAGAACGGGCCGGTTGCGACCGCAAGAGCTTCCACATGGCGCGTTGAACCGGGGGGGCAAGATTCGGGCATTTATCGCGCAGGTGGCGCGGAATGCGCGTAACCTTGCGAAAGGGGGTGAAAGTAGTCGCCAGACGCAGGCTGAGGTAGCGGCGTACGGGCATTGGCTCGGTGAGCTCGGTGGCGTTCAGTTCCGCCAGGGCACGCGCGGCAAGAAGCTGTTCGCCGGTCTCGAGTGACCGGCCGGGCAGATACTCCAGGTCGAGGCTGTTGTCGGCGCGGCCCAATACCGCCGGCGTGCGCAACCACTGAAAATCCCGTTGCTGCAATGCATTCAGGATGAAGGCTTCCTTGGCAAGGCGGCGATGGCGACCGGAAGCCCCCTGCGGCAGTACACGCCGCAGTCCCTTGCGCTTATGCCGTTCCGGCGCGAATTTGCGAAAGGCAACGGTTTCCCCGTCACCGTTCACAAGGTAATAGGCATCCCCCTTCTGACTGCCCTCGGCCTGGACAGCGGTCAATGTCTGGTTCATGGATCTTCCCTGGGTATACGGGCTGTTCGCGCTTCTCCAGGCCAGCCTACTTGATAAGCCGGATATGCGCCTTCTTCTCGGGTATATCGTCATCCATCGGGCAGAACGCGGGGACGAGTGACTTGATACATTCAATGGCCTGCCGCTCGCTACCGGCCGCCAGCGCATTCCCGCATTCACTCATGAGTGTCTCTCGGGCGAGGCTGTCCCGTTCACATTCCCTGGCGAGAAGCAACTTCGGATGACGCGTTCCGCGCAGCTCCTCTTCGCGGTAGAACAGTTCCTCCTCCAGCTTCTCACCCGGGCGTAGCCCGGTGTAGGTGATGTCAATATCCTTGCCGGGCGTGAGTCCGGAAAGGCGAATCATGTTCTCGGCCAGCTCCCGAATCGGTACCGGCTCTCCCATGTCGAGCACATACACATCCCCGCCACGGCTCTGACTGGTGGCTTGAAGGATAAGGCCCACTGCTTCTTCTGTGGTCATGAAGAAGCGCTTGACCTCGGGATGGGTCACGGTCACCGGGCCGCCTTCGCGAATCTGGCGCTCAAAGAGAGGAATCACGGAACCGGCCGAGCCCAGCACATTGCCAAAGCGCACGATGACATAGGCGGTATCCGGCCAGCGGCGCTGCATGCCCAGGCAGAGACGCTCGGCGATCCGCTTGGTCGCGCCCATGATATTGGTGGGATTGACCGTCTTGTCCGTGGACACCAGGACAAATTTCTTCACATTCTGTTCGCCCGCAACCTCGGCAACAACGTGCGTCCCCACCACATTATTGCGCAGAGCTTCCACCGCATTGGATTCCAGCAGCGGCACCTGTTTGTAGGCGGCTGCATGAAAGACCACTTCGGGACGATATTCATCGAACAGATTTCGAACACGCCGTTCATCACAGACATCACCGAGCAGGAACTGCACCCGGTCAGGATCCACGCCGGTATGCAATTCCTGCTGGGCCTTGTAGAGGTTGTATTCGTTGCAATCAAACACCAGCAGTCTGCCGGCACCGTGTTGCAGTACACGGCGACAGAGCTCCAGGCCTATGGATCCGCCGCCCCCGGTGACGAGCACGGTGCGTTCGCGCACAACCGCGGCGATGGCCGCTTCGTCCAGGCTCACCTGATCACGTCCGAGCAGGTCTTCAGTAGTTACCGGTCGCAACTTGCCGATGGCCTCACCGGCACTGTGATAATCCGTCACCGCCGGCATCACCTGGCAATCCACACCCGCTTCCGATGCTGTTGCAATGATCTCCGAAAGGGTCTTGCGAGGCATGGTGGGAATGGCGACGATCACCAGGTCCGCACGGCACTTGCGAATCAGGCGGTCCAGTTGGCTAATGGGACCCCGAACCCGGAGGCCATGCACTTCCGTGCCTCGCTTGGCCGGATCATCATCGACGAAGGCCACCGGCTCCAGGCCGGCATCCCGCTGCATTCCGCGGTAAAGCAGTTCACCGCTGTGACCGGCCCCGATGATCAGGGCACGCCGAACATCATCGCCACTGGGGGCGAAGGGCGAATGATCCTTGATCACGCGAACCATCAGACGGGCTCCCGCCGTGGCGCCAAGAAGAATGAAGGGATAGAGGACGGCCGCGGTTCGGGGCACGCTCGCCAGGCGGTCCCATGCAAAATGAATCGCAAGTGATATCAGGGCGCCGATGAATACCGCCTTCGACAGGCGGATGAGATCCGGCACGCTCGCGAAATGCCAGATGCCCCGATAGCAACCGAAGAACCAGAAGGTGACCAGATGCACCGGCAAGGCAATCACCATCATGGTGATCAATGGGGAGACCATTTCCGGCGGGATGGTGCCGAGATTGAAACGCAACCAGAAGGCGAGCGCAATGGCCAGAGGAATCCAGCATGCGTCATGCAGGATGACCAGTGCGCGGCGCCACAATACGTTCCTTGGCAGTCTTGAAAACACCTGTTTCCCCCGGGTTCCTTTCGTTTACCGCCGATCCGGCAGTGGACGCTTCCGTATCCAGCCCCCGATGCTTACGATCAGGGAGATCACAGCCACGAAAGACGCCACTTCTACAACGGTTGAGGGCGCCATCTGGCCGACAACGGCTCCAAGGCCACCTGCAAGCATCGTAGTATAGCCGATCAGCGCGGTCCGCCGGTGCCCTGCACCGGATCGGACCAGGTGCTGGTAGGAATGTTCGCGATGGGCTCGCCAGAAGGCCTCACCGCGCAGAATGCGACGCAGCAGGGTAAAGCTGGCGTCCATCCAGAACGGCGCGAAGGGCAGCACCACCAGCCAGGGCGCCACGCCGCCTTCCAATACCAGGTAGAGCATGAAGGCCCCGGCAAGAAACCCGAGTGGCACCGAGCCGCTGTCGCCGAGGAAAAGCCGTGCCGGCGGGAAATTCCACCAGAGAAAGCCGAGGCAGGCCCCGGAGACCGCCAGGGCGGGCCAGATCAGTTCCGGGGCATCGCTCATGGCCGCCAGGATCGCCAGGGCCGCGAAACCAATGAGGCCCTGCCCCGCGGCCAGACCATCGGAACCGTCCATGAAGTTGTAGAGGTTGAGCATCCAGGCGATCAGCAGGGTGCAGATGAGCACCAGGCCCCCATCCACCCATTGCAGGGGCAGGGTCACGCCAATTGCAAGAATGGAAAAGACCGCCGCCGCCACAAGGTGGCCTAGCAGGCGGACACGGATGGGCAGGCCGAAGCGATCATCGAGCGCCGAGACGAGGCACAGTCCGGCAGCCAGGGCCAGGCCGGTCCAGAGGGCAAGGTCGAGGTCGATCGGGGACAGCAACAGGAACAGGGCCACCACCACGGCCATGGGAATCCCGCCCCCCCGCGCCACCGGAACTGAATGCAGTGAGCGGTGATTGGGCCGATCGACCATGCCGAGTCGACGCGCCAGACGCCGCCAGACACCACAGGCCAGCAGACAGGCCGCAGCCGGTCCGATCCAGATCACCAGGGCATCCAGTGCCGGCATGACTCCGCCTTGATTCATGTCTCTGTTCCTGACTGCTGGACCCGCCAGTCCTGCGGCCGGTTATTTGAAATCCCGGCGCACACCCCTCGCCACTGGTAGCGCGTACTCGCCCGCGATCCGCTCCAGCTCCGCCACGGTATCCGGATTCCCGCTCCAGTTCAGCTCCTCCAGGGCCCGCCGGCTGGACACTTCCAGGTTGCCGGCCAGGCGTTGTGACCAGTCCCCGCGGCCACTCAGGACCAGTGCGGCGCGCAGGCAGGGCGCCGGGACGGAAAAGACCCGGCCTTCCCTTCCCAGGCCCCGCGCGAAGCTGTGGGCAAGATCCGCTGTCGACACCGGATCAGGGTCGGCGGCGAGATAGGTACGGCCCGCCGCGGCGGGCTCCAGGCCACATGTCACGAGAAGCCGGCACAGGGCTTCGAGGGAAACCATGGAGCGGCGGTTGTTGACCCCTCCCAGTGGCAAAGGACGTCCGGCGGCGAGCCAGGCCAAAAGCCGCCCCAGATGTCCGCGCGGATCGGGGCCATAGACCAGGGTCGGGCGCACGATGCTGTACTCCATGCCCGCCCCGGCACTGTTGGTCGCCACGACACGCTCGGCGGCCAGCTTGTCATGGCCGTAGCTGTCCTGTGGCATGAGAGGATCAATTTCGCTGACCACGCCGTCCGCGGCAGCACCGACCTGGGCCTTGACCGAACTCACGAACAGCATTCGGCGAACCCTGGCCCGGCTTGCTGCCGCAACCATTTCGCCTGCGAGGGTTTCAGCCGTGGTGGTTCGCTCACGTCCATGGGCGCTTCCTGCCAGATGGACGACCACATCCGCTCCATCAAGGGCATGCTCCAGAGTGGCTGCCTCATATTCGGGAACCACCCGGGTGTCCATGCCCCCAGGCAGGCTCTCAGCGGCCTCACTGCTGCGAACGACAGCGCGAACCACGGCACCCTGATCCTGCAGGTGGTGACAGAGCGCATGGCCGACATAGCCATTGGCACCGGTCACCGCCCAGACGGCGCCCGACATCCTGCCTTCAGGTCCAGCCGCCTGTTCTGTATTGGTGTCCATCAACGGCCTTCAGATCAAACGCTTGCGAAAACCATGAACCGCATAGGCAACCAGTCCGCCGGCGGATCGCGCCAGGGAAAGACCTTCCTGCCTTCGGAAAATGGCCCAGGCGGCTCCCAGCTTGCTGAACTTGTCGCCCGACAGGGAACCGGCATGCTCACGGTAGAGGGTCAGAGGTGTGGCCAGACCTCGCGCGGATCCGTGCCGGCGAAGCAACCGCAGCCAGAGCGCAAAATCCTGACTGCGCACGAGCGGAGGCATTCTTATTGAGCCGGTCACTCGGGTATCAATCAGCACCGTGGAGCATCCGATGGGACAACCACCGACAAGATCGCCATGGCCGAGACGGGCGGGCACCTGAACGATGCGATCCCTGCGTCGCCCCTTTGCATCGACCTTTTCGTAGGCGGTGTAACTGAACCAGGCTCCCTCCTGACGCATGAAATCAAGCTGAAGCGCCAGTTTTTCCGGCAGCCACTGGTCATCGCAATCAAGAAAGGCCACGTAACGACCCCGGGCCGCCGCCAGCCCGATGTTTCGTGCCACCCCGGCCCCTTCACCACCCCGGGTCTGCAATACCTGGACCCGCGAATCTCCGGCGGCCAGCGTGCGCGCCTCCGCCAACGACGCATCACGGGAACCGTCGTCGATGATGAGCAGCTCGAGCGAGGAATGGGTCTGTCCCAGAACGGAGCGGGCTGATTCTTCCAGATAGGCCGCGCCATCACGAACCGGGGTGATAACGGAAACTTCGGGATGGTCTTTCATGAGCGCGAACTCGCCCCGCGGCACCGGGTGCCGGTTCCGGGCTCAATGCTTCCTTCTGGTTTTGGCCGCGTCGAGTTCGGCCAGGCGCTTCCTGAGCCACCGGCAAGTGTCGGTGTCACGTTGCGAAAGATTGTGAAGTGCCAATTCGAGTATCCGGCTTTCACTGTTGCCCTTCCCGGCCTTGCGGTAGAGGATCGCGAGTCGCATGTAAGGGGTAGCCTGATCTGCCTCACCCTGAACCAGGCCCTCATAGATGGCGATGGCGCCATCGGGGTATCCGAGCCGTTCCAGTTGCTCGGCGGTCCGGATTCTTTCCGCCATGTTCTCCGGACCATTCTCCCGGATATCTTCCGTCTGGCGGATAAGGTCCCGGCGCAGTCGCTCCACCCCCCTGAGGCGGACATCCGGGCAATCGGCCGACAGGATACTCAGCCGCACCAGCATGTCCCGGGCCTGAGCCAGTTGCTCCAACCGGCGCTCCCGGTTGAGGGAGCCCTGACCCGCCTCCAGCGACCGGTTCACATCGGCCACCAGCCGCTCAACCCTGTCCGCCGTTTCCCTGGCCTTCACCGCGGTGATCTTTCGCCGCCGGACAAGTTGCCGGAAACCGCTGCCGTCCGCCGAAGCGGGCAGGGGCAATATCCGTGAAATCACATTCAACAATGCCATTGTGCCGTCCTCCCTGGACTGCCGGCCCCGACAACGCCTGCCAGCTCATCAGCAGGCACTCCGTGGGGCCGGTGTTCTCCATCCGCGGCCTTTCCACTGCCGCTCCCCCCAAGCATAGATGATGGCGGGAGACCTTCAGGTCTCCCGCGCATCCGTCTGTCAACGCAAAAGCCTCAGAAGGGGATTTCGTCGTCGAAATCGCCGTCCGTGCCGCTCGTGGCCGGCTGATTCTGGCTCTGCGAGGCAGCCGGGCGCTGATTGAAATCGCCGCCGCCCCCGCCACCGCGGGAATCGAGCATCTGCATCTCGTTGGCGACGATCTCGGTGGTGTAGCGGTCCTGTCCGTCCTGGCCCTGCCATTTTCGGGTCTGAAGCCGACCCTCGATGTAGACCTTGGAGCCCTTGCGCAGGTATTCACCCGCGATTTCCGCCAGACGAGCAAAGAACACGATTCGGTGCCACTCGGTGCGCTCCTGCTGCTCGCCGGTCTGCTTGTCCTTCCATTGCTCCGAGGTGGCAATGCGGATGTTGGTCACCGCGGTGCCCCCGGGTGTGTAGCGGGTTTCGGGATCGGCCCCCAGATTGCCGATGAGTATGACCTTGTTGACGCCTCTTGCCATGTGAATTCCCCTGCTGGATGTATAGCCACCGAATGCGCCCTCGATGGAAATCGGGATCGCGCGATTTTACGCCAAAACGGGCTCGGGTTTCAGACCCCGCTTCCCGGCCACGCTCTGACACGGGGCATCCTGAACCGAGCGGGGTTTGCGGTCCAGCGGGATGCGCAGGATTACATGGCTTTCCGACAACCGGTTTCGGAGTCGGCCTACTTCAGGCGGTCCCTACTTCAGACGATCGAGAAGACGGGCGACCGGCGCTGCCAGGCCCAGCTCGCCGGCTTGGGCCAGGGGCTGCCAGGCGCGCTCGGACTCACTCACTCCCTGTGGCAATTCTTCCAGGGCAACTTCCACCGGCGCGATTTCAAGCCGGAAATGAGTGAAGCCGTGTTCCACCGGGGACCAGGGCGTGACCCGCAGCGGTTCCACGCCAAACTCGGCACGGCACCATCGATGGACATCGACATCCTTTGGCACTTCCGGCAGGCCCCAGAGGCCGCCCCAGACACCGGTCGGAGGACGGCGCTCAAGCAGGATCCGGTCCCCGCCCCGAACGAGCAGCATGCGCGTGTAACGCCGCGGGCGATCCCGCGCCGGCCGGGAGGCCGGTCGGGCCTCCGGATTGCCCTGAAGGCGGGAAATGCAGTCATCGGCCAGGGGACAGAGCAGGCAGGCCGGACGGCGGCGGGTACACAGGGTCGCCCCGAGATCCATCATGCCCTGGGTGTAGGCGGCCGGATCCCGGTCGGGCAGATGACGATCGGCCAGGTCCCAGAGACGACGCTCTACTGCCGTCCTTCCGGGCCAGCCATCGACCCCGTGGTAACGCGCCAGTACCCGCTTGACGTTGCCATCCAGGATCGGCTGCGCCTGCCCGCATGCGAGGGCAAGGATGGCGCCGGCGGTGGAACGGCCGATGCCCGGCAGGGCACGCAACTCCTCAAGCTGTTCCGGGAAACGCCCGCTGTGTTGTTCGCAGATGATGCGCGCGGCCCGGTGCAGGTTGCGGGCGCGGGCGTAATAACCCAGGCCGGACCACAGGGCGAGCACCTCGTCGCGCTCCGCCGCGGCCAGTGACTGCACATCCGGAAAGCGCGCCATGAAGCGCTCGAAATAGGGAATGACCGTGCTCACCTGGGTCTGCTGGAGCATGATCTCCGAGACCCAGACGCGGTAGGGCGTCGGGTCCTGTTGCCAGGGCAGGTCGTGGCGGCCGTGCTCACGGTGCCAGTCGAGAATGCGCGCGGCGAGGTCGCTCATTGCACTCCGGTGTGGCGCCAGGCGCGGCAGGCAGTGCGCGCCCGTCAGGCTCGGCGAAGGAAAGGATCTGGAGCGGGTGATGGGAATCGAACCCACGTTCCCAGCTTGGGAAGCTGGTGTTCTACCATTGAACTACACCCGCGTCAGGCCCAATTCTAGGCAAGCACCG
>SLND01000192.1 GCA_007133205.1 Natronospiraceae bacterium | reverse complement strand
CGTGAGCTGAAGGTCTTCGTGGACCTGAAATTTTTCGATATCCCGGCCACCGTGGCCGCCGCGGTACGCCAGCTTTCCCGGCGCGGGGCACACCTGTGCACGGTGCATGGCAATCAGGCCATCATGGAAGCGGCCGCGGCGGAACGCGCCGGCTCGCTGAAGGTACTGGCGGTGACCGCCCTGACCAGTCTCGACCGGGGAGATCTGGAAGACCTGGGATTCCAGTGCGATGTGGAAAGCCTGGTGGTCTCACGCGCCCGCCGTGCCCTGGAGGCCGGCTGTGACGGAGTGATTGCTTCCGGCGTCGAGGCGGGCAGGCTGCGTGAAGCCGTAGGCGACAGGCTGCTGGTCATCACGCCGGGCGTGAGACCGGTTGAGAACCGGGAGTCGGACGATCAGCAAAGGGTGGTTACCGTTTCCGACGCATTCAGTAACGGAGCCGATCACATCGTGGTCGGCCGCCCCATCCGCAACGCCGATGATCCGCGTGCGGCGGCCGAAGCGATTCAGGCAACCATCAGGGAGCACTTCGAACAATGACGGATCTGGAGAATGACCGCCTTCTGCGTGCACTGGAACGCAAACCGGTGGACCGCACCCCGGTATGGATGATGCGCCAGGCCGGCCGCTATCTGCCGGAGTACCGGCGGGTGCGTGAACAGGCGGGCAGCTTCGTGAATCTGATGCGTAACCCGGATCTGGCCTGCGAGGTGACACTCCAGCCACTGGAACGCTTTCGACTGGATGCCGCCATACTCTTCTCGGATATCCTGACCATTCCCGACGCCATGGGCCTGGGCCTGCACTTCGCCCCGGGCGAGGGACCGCGCTTTGAGCACCCGGTGCGCGACCGGGCCGCAATCCGGAAACTGGCGCGACCGGACATGGAGGCGGAACTGGGCTATGTCTTCGAGGCGGTCCGCCGCATCCGTTCAGCCCTCGACGGCCGGGTGCCCCTGATCGGCTTTGCCGGCAGCCCCTGGACCCTGGCGACCTATATGGTGGAGGGAGGTTCCAGCAAGGATTTCGCCCGCATCAAGGGACTCGCCTGGGACGAGCCCGCGACCCTTGATGAACTCATGGCGGTGCTGTCCGACTCCCTGATCGATTACCTCAACGCCCAGATCGAGTCCGGCGCCCAGGCGATCCAGATTTTCGATACCTGGGGTGGGGTGCTCACCCCGGCCCATTACCGGCGCTTTTCACTCGATCCCATGCAACGGATCCTGGATGGCCTGATCCGGGAGCGGGACGGACGCCGGGTACCGGTCATTCTCTTCACCAAGGCCGGTGGGGCGCGGCTGAAGGCGCTTGCCGATACCGGCTGCGAGGCGGTGGGCGTGGACTGGACGGTGGACCTGGCCAGCGCGCGGGAACTGGTGGCCGACCGCGTCGCCCTGCAGGGCAACCTCGATCCGGCCGCCCTGCTGGCGAGTCCGGAACGCATCCGGGCGGCGGTGGCGGATGTACTGGAAAGCTACGGCAAGGGCCCCGGGCATGTCTTCAATCTGGGACACGGCATTACCCCGGCGGTCCCTCCCGAGCATGCCGGCGCCATGATCGACGCGGTCCATGAATTGAGCCCTGCAATGCACGAATAGTGAAGCCAGGGAAGACTCCGCCAACGAAATCCTTGCGACGATTGGGAATTCCACAACCCCCTGGCGAGTGGTTTTCAATCCCACGGCCGGTAGGCTTGCTCAAGGACGCCGTGAACCCGTCCCTGGGGGCTCTGTGTTCGGCTTCCTGCCTCACATAGCCCTGAGCAAGCCTACCCCGCCGTGGGATTTGGACGAAGTCGGGTTCCGATTGCCACACACGTTCGTATGAAGGCAATTCCTTGATCGAAGCATCCCCGAATTGACCGAAGGCACTCTGCCCGAAGCTAGAATACGCCTTCCCTCGGCACGGCCCAGGTGACTGCCAACAAGAGAGGCCTTGTTGGGGGAAAGGCTTTCCAGGACTGTGTGCGCCAGGGATGGCGCACACAGAGCCCCCATGGAAGGGTTTACGGCGATCCTGGAAAGCCTTCGCGCTACAAAGGCCGATCCCTCACCATCACCGGACCCGTAAAGGTCCTGGTCGTAATGCAGGAGCGGGAGGAATCAGAGCTTGCCTAGTCGTCGCGCAACTCCCGCCGCAGGATCTTGCCGACATTGGTCTTGGGCAGCTCGTCGGTAAAGACGATCTTCTTCGGCACCTTGTAGCCGGTGAGATTCTCACGGCAGTAATCGAGGATCTCCTTTTCGGTCAGGGAGTCGTCCTTCTTGACCACCACCAGCTTGACCACCTCGCCCGACTTCTCGTCCGGAATACCCACCGCACCGGCTTCCAGTACCTTGTCCATGGCCGAGACCACTTCCTCGATCTCGTTGGGATAGACGTTGAAGCCGGAGACATTGATCATGTCCTTCTTGCGATCAACGATGTAGACATAGCCTTTGTCGTCCATCCTGGCCATGTCCCCGGTCTTGAAGAAGCCGTCCTCGGTGAACACCTTGGCGGTTTCCTCCGGCCGGTTGTAGTACTCGGGCATCACCTGGGGACCGCGTACCGCCAGTTCCCCGACCTCACCGATCGGCAGAGGCTTGTCGTTTTCGTCCAGCACAACGACCTCGGTGTTGGGAATCGGCAGGCCGATACTGCCGCTGAATTCCTCCTGATCGAAGGGATTGATGGTGACCGCGGGTGAAGTTTCGGTCAGACCATAGGCTTCCAGCAGGGGCACACCGGTCACCTCTTTCCAGCGTTCAGCCACCGAGCGCTGTACCGCCATGCCGCCGCCGAGGGTCAGTTTGAGGCGGCTGAAGTCCACGTCCTCGAAACCCGGCGCATTGAGCAAGGCATTGAAGAGCGTGTTTACACCGGTGATCGCGGTAAACCCGGAATTCTTCAGGGTCTTCACGAAGGTGGGAATGTCCCGGGGATTGGTGATCAGCAGATTCTCGCCCCCAAGGCGCAGGAAGACGAGACAGTTCGCCGTCAGCGAGAAGATGTGGTAGAGCGGAAGTGCGGTAACGATCTTCTCGTCGGCTTCGACCACTTCGTCACCGAGCCAGGCAGTGGCCTGCTGCATATTGGCCACCATGTTGCCGTGGGTCAGCACCGCCCCCTTGGCCAGTCCCGTGGTGCCTCCGGTGTATTGCAGGAGGGCAATATCCTCCCGGGTGAGGCTGACGTCATCCAGAGTCTGCCATTTGCCCTCGTTCAGGGTCTTGTCGAGTGTCACCGCGCCCGGGATGTCCCAGTCCGGGACCATCTTCTTGATCCGTTTGACCACGAAATTCACCAGGGGACGCTTGGGAAAGCCCAGCATGTCACCCAGGCGGGTAGTGATGACCGTACGGACTTCGGTCTTGTCGAGGACCTTCTGCAGGGTGTTGCAGAAATTCTCCACAATGACTATCGCCCGCGCCCCGGAATCCTTGAGCTGATGCTCCAGTTCCCTTGCCGTGTACAGCGGATTGACGTTGACCACGGTCAGGCCGGCCCGAAGAATGCCGAACAGCACCACCGGATATTGCAGGCAATTGGGAGCCATGATGGCGACCTTGTCGCCCTTCTGCAGTCCCAGCACCTTCTGCAGATAGGCGGCGAAATACCGGCTCTGCTGATCAAGCTCGGCATAGCTTATACTCGCCCCCATATTCGAAAAGGCGGGCAGATCGCGGTACTTGCCCACGCTTTCCTCGAATATCTGCTTGATGGAGTCGTAGGCGGTTACGTCCGCTTCGGCGGGCACCCCTTTCGGATACTGATCCAGCCAGATTTTATCCACCACGTCTCTTCTCCTGTGTTGCTGGAGCGTAAGCTCGCCGCCTCCCGGATGTCTCCCCGAAGTATGGCACGACTATGCTGAAACGGGGCGCGAGCTGCCCCCTGAGGCAGCTCGCCCAGTCACCGGCCGGCCCGGTCCCATCTCAATCCGGGGCATGCCGTCGGGGTCGGCTCAGGCGGATACCGCGCACAGATATAGCATCGGGGGCCAAAGCGTGGCAAATACGCACCCCGGCAGGTATTTCCGGCAGTCACTCCAGGTGCTTGCCAAGCTTGCGCAGCCCGGCTTCCAGATCCTCGCCCAGGGGCACAACGCCGGCTCGTGCCATCCGATCCGCAAACCAGTTCGAGCATTCCCCGCCCACGAAGACGGGCAGTCTTGCGTCCCGCACCAGGGCCGGCAGGTCGTTATCGAGTACCGTGGACTCGGGTTTCAGGGAACCCGAGAGCACGATCGCGTCGGACCGGGATTGTTCGGCGGCATTCGGCAGCTCTTCCAGTGGCATGTTGGCACCCAGCAGCACGATGTCATAACCACGGCCGGCCGCGGTCAGGGCAAACAGCAGCAGACCGATCTCGTGCTGTTCTTCGGGCATGCAGGCCAGCAGCAGGCGCGGCCCGCGGGCGTGCCGTGGACGGTGGTGAAAGCGCGCCCCGAGCTTGTTGCGCAGATAACATCCGAAGAAATGTTCCTCGGCCACCGTCCCTTCACCGGCCTCCCAGCGGCGTCCGATCTTCTCGAGCAGGGGCACAATCAGGTACTGGGTCACCACACTGACCGGATACAGTGCCAGCACCTCGTTGTAGGTTTCGTCCAGCGCGCCTTCATCGAAGCGGGTGATGGCGCTCAGCATCCGGCTCTGATAAACCGCCCAGTTGTCGCTGGCCGCGGTGTCCTGGTGCGTGCCCTCATCCGCCTCCAGGGCATGGCGAACCTGGCCAATGGACATGCCCCGATCCAGCAGGGAGAGGATCCTGTGGATCAGATCAATGTCATCGCGGCTGTAGAGGCGGTGTCCCTTGGGTGTACGCCGTGGCCGGATCAGTCCGTGCCGACGCTCCCACGCACGCAGCGTGACCGGGTTCACGCCGGTCAATTGCGATACCGTGCGTATCGGGACCAGATGCCGTGTCGGCTCCATGACGCGCCAGCCTCGATTTTCTCAGCCGCGAGCGGAAAGTGGCCTCGCACCCGGTCGGTCGCGGCATCGCCCCGACCGGGGACTGCATTATACATAGGCTATACATGGAGAGGCAGACCCTTGCACGCCGGTTATACTGGGTGCCTGCCAAGCCGTGCAACGGAGCCTTCGTGGATATTGCCGCCATCACCTTTGACCTGGACGACACCCTCTGGCCGATAGCGCCGACCATCCGGGAGGCCGAACGGGAACTGCATGCCTGGTTCGCCCGGCATGCGCCGAAAATCGCACGCCAATTCAGCCTGGAAGACCTCGGTCGCCTGCGCGAAGAGATCGGCCGGGAGAGGCGCGACATCGCCCATGACCTCAGCGCCCTGCGCCTGGCGTCACTGGAACGGGCGGCACGGATGGCGGGAGAACCGCCGCAGGTCGCGCGGCAGGCATTCCAGGTCTTCTACGCCGCGCGCAACCGGGTCCGGTTCTACCCGGATGTCGGTACCGCCCTGCCGGCACTTGCCGCCAGCCGGCCGCTGGCCGCGCTCACCAACGGCAATGCCTGTCTGCGCCGCACCGGGGCCGACCGCTGGCTGAACTTCTCGATCTCGGCACGGGAAGTGGGTGCGCCAAAGCCGGATGCGGCGATGTTCGACGCCGCCGCGCACAGGCTGGGGCTGGCGCCGGAACGGATTCTGCACGTGGGAGATGATCCCGAACACGACGGCCGCGGCGCGCGTGCGGCAGGTTACCAGTCGGTGCTGATAGACCGTGACCGACGTTTCGGCGCGGAGCTGGACGGGATTCCCGTCATACGCCATCTCGAAGAACTGACTGCACGCCTGGCGGTGGATTGAGGCCCACCACCCCCTGCTGGCCGGGCGCTCACCTGGCGGACACCAGCACCGAGTTCATCAAATCGATCGTTCCGGCGCGAAACCCCGCTTCACAGTAGGCAAGATAATAATCCCACATGCGGATGAAACGCCGGTCAAAGCCCAGCGCGCGAACCTCGTCTTCCACTTGACCGAATTGGCGGCGCCACAGGGCGAGGGTGCGGGCATAGTCCTCCCCGCGAAAGCTGCGATGCTCCACGGCCAGACCCTGGGCCCGGGCATGGCGTTCGAATTCGGAGGGTGATGGCAACAATCCCCCGGGAAAGATATAGCGCTGGATGAAATCGGGGCGCCGCCGATAGTCGGGAAAAATGGCGTCATCAATGGTAATGACCTGGATCGCCGCCCGACCACCGGGGCGCAGACACCGATGCAGGCTGCGAAAGAATTCCGGCCACCAGCGCTCCCCCACCGCTTCGAACATCTCGATCGATACCACGTGATCATGGCGTTCACTCACGTCCCGATAATCGCGCAGCTGGAAATCGACCTGACGCGCCACCCCGGCCGCGCGTGCCCTGCTGCGGGCCTCGGCCAGTTGCGCGCGGGAGACCGTCACCGCAGTGACACGACAGTCGCGATGTTTCGCCGCGTGGATCGCGAATCCACCCCAGCCACAGCCAATCTCGAGAATATGATCACCGGGACGGGCATCGATCATGTCCAGAATGTTTTCGCATTTTCGCCACTGGGCCCGAGGCAGGTCTGCAGCACTGTCATTGAAATGGGCGCAGGAGTAATTGAGTTCGGGGTCCAGCCACAGTCGGTAGAACTCGTTGCCGAGATCGTAATGATCGGCGATGTTGCGGCGACTGCCCCGACGATGATTGTCACGCCAGAAACGTTGATGAAGCCATTGCAGCCCCTGCAACAGGCGGGGCCGGCTTGCGAGTGAGTCAAACGCCTGCCGGTTGCGAACCAGGCACTCCAGCAACGAAGGCAGATCCGGGCTGGTCCACTGCCCCTGCATCCAGGCTTCGGCAAAGCCCAGGTCGCCTGCGACCAGCACCCGTCGCAGGAAAGCGGGATCAATGATTTCCAGAACGCCTCTTGGACCGTCCTCGCTGCCGGCAAACAATCGCGGCGAACGGCCCGGGAAGCGCAGTTCCAGGCTGCCGACTTCGAGGTGCCGGGCTGCTGTCTCCAGAAGCCGGCCGCTCAGTGACAGCCGCGCCGGCGTCAGCGACGCGACTCGGTCTTGTCGGTCCATGTGCTCGTTACCTCCTTGTCCGGGGCCGGCGGACGCGGCTGGAAAGGGAATCCTCCCAGCCAGAGTCGCAGTGCCTGCCAGTGAATCAGCGCCATGATCCTGAGGCCCAGAAAGGGCACCGCCAGGCAGCGCCACAACAATCCTGCGTCGGTCAGGGGCTCGAATGTTCCGGAATGAGTGGCAAGCAACAGGGGGCTTTCACCAGAGGATTCCTCGATCCGGATGATGAAGCGGCCACCGGGCCGGGCATCGGGTTCCGTCAATCGAAAACGGTAGCGGGCATCCATGCCGATGAACGGGGAAACATGGAACTGCTTGTCCACGACATGCGCCTGGCGTGGATCCAGACGTCCCGCGCAGGAAATCAGGTACTGGTGCTTTTCGCCGAAGGTGTTGCGGACCTCAAGGATCACCGCCTGCATTTGCCCCCCTGCATCACGGCAATACCACACCGCGAGCGGGTTGAAGCCATAACCGAGTATTCGCGGAAAACACAGCAAGTGGATGCTGCCACCCTCGGGCTCGAGGCCATGCTGGCGGAGCAGCGCTTCGGCCCAGGCGCGCAGGGAGACATCGGCGGTGCAGGCACCATGGTCTTGATCATGAAAGGAGACCAGATTGAACCGGTTGCGTGAGAAGAGACGCAGGCGGTTGGCCGGCTCATCCAGGCGATCCACATCCAGCAACAGACCAAAGACCCGGTAGCGGAAATGACGTGACCGGGGCATGTAGCGCCGATGCATGACCCAACCATGATGAAGCGCATGCATGTCAGGCCTCCTCCACTGAGTCCTGTGCCCGCGCCCGGATGCCGGTAACGGGGGCCGCCCCCTGGTTGTCCCAGGGCGGGCGGATACCCATGTCTTCGGCCACCGCCACGGCCGACCGCATTCCGTCCTCGTGAAAACCATGGCCGGTCCAGGCACCACAGAACCAGAGCTTTCCTTCCCCCTGCAAGCCAGGCAGACGTTGCTGGATTTCCAGCGCCCGTGCATCCAGAACGGGATGGGCGTAGTCGGTCTCGTAGCGAACCAGTCCGGGGGCCGGCTCGCGCAGGGGATTGAGGGACACGAAGTACGGGTTCCCGGTATCGAGACGTTGCAGACGGTTCATCCAGTAGCTTACCGAGACCTTGCGGTTCTGCTCCCGCTCGGTGCTTGAAAGATAATTCCAGCTTGCCCACAGCCGGCGGCGCCTCGGCATCAGGCTGGGGTCGCTGTGCAGGACCGCGCGGTTGCGGCTGTAGCGAAAGCCGCCCAGCAGTTCGCGAGCCTGCGCATACCCTTCATCCAGAAGATCGTGGGCCTGATCGGCATGCACCGCCAGTATCACGCGGTCGAAGCAGGCCCGATGCCCGGCTGCATCGCACACCGCCACCTGGTCCCTCTCGGGTCGAACGCGGGAAATACGAGTATCGCTGTATACCCTGCCGCGCAGGCCGGCGAGGATCCGCCTGACGTAGTCGCGTGAGCCACCCCGCACGGTTCGCCACTGGGGACGTCCCCGCACCTGGAGCAGGCCGTGGTTGCGAAAGAAGGCGAGCATGCTGGCAGCGGGAAAGGCGCGGATATCGGCAAGCGGTGCCGACCAGATCGCGGCGGCCATGGGCAACAGGTAGCGCTCGGCGAGCACATCGGAAAACCGCCCACGGCGCAGGAACTCCCCCACGCTGAGCGTGGAGTCCGGCTGATCATCGAGCCATTCCAGCGCCAGTCGATTGAAGCGCAGGATATCGCTCAGCATCCGCCAGTGACCGGGCCTGAAAACATTGCGGTGCTGGGCGAAGAGCTTGCCAAGGCTGTCCCCGGCATATTCGTAGCGACCCTGGTCGAGGGAAACCGCGAAGGACATGTCGCTGGCATCACTGGGCACGCCGAGCTCCCGGAACAGAGCGGAAAGCAGGGGGTAATTGCGCTCGTTGTAGACGATGAAACCGGTATCCACGGGCACCGTGCGTCCATCCGCTTCCCGAACCGTCACCGTGTTGCTGTGGCCACCCGCCTGGCTGGCTGCCTCGAATAACGTCACCTCATGCTGGCGATCCAGCAGCCATGCACTGGCCAGGCCCGAAATACCCGCCCCGACGACCGCCACTCGCATGCTCTGCTCCCGAATAAAGGTTTTGTAAATGCAATAGCAGATAGACCCGAACCCGAATATACGGTTTCTTATGGAACTATGGAATATTTTAACCTTTTGAGGCCCTGATTGTATAATTCTTGCATCGAAACTTAGGCCATCAGGGAGACACCAAGGTCCGGATCCGGAGAACACCCGTTCCATCCGGATACCCGGCTTGAACAAGAGGCAGGAATCAGTCGGGGCGGGCGGTGTCAGCGCGGGTATCGGCCAGCAGGCCATCGAGCGCGGACCAGACCGTGTCCGCGATCACCGGCTGTGCCTGCGGGGCCGGATGGATGCCATCGGCGGACATCATGTCCTCGCGGTCATCCACACCCTCGAGCAGGCGCGGCACCAGGACAAGGTCCCGTTCCTCGGCCAGCTCGGCAAAGACCTCCTCGAAGCGGCGGGTGTAGGCGGGACCATAGTTCGGCGGCAAACGTACCCCGGCAAGCAGGACCCCGGCGCCCGCCGCCTCGGCCTGATCGATCATGGCCTCGAGATTGGCCCGGATTTCATTGGGTGGCAGCCCGCGAAGCCCGTCGTTGCCACCGAGCTGCAGGATCACGACGGAGGGAGAAAAGTCTTCCAGCAGGGCCGGCAGCCGGGCCCTGCCGCTGCGGGTGGTATCACCGCTGATGCTGGCATTGACGACCCCGCGCCGGTCGTCCTGTGACCGCATCCGGTCCTCGACCAGGGCGACCCAGCCGGCCTCGCGCGGCATGTCATAATCGGCGCTCAGGCTGTCGCCGAGCACGAGCACCGGCCCGGGCCCGTCCCCGGTTTCCGCCACAACCGGAACCCAGGCACAGAGGAGGAAGATCGCACCGATGACTGACAGCAGACGTGACATGCCGGCCCTCCGGGCAACAGGTCTGAGCAAGGAGGTTAGCAGCCCGGCGGGAAACCTGACCATTCTGGATGATGTCAGTCTCGAGGTCGCCGCCGGTGAGAGCCTTGCCATTGTCGGCGCCTCGGGTGCGGGCAAGAGCACGCTGCTTGGCCTGCTCGCCGGCCTCGACCAGCCCACCCGCGGCCGGGTCAGTATTGGCGATGCGGACATTACCGAGATGGACGAGGATCAGCGTGCCGCGGTACGCGGCCGCCGGGTCGGTTTTGTCTTCCAGGCCTTTCATCTGCTGCCTGGCCTGAGCGCTCTGGAGAACGTGATGCTGCCGCTCGAGCTCGCCGGTCGCACAGGCAGTCGTGCCCAGGCCCGAAGCGCCCTGGAACGCGTCGGCCTGGGAGACCGGGTCGCGCATTATCCGCGCCAGCTTTCCGGCGGCGAGCAGCAGCGGGTCGCGATTGCGCGCGCCTTCGCACCCCAACCGCAATTGCTGTTCGCCGACGAACCCACCGGCAATCTCGACGACGCCAGCGGCGACCGGGTGAGTGAACTTCTGTTCGAGATGAATCAGGCCGAAGGCACGACCCTGGTGCTGGTGACTCACAACCGCGAGCTGGCCGGACGCTGTGACCGCCAGATTGCCATGACCCACGGTCGCATCGCTGACGACGCCCAGCCCTCCGAATCCGCCCATGCCTGAGTCCCACGCCCGTTTCAGTCTCGGTCTGCGACTGCTGCGCCGGGAATGGCGCGGCGGCGAACTCGCCGTGCTCGCCTCGGCGGTGGTGATCGCGGTGGCGGCGGTCACCGCGGTGAGTTTCTTCACCGACCGCGTGGGCCAGGCGATGGAACTGCGCGCCGGTGAAGTGCTGGCCGCCGACCTGGTGCTGCGCTCGGACCGTCCCCTGCCCGCCGAATACCGGGAACGGGCGGAACAGGACGGCCTGCGTACCGGCCAGACCACGCGCCTTTCGACCGTCGTCGCGAGCGGGGACGCGACCCGCCTGATCGATCTGCGCGGTGTAAGCCCGAGCTATCCCCTGCGCGGACGGATGCGGGTGGCCGATGCCCCCTTCGAGGCGGCGCGTGAAACCCATACGACCCCGGCACCGGGCACCGTCTGGGCCGATGCCCGGCTGCTCGCGACCCTGGATCTCGCGGTCGGGGATCGCCTCCAGGTGGGCGAGACCGAATTCACCATCAGCAAGGTGCTGGCGAACCTGCCCGACCAGGGCGTCGGCTTCGGCGACATTGCCCCGGCCGTGGTCATGGGGCGTGACGACCTCCCGCTCACCGGCCTGATCACCGAGGGCAGCCGGGTGACCCATCGCCTGCTGCTCGCCGGAGAGCCGCGCGTGCTCGGGAACTGGCGCGACTGGGCCGAAGATCGCCTCGAGGACGGACAGCGTCTGCAGAATGCGAGCGAAAGCCGCCAGGAAATCAGCGCGGCACTCGATCGCGCGGGCCGTTTTCTCGCCCTCGCCGCCCTGGTGAGCGTGGTCGTGGCCGGGGTCGCGGTGGCCCTCGCCGCCCGGGAATGGGCAGGACGACGCCTCGATGCCGCGGCCCTGATGAAGACCTTCGGCGCCTCCCAGGGACGGATCACGCGGCTTTATGCCGCTCAGTTGCTGGGCCTGGGTCTGGTCTGCGGCCTCCTCGGACTGGCCCTGGGGCGAATTGCGCAGGGCGGACTGGTGGCCACCCTGGGCGGACTGCTCGGCGAGGATCTGCCCGCGGCCACCTGGATGGCGCCCGCGGTCACCGGTCTGGCGGTGGCCACCGTACTGCTGGTCGGCTTCGCCCTGCCGCCGTTGCTGGCCCTTAGACGCACCCCCCCGGCGAGGGTGCTGCGCCGTGAACTGGGTCCGGCGCCGCCCCGGGCCTGGCTGGTGCATGGCCTGGCGATCGTGGCGGTATCAGCCCTGGTCCTGTGGCAACTGGGAGATACCGGGCTCGGCCTCGGTGTTCTCGCGGGCGGCGGCCTGACCCTGCTCGCCCTGCTGGCCGCCAGCGCGGGCCTGCTCTATGCACTTCGCCAACTGCTGCGGCGTTCCGAGGGCCGGCTGGGGGGTGCCTGGCGCCATGGCCTGGCCAATCTGACCCGCCACCCGGGGCGCAGTCTCGCCCTGATCGCCGCCTTCGGTCTCGGCCTGATGGTGCTGGCCCTGCTCACCGTGGTGCGCGGAGACCTGCTGGATGGCTGGCGGGCCAGCCTGCCGGAAGATGCCCCCAATCATTTCCTGGTCAACATCCAGCCGGATGAACGCGAGGGCGTGGCCACGAAACTGGAAGGGATCGGCAGCGGTAGGGCCAGCTTCTATCCCATGATCCGGGGCCGGCTGACGGCCATCAACGATCGCGACGTGGATACCATCGAACTGCCCACGCGTCGTGCCGAGCGCTTCGTCCAGCGCGATGCCAATCTGACCTGGAGCGCGCAACCGGGAGAAGACAACCGCATCGTCGCCGG
>SLND01000072.1 GCA_007133205.1 Natronospiraceae bacterium | reverse complement strand
GCGTCGCCTGGGCCCTGTCCGAGCGGTCTCTGATGCTGGGGCTGGCTGGAAAAGTGGAAGAGGCACTTAGCTCGCTTGATTCGGCGCTGGACGCCGACCGCCTGGCACCGGATGCCCACTTGTACGAGAACCAGGCCGTCTGCCTGTGGTTTGCCGGACGCCTGGAAGAGGCGCTGGGCGCGGTTGAGAAAGCCGCGGTGCGCCGCCCGATGTGCGGCAGTCTGCGCCGCGCCTGGGCGGCGGCCGTGGGTGCCCGGCTGCATGCCGAAGTGGGCATGCGCGGACGAGCGGGCAGCGCGATCGAACTGGCCCGGGTGACCTACGAGGGACGCGAGCTCCTGGTCTGGAGCCATTGGGCCGCGTGGACGGCCGGCTTTCTTGCCTGGACCGAGGGCAATACAGGCCGCGCCTGCGAACTGATGGAGCGGGCGGCGGCATGGCTGCAGCGAATCGGCGCCCCGGCTTGTGAGGCCCTGGTGCAGGTCGACATTGCGCAGGTCGCCGGCGAGGCGGGCAGGACCGAGTTTGCGCTGGCGGCGGCCGATCGCCTGGAGGAAATTGCCGCTGCCGGCGGCCGGCTCTTGCCGCCACTCGCGCGTCTGGGACGGGCCTGGGCAGCGCTCGCTTGCGGAGAGCCGCAGGCAGCGGCCCGGGCGGCGGATGAAGCGGCCCGGAAGCTGTCGTCGGCCGGTTATCGCTTCTATCAGGCCTGCGCCCTGGAGTTGCAGGGCCGGGCCCTGGAAGAGGTCGCCGGGGGCAAAGGGATTGATGCCTTGTCCGCGGCGGCGGAAGCCTACGAGGCCTGCGGCGCGGCCTGGCGTCGGGAAGGCGTCCTGTCACGCCTGGGCCAGCTCGGCAGCCGAGGCCGTCGCGCGGCCGCCAGCCGTGGCGTCGCCACCCTGACCGGGCGTGAGCAAGATGTTGCCGCGCTGGCGGCGGCCGGCCACACCGCCCGGGAGATCGGTGAACGCCTGTTCATCAGCCGCCGGACCGTGGAGACCCATCTGGCGCGGGTCTACGCCAAGCTCGGCGTCCGCTCGAAGCGTGAACTGGCCCGACGCGCGGAGGAATTCTCGCTGACGCGCCCGGCTACGTAATCCACTCCGTAATCGCTACCGATTCCGGTACCAGCCCAGGCGACTAGATTTACTGGTGAGACTTGGCAGACACGAGATGAGGAGGAGCGAACCATGTCATTACATGAGGAACTGGGGGGTGACGAGGGGGTTGCTGCAGCCCTCGATCACTTCTACGAGAAGGTGCTCGCCGATGATCGGGTGAATATCTACTTTGACGGTCGCAATGTCGAGCACATCAAGTCACAGCAGAAGGACTTTTTGGCCATGGCCCTGGGAGGACCCAATCGCTACAAGGGTCGTGACTTGAGCAAGGCTCACGCCCGCGCCCGGGAACAGGGCCTGGGTGAGGAAGGCTACGATGTCTTCATGGGCCACTTCCGCGACACCCTGAAGGAGCTCGGTGTCCCCGAGACGAAAGTCGAGGAAGTAATGGCGATTGCACATACCGGGAAGGAAGAAGTTCTCGGTCAATGAGAGCCGACCGATCCGCCGATCGCCAGTCAAAGATCGCTGGTCAAGGATCTCCAGGAGGCAGATCATGAGTAATCCAGGCGAGTACCACGGGAGCTGCTTCTGCGGCGCCGTGAAATTCACCGTCCGCGGCGAGCCGGCCGCAATGGGCTATTGCCATTGCGAATCCTGTCGCCAGTGGTCGGCCGGCCCGGTCAATGCCTTCAGCCTGTGGCCGAAGGATACCCTGACCGTGACCAAGGGTGGCGACAACATCAGTGAGTACAGCAAGTCGCCGAACAGCCATCGCAAGTGGTGCAACACCTGCGGAGGCCATGTATTCACCGACCATCCCGAATGGGGTCTGGTCGATGTCTACGTCGCGCTGATTCCGAAATTCCCGTTCCAGCCGGGCGTGCATGTGAACTACCAGGAGGCGGTTCTGCGTCTGCCGGATGGCCTGCCCAAGCTCAAGGATCTGCCCGCCGAGATGGGCGGCTCCGGCACTGCCGTGGCGGAGTGACCAGGGGCGGGTGTTCCGGAAGCAATGCCGCAAGCAAGTGGCGCAGTCGGTAACGGCTGCGCCCCTTTCCGTCAATGCCATGGCCTGTTGATCCAATTCAACCGAGCACTGCGTCGACTGGCGTGACGCCAGAACGACCCCAGTCCACCGGGACGGCTTCGGCATTTCCGGAAAGGGGGTAGGTCGGATGGATTACGCGGCCGAGTCCGTCTCCACATCCCAGCCCGGAAATACAAGTACCGCAGGGTGGCAGCGCAATGCCCTCGCCAGCACCTTTGCACGCTCGACGCCGAGACGTACCCGATCATTCTCTATGGCGGAAATGGTGGACTGCGGAATACCAGTGGCCGCCGCCAGATCATTCTGACTCATCTCCTGCAGCTCTCGCAGAATACGGACGGATTCACCAACCGACACCTCAATTCGCTTTTTTGCCTTGCGATACTCACTCATGTCACTTCCTCCCGTAATCGTGGGGAGTCACCTTCTCTACTTCGACAAGCACCTGATCCTTCTGAACCCGGTAAATTACGCGGTACTGTTTATTGAGCCGGGATGACCGAAATCCCTCCCATTTTCCGGCCAGGGGCTCGTCGTTGAACCCGCGAATCTGGCGCAGGCCCTGTGGACCCGAGAGCGCGACAATGTCCTTCCATTTCTCGTAGCGCTTCTGAACCTCGGCCGGCGCCGCATTCAGGTTCTTCGCCACTCTCCGGTGCTCAAAGATTAGCCACATGTCATATATAGTATATATATTAAAATTAGTATGTCCAGCGCAAATCGGAGCTGCCCGGAATAGCTGATACTGTCAGCTTGCGTTATTTCGGCGGCGGGGTTGCACCCGGGAAACGCCCGCGGCACGACCCAATTGCCCTCCCTTGACCGTCATCACCTGTCCTGGAGTCAGCTGCCGCGCCGGCGGTATTCAAGGATCTCGCCGCTGGCACTGGCTTCAATGTGGCAGCAGTCAAGGATGGCCTCCCGGAGCATTGCACGGCCCCGCGCCATGCGGCTCTTGATGGCTGAGGGGGTAAGGTCCATTTCCCGGCTGAGCTGGGCACCAGACTTGCCTTCCAGAATGGTTGCGTACATCACCTTTCGGTACTTGGGCGGCAGGCCATTGATGAAGGGAATCAGGCAGATCGCCATTTCCTGTTCCGCCTGATTATGGTCGGGCCCATCGTCGGCCAGATCGACCGGCAAGGCTTCCGTGGGCCGACTCCGACGGTAATGATCCGCCAGAGCGTTGGCGGCAATGGTCCGAAGCCAGGCGGGCAGGTTTCCGGGGCGGGCACCCCGATCCAGGGCATCGAGGGCCTTGAGAAAGACCTCGTGCAGCAGATCCTCAGCCACGGCAGGCTCACTGAGCTTGCTCCGAAGAAAGGCCAGCAGCCCCTCACGAAAACGCGGGTAAGCGACGGCCAGCTCCCGGCTGGCCGTCCTTCTCCCATCAGATTGCTTCTGGCTCGTGTCACTCATGGTGGTCTCAGCCACAACCGCAACCCTCCCGGTCGGCCCGGAGCGATTCGGTACCGGCCGACTTCCCGGCCATCTCGATGGGGCCACTATTACCGTACTCCGAGGCGTCACCAGTGGTCAGAAAATGCTCCCAGGCCACGCCCTCGGGGTCCACACTCCAGTGCTTTTCACTCCGCGCATAGCAACAGGTGGTCCGCCCCTCGTCAATCAGACCATCGGCATCCGCTGCCTCGGCGCGGGCATGCAGCTCAGCCAGCTCTTCCTCGCTGTCCACCTGCATACCCAGGTGGTTGATGCCCGGCTCAGCACTGTGGGCCGAAATGGCGAAGTTGACCCGCGGCTCTTCCAGCATCCACTTGGCGTAACCGCGCTCCTCCTTCGTCGGCCCCTCACCGAACAGGGCGGTGTAATAACGGATACTCTTCTCCAGATCACTGACCCCGATATGGACATGCAGGCGTTTCATGGCGTCCTCCTCTTGCGTTCTGCTTGGGTGCAGCCGATTGCTTCGGCTCCATCCCCAATGACGCAGGCAGAGTGCAATGGTCGCAAAATGATGGCTGATGGAGCTTGACGAGACTCAAGCGCGACCTCGGTCAGTCGACCAGTGCGAGCCTATGCGGCGAACCCCGGCCGGCTTTTGACGCCCCGCAAGACCCGGTATGCTGATTGCTTCGCGCGGCGCGTATCTCGCAACGCCGGTCACCAGGCCACCCCCTGAAACAACGGAGCATTACCGTGAGAATCCATTCCCTGCTGTTCGGACTAGCCCTGGTTGCCACCGGCTGTGCCGACGCCACCGAAACGGAAACGGTAGAAAAAGAGGCGGCAGACACGGAGGCCCTGGACGCCCTCTTCGCCGACTGGGACCGGGACGATGCACCCGGCTGTGCCGTGGCGGCGAAGCGGGAAGGGGAAGCATTGTTCTCCCGGGCCTGGGGCATGGCCGACCTGGAGCACGACATTGCCAACACCCCGGAAACCCTCTTCGAGGCCGGCTCGGTATCGAAGCAGTTCGTTGCCGCCACCGTTCTGCTGCTGGACCAGGAAGGCAAGCTGTCACTGGATGAGGATGTGCGCGAACACATTCCGGAGCTGCCCGATTACAACGAGACCATTACCCTGCGCCGGCTGATCCATCACACCAGCGGACTGCGCGACTGGGGGCAGGTGGCGGCGATCTCGGGATGGAGCCGTGACCAGCGCACCCACGACCATGACCATGTGCTCGATATCCTTTCCCGACAGCAGGCGCTCAACTTTGCCCCCGGGGCGCACTACTCCTACAGCAACTCCGGCTATAACCTCCTGGCCGTCATTGTCGAGCGGGTAACCGGGGAGCCGTTCGCCGACTACTCGCAGGAGCTGCTGTTCGAGCCCCTGGGCATGGACGACACCCAATGGCGAGACGACTACACCCGGGTTGTGCCCGGGCGCAGCAGTGCCTATTCGGGCGAGCCGGGAGACGATTTCTTCTCCATCAACCGACCCATCGAACACGTCCACGGCAACGGCGGCTTGCTCACCACCGTGCACGACCTGCTCACCTGGAACCAGGCCCTGACTGACGGGGCCCTGGGTGAAGAACTCAGCGCCCGGATGCAGGAACCGGATGTTCTCGCCAACGGCCGCGAGATCCACTACGCGGCGGGACTGCAACTGGACGAGGATCACGGCCAGTCCAGTATCGGACATACCGGCGCCACCAGTGGTTACCGGGCCTACCTGATGCGCTTCCCGGAACAGGCCGTCTCCGTCGCCATGCTGTGCAATGTCTCCGGTGTCGACACCCGCGAACAGGGCAGCGATCTTTCCCGCATCGCGCTGGGGGACGCGGCGGAGGAGCCAGAGAAACCGCCGGAGCCGGCGGATGTGGGGAAGGACGTGCTCGAGGCCCGGGCGGGGCTGTATGCCGACGTCCGCAACCACCGCCCGCTGGAACTGGCAGTGGATGGCGACAAGCTGATCATTCCCGCCGACCCGGACAATGACGACGACGAGCCCGAGGCGGTGATTCCGCTGTCTGCCGACCGCTTCCTGGTCCCCGAGCGGGACAAGGAGCTGGTATTCACCTCGACCGACAACGAGCGACCCGGCATCAGAGTACGCCGCGACGGCTACGATGAAGAACGGCTGATACCCGTCACACCCGCCGACCCGTCCCCGGAAACACTGGCCGACTACACCGGCGACTATGCCAGCGACGAGGCCGAAACCCGGCTGCGCATCGAGGTTGACGACGGACAGCTCTATGCCAAACGCCGCCCGGCCGACCGGTTTGAGCTGGAAGCCATCTACCCTGAGGCCTTCGAGGCCGACGACCTGGGCCTGCTTCGCTTCACACGGGACGACGACGGGAAGGTGGACGGGCTCTCCTTCAGCCGGGGGCGGGTTTATGGCATACGCTTTCAGCGTGAGGACGATGGCTGAAGGGCCGGGTGCAATGCCCTGAGGCCCTGCGCCTGACCCGGGTCACTAACCAGCAACCAGGCAGATGTCATCCGCATCGACGGCTTTCCCATTTCCGGAAATATGCCTGTAACAAAGCCAATGTAGAATGCCCGCGGTCTTGCGGCAGCAGGCGACCCTGCCATGTTTCTGACCCGAATATGGGAAGCCATGTGACCGCCCGGGTATCTCTGATTACGGCAGGATACCTCACGGTCAGAGCTTGCCTTATACTGCGCAAGTGCATCCGGGGGTATGCAGTCCTGTATATGGATGGCCTCGTATCGGGCTTGTCCTGCCTTCCTTCCTGCCGAATCGCCGTCAATTCGAGGAATCTGCGTATGGACAAGAACGCATGAACAGGAATATTGGCAGCAAGCTTCTGGCCGAAGCGTTTGGAACCTTCTGTCTGGTCTTTGCAGGCACCGCCGCCATTGTCGTGCACGGCGACGGGGCGGTTGCGCATATTGGCGTTGCCCTGGTCTTCGGGCTGGTTGTATTTGCAATGATCTCGGCCCTGGGGGATATTTCCGGCGCTCATATCAACCCTGCCGTGACCCTCGGCTTTTACCTCGCTAGGCGCATCCCGGGGACAATGGTCGCCCCCTATGTTCTCAGTCAATGCAGTGGAGCGATTTTGGCGAGTGCCTGTGTCTGGCTTCTCTTTCCGGATGCTCAGGGGTTCGGGGCGATACAGCCTGCCGGTCCCTTGCATCGGTCATGGATCCTGGAAGTGATCATTACCGCGATGCTGATGTTCGTCATCCTGGGTGTCTCTGCCGGAAGCAGGGACAAGGGGATTATTGCCGGTCTTGCGATTGGCGGCACTGTCGCGTTGGGTGCCCTGTTTGCCGGGCCGGTTTCAGGGGCAGCGATGAACCCGGCCCGCTCCCTCGGTCCTGCAGTGGTCTCCGGGGACTTGTCGGTGATGTGGCTGTATGTCACGGCACCCGTGCTCGGAGCGGCGCTCGCGGTACTCTTGTGCCGTTGCGCCCGTGAGGAAGGTTGTTGTCAACCGGAGAACCTAGAGGTGTCACGATGAGCGCTCCCAAGCGCTTGTTATTCGTTTGTGTGGAGAATTCCAACCGCAGTCAGATGGCGGAAGCCTTTGCCCGCATGCTGGGCGGATCGGCGGTTGAGGCCCACAGTGCAGGTTCGCGGCCATCCGGCCGGGTGAATCCCAGGGCAGTCGAGTCCATGCAGGAATTCGACTATGACCTGACAGCGCATGACTCCAAGTCACTGGATGATCTGCCCGATGTGGAGTTTGATCTTGTCGTCACCATGGGCTGCGGCGATGCGTGCCCCATGATTCCCGCCAGGCGGAGAGCGGACTGGGAAATCCCGGACCCCAGGGACCTTCCACCGGAAGACTTCCGCAGGGTGCGTGATCTGATCCGGGCCAAGGTTGGGGGCGCACTGGAGGAACTCGGTGTGAGCGGGCAGGAGCCCTGAAGGCCGGTTCATGCCAACCGGGTTTGGATTCCGTAGCGGAATGGGAGGCGGGGGATTACGGCTCGCTTGATTCCGGACAATTCCCGATCCCGGGAATGGGCGTAAGATGGTCCCATCGCAAATGAAGATGTGTTCCATTTCGACATCCCGGTAGATTCCGACTGAGCCTCCCTGGCTCGGAGAGTTGCTGCGGCCGTCGAATCATGCCCACCGGCCGCAGCCATTGGTATACCGAGCTTGATATTCCGAGTTCAATGAAAGGCCCTCACGAACCGGGTCTCCATCGGAAAGGCGACACCATTATCGTCAGTGAATTCGGCCAGGGCCGGAGTCAGATCCGCAATGAGCCCGGCGAGCTGGTCATCATCGAGTGCGCCAATAGGGCCGGCGAGTGGTGAGCATGCCGCTTCCTCCCGCAGATATTCCGATGGACTCGGAAAGCGAACATCGAGAATGTCGTGGGTGATGTCGATCTTGCGAAAGCCGGCGGCCTTCAATTCCTTGCGCAGGGTGTCGGTGTCCGGTCCGGCGAAGGGTGAGCGCATCATTTCACCCGCTTCATTCCCGACGTGACGAGCCAGGGAACCCGCCAGGGCTTCATAACTGGGGTTGAAGTCGATTTCACGCAGCAAGGCGAAGACCAGCCTCCCGCCCGGGGCCAGGACACGATGCAGTTGTTCAAGGGCCTGTGCCCGGTCAGGAACAAACTGAAGCACCTGCTGGCTGAGAATGAGGTCGAATGTCCCGTCATCGAAGGCAAGTTCCTCCAGCGCGCCGGTTTTCCAGGACACTGCACGATCCGAGTCCTGACGGCGGGCTTCGGCAATCATGCCCCCATTGAGATCGACGCCGATGACCTTTGCCTTCGGCCCGAGGCGGGCGGCCACGGTACGGGCGACGATGCCGGTCCCGCATCCGGCGTCCAGGATGCGCTCACCGGCGGTCGCTTCGGCATGGGTCACCAGGCGCGCGGCCCAGCGGCGAAAGAAGCGCCCCACCAGGTACTTCTCGTAGGCGGCGGCGCTGTCATCATCAAGCTGCCATGCGGATACGGTCTGTTGGTCATTCATGCCTGTCTCCATTGAATAAGTAGACTGGTTTGCATAGTATATAGACCGATCGTCATATTCTGTCAACCGTGCTAGAAACTGCCCCCATGGCCACTGACACCCGAAGCAGGATGATCGAGGCGACCGCGCGGCTGGTTCAGACGCGCGGCCTCCACGGAGTCAGCCTCAGCGATATCCTGAGCGAGAGCGGCGCCCCCCGCGGCTCGCTCTACTTTCATTTCCCCGGCGGAAAGGAAGCCCTGGTGCTGGAGGCCCTGCGCGCCGGAGTCACGGAGGCGTCCGACGCGCTCAGGGAGTGCCTGGCCGCAGCGGATAATCCCGCAGAGGGCATCGCCGAATTCTTTCGGCTCGCGGCCCGGGAGAGCGAGGAGAGCGGTTATGCCTTCGGCTGTCCTGTCGCGGGCATCGTGCTCGATCGGCCGGATATGGAATCGGAGCTGGCGACTGCCTGCCAGCAGGCGCTGGATGAATGGCTGGAAATGTACCGGGCGGCGTTTGTTGCAGCGGGGATCGGGTCAGCTCGGGCAGAGCGCCTGGCGCTGACCGTGCTGGGAAGTTTTGAAGGTGCCGTGATGCTGGCCCGCAGCAAACAGAGCCCTGCCCCGGTTGAGGAGATCGGCAGGGAAGTGGCGCAGTGGATTGCCGCCGCGCTGAACGCATCTGAACCCGGGGCCCAATGACAGCCCGGACCTGATCAAGGCCGGCATGCTCAGCGTCTGGGCAGGCCGCGGATGCCGGGGGTGAACAGCCAGGCGACCATGGTGGAGGCGGCGGCGAGCAGGAAGGTATCGGAGTACGGGGCGGCACCTGCACCGGCCGTGAAGAGGGGATTGAGTGCTCCGGCGGCAAGTTCGCTGCGATGGGACAGGAATGCCCCGGCGGTGGCGGCTCCCATGCCTGCGCCCATGAAGAAGAAAAGCTGATAGATACCCGAGCCGATCCCGGCAATATCCCGCGACAGGGCAAAGGAGGCGGCATTGGCGTTGGGCGACATCACCCCCGCATAGCCAATTCCCATGATCATGAGCCCGAAGGCAATCACCCAGGGGGTGCTGTCGGCCATTGCCGAGAGAAACAGGAGGCCGGCCAAGACCAGGCCGAGACACATTTGCAGTACCCGGCGGGGGCCGAGGCGATCAGACAGCCGCCCGGCCAGTCGCGAGAAGACGAATATGGCCAGGGCGCTGGGTGCCAGGACCAGGCCGGCGCCCAGGGGCGTCAGTCCATGGCGCTCGATCATCAGCAGCGGGGTCAGGAACAGCCCTCCGCCGAGAAAGGCCGCCTGGGCGAAGACCGCCAGGCCGCAGGCGGAAAGATAGCCGGGGTTGCGAAAGAGGGCCGGCGGCGCGAAGGGAGCCGCCGACTTCTGTATATGCCAGGTGAAGCCCGCCGCCGCAGCCAGACCCAGCAACACCGGTCCCCAGGTCCGGGGCGAATCCGCTCCGGCCTGTTGCAGCCCCGTGATCCCGAGGAACAGGGCCGCCGCGCTGACTGAAATCAGCAGGCCCCCGACCAGTCCGAAATCGCGCAGGCCACCTGCCTTGCGGTCGGCGGGATCGGTATCCGGCATTCGCAGCCATGCGGCCGATGCCAGCACGACCAGCAGGCACAGGGTGCCCAGAAAGAGCCAGGGCCAGCCGCCCAGGTTCACCACCATCCCGCCCACGATCGGCCCCATGGCCGCACCGATGCCGACACTGGAAATCACCGTGCCGAAGGCCTGCCCCCGGGTGCCGGGTGGAAAGAGTCGGGTCACCGAGCCCAGCGCCAGGGCCGGAATGGCTGCTGCGCCGGCCGCCTGCAGGACGCGCCCGGCGACCAGCCAGGCAAAACCGGGAGCGAAGGCACACAGCAGGGAACCGGCGGCAAAGACCAGGAGTGCGAACAGAAAGGTCTTGCGCAGACTGAGGAAGTCCGAGATGCGCCCATACAGCGCCGTGCCTACCGCAAAGACCAGGGCATAGCCGGTGATGATCCAGCCGGCCGCACTCGCCGAGACGGCCAGATCCGCCCGGATCTCGGGGATGGCGACATTGATCATGCTGTTGTTGAGCACGCTGACGAAGACCGCGAGTGCCATGATCGCCAGCAGCACCTGGCCTTGAGCAGGGTTGGTATCGGCGGACTGCACTGCGGGCTCGCCTGTCATCCAGTTCTCGCGTGATTCGGGACCGGCGCATTGTGGCCGAGGTTCGGCGATGGCGGCCCGGTTCGGGTGGATCACTCGTGCGGAAGCGCCACATTATCCGCCCCCTTCCCCCGTCCGCAAAATGCCGGTCCCTTCCCGATTCACGAACCCGTGCTCAGGCACCTGGCCGATCGGAATCTGCCATGAGTTGAGCAACGCAGGTGGCAGAAAAGCAGTCTCCACTACGTCTAAATCAATATCACGGAGGGTGATTGGCTGTTCTTTCAATCGACACGGGAGTAGGGGAGATGTACAGACTCGGGATCATGATCGTTGCGTTCCTGCTGTGTGGGCCCATGGTCCACGCCGGGGACATGGAGCGGGCGCCGGTTTCGGATGGGGAAATCGAGTTCAATGTTCAGGGTGAGGGTGAGCCCTTGCTGCTGATACATGGGGGGCATGTGGCCGATGCCTTCGTCCCTCTGATGGATCAGGCCGAACTCGAGGACTACAAGCTCATCCAGTACCGGCGGCGTGGATACGCCGGCAGCGCATCGGCGGAAGGCCCGCCCGAGGACTACGTCGCGCAAGCCGCAGCCGACGCTGCGGACTTGCTCGAACATCTCGAAATCGAGCGTGCCCACGTGGCCGGACACTCATCCGGAGGGGTGATTGCATTGCAATTTGCCCTGGATTATCCAGAGCGATTGGACTCACTGATGCTTCTGGAGCCGGCGCTGTTGGAGGTCCCAAGCGGCGAAAAGCTGCGCGAGGAATTGGCACCGGCCGTTGAACACTTTGAGGCAGATCAGCCGGCCGCAGCGGTGGATGCGTTCATGGGCGTCGTGGCCGGAGACGAATGGCCGGAAGGTGTCGCCGAAGCAATTCCCGGAGCTGTTAAGCAGGCAAGAGCTGATGCGCAAGATTTCTTCGAGATTGAAGCCCCAGGCATAGTCCACTGGCGGTTTGACGAAGAAAAGGGTCAGGCAATGGATCGCCCGGTCCTTTATTTGTGGGGCAGTGAATCAGGTGCTGTCATGGGTGTCGAGGAGCACTACCGGGAAGGTCGGGACCTGGTGAAGTCCTGGTTCCCTCAGACGGAAGAGCATTACATCGAAGGCGTCAATCATGCGCTTCAAATGCAGGATCCCCAGGCCGTGGCGGAAGGCATGGCGGAGTTTCTGGAGCAAAACCCCTTGCCGCAAAGGAATGAATGATGAAATGGCCCTGCCCTTGGAATGGGGGCAGGGCCTTTACTGCAAGCTCATCAATCCAGAAGCTCTTTCAGCTGGATGATTTCAAGGTCGGTCATGTCGGAAAGATAGCTTTCCAGGAAGGGGCGGTGCGAGGCTCCGATCACCACCAGCACGTCCTGGCCGGGATACCGGGCAGAGGCTTCACGGACATTGGCGGCAATCGACAGATCCCGCACTTCACGGCGGGCCATGCGTGTGCGGGCCAGGTCCTCGTCCAGACGCTCATCGAAGAAGGCAGCCCATTGCGTACCGATGTCCAGCTGCGAAAACGTATCCGAGTTGTACCGCCTGTAGAGAGGGAGCAGGTCATCCTTTTCCTGCGATTGCTCCATGGCCTCGGCGGTGGCGTCCTCATAGATCTCCATCACCTCCTCGAGGATGCCGCTTTCCTGCAATGACTCCTGCAGCCTCTGGTGTTCCTCCATTGTCTGGACACCCAGGCTGAGTTGGTCATCGATCTGGTGAACTCGCTGAAGCCCCAGTTCCGCCGCCAGGAGTACACCGATTTGAATGGATTCATTGGGTGAATCGAGGCCATTGTCCAGCGAATCGACGATGTCCTCGGTCAGTCCCTGTTCGGCCGTGCGTTCTGATTCATCCAGGTGGGCCCAGTGGAGCAGGCCG
>SLND01000135.1 GCA_007133205.1 Natronospiraceae bacterium | reverse complement strand
GATACCGGGCGCGACAAGGTCGCGGTTGTGGCCGAAAGGCTGTCCGGACAGAACCCGCAGGTCGAGCTGACTCTGTTGCGCGAACGCATGGATGCCGATTCGCTGGCGCGACGGGTCGAGCAGGTCGATGTGGTTCTCGACGGCAGCGACAATTTCGCCACCCGCTTCGCGGTGAATGACGCCTGCGTAGCGGCCGGCACTCCCCTGGTCTCCGGCTCCGCGATTCGCTGGTCCGGTCAACTGGCCGTCTTCGACTCTCGCCTTCCGGACCAGCCATGCTACCGCTGCCTGTTTCCGGACACGGATGATTCAGAGATGGAGGACTGCGCGGGAAATGGCGTTTTCGCCCCCCTGGTCGGGGTAATCGGCGCGGCACAGGCGGTGGAAGCGATCAAGCTGGTGACGGGACGGGGCGAGTCCCTGGCGGGCCGCCTGCTGCGGTATGATGCCTGGAGCGGAGACTGGCGGGGGTCGAAAGTTCGACGCGACCCGGCCTGTCCTACCTGTGGAGACAAGGCATGAATGAGGAAGTCGAGGACAGTGACTGTCGTGAGCTGCTGGCGCGTGCCGATGCGGTCCCTGCGCTGCAGGCCTACCTGAACGACTCCATTCCGCTGATCGAACCCATGCAGGTACGGGTGGCGAGCGCGGGCATCGAAGGCGTGGGTGTCAGCGCACCACTGGCGCCCAACAGCAATCACATCGGCACCGCCTTCGGGGGCAGCCTGCATGGCCTGGCCACGCTCGCGAGCTGGGGCCTGCTCTGGCTGCTGCTCCGGGAACGGGAGGACGTGAGCATCGTGGTGCGCGACAGCCGGATGCGCTACCTGGCCCCCGCGCGGGGAGAGCTCGAGGCCTTCAGCCCGACCCCGAACCCCGGCATTCTCAACCAGTTCTTCCGCGGGATGGACCGCCGCGGCAAGGCGGGCATCGAGCTCACCGCGCGGGTGGAAAGCGAGGGTACGCTTTGCGCCGACTTCGAAGGAGGTTTCGTGGCGGTCCGTGCCAGGGATTTCAATGGCGGCGGGTCGAAGACTGGCTCTGGGCAGGATCGGTAAACAGGTCTTCGGCATCCACCTGATCGTAACGGTACTTGCGACCACAGAACTCGCAACCGACTTCGATCCGACCCTGCTCCTCGAGGATATCGTCCACTTCGCCGCGCCCCAGCCGGCGTAGCACGTCCGCGGTCTTTTCCCGCGAACAGCTGCAACGGAATGCCACCGTATGGGCCTCGAACAGGCGCAGGGATTCCTCGTGATATAGACGGTGCAGCAGGTCCCGTACCGGCAGCCGACACAATTCATCCCCGGTCACGGTATCGGCCAGTGTGGTCGCCCTATTCCAGGTGTCATCGTCCTCGGCGCCCTGCTCGGGTACCACCTGCAGCAAGAGGCCGGCGGCAACCTCACCGTCGGCGGCAAGCCAGAGCCGGGTGGGAAGCTGCTCGGAGCGTGCAAAATAATCCTCCAGGCAGGTCGCAATGCTCTCGCCTTCCAGCGGCACCAGACCCTGATAACGCTCACTGCTGCCCACCGAATCAATGGTGATGGCCATGTGCCCGCCTTCCCCGAGGAGCTCGTGAAAGCCGCTGTCGGTCGGAATGTCCTCGCGGAATTTCGCGGTCCCACGCAGGACCAGGTCGCTGTCACACTGAACCACCAGCAGGCTGACCGGCCCGTCACCCTGAATCTGAAGGGTCATGCGCCCCTCGAATTTGAGGGTGGATGCCATCAGGACGGCAGCGGCCATGGCCTCGCCCAGCAGGCTGCGAACCGGTGCGGGATAGTCACAGCGTTCCAGCGCCGCCTGCCAGCTGGCATCCAGATGGACCAGCTCGCCACGCACGGGCTGTTGCTCGAACAGAAAGCGGTGAAGACTGTCCTGTCGCTTGCCTGCTTGCATTCAGGCCTTACCCATCCAGTTTCTTCTTGAGCAACTCGTTGACCTTCTGGGGATTGGCCTTGCCGCGGGTCGCCTTCATCACCTGACCGACAAAGAAACCGAACAGCTTGTCCTTGCCACCACGATACTGCTCGAGCTGTTTCGGGTTATTCTCCATCACCTCATCGATGATCGGCTCGATTTCCGACGCATCGGTGATCTGCTTGAGTCCCTTGCTCTCGATGATGGCATCGGCATCGCCCTCGCCCGCCCACATGGCCTCGAAGACGTCCTTGGCGATCTTTCCGGATATGGTCTTGTCCTCGATCCGGCGCAGCAGACCGGCGAGTGCTTCCGCATTCACGGGCGCATCGGCGATCTCCACTCCATCGGCGTTCAGGGCACCGGAAAACTCTCCCATCACCCAATTGGCCGCCAGTTTCGGATCGCCACCCGAGGCCGCGACCACGGCCTCATAGAAATCCGCCATCTCCCGGGTGGCAGTAAGCACGCCGGCATCATAGGCCTTCAGGCCATAGGCCTCCATGAAACGCGCCTTCTTGGCATCCGGAAGCTCCGGCAGCTCCGATCGCACTTCCTCGATCAGGGACTGGCCCATTTCCAGCGGCAGCAGGTCCGGACAGGGGAAATAACGATAGTCATTGGCCTCTTCCTTGGCCCGCATGGACCGGGTTTCATTCTTCGTCGGATCAAACAGGCGGGTTTCCTGGACCACCTCTCCGCCGCCTTCGATCACATCAATCTGGCGTTCCACCTCGTACTGGATCGCCTTTTCGACGAAACGGAAGGAATTGACGTTCTTCACTTCAGTGCGGGTACCGAACTCCTCCTGTCCTTTCGGCCGCACCGAAACGTTGGCGTCACAGCGGAAGGAACCTTCCTGCATGTTGCCGTCACAGATGCCCAGATAGGTGACCAGGGAATGGAGCTTCTTCATGTAGGCGACCGCCTCGGCCGGCGAGCGCAATTCCGGTTCGGACACGATTTCGATCAGGGGCGTGCCGGCGCGGTTGAGATCCACTCCGGTGGCGGCATCAAAACCCTCGTGCAGACTCTTTCCCGCATCTTCCTCCATGTGCGCCCGGGTGACACCGATGGTGCGGGTGCTGCCATCCTCGAGCTCGATCTCCAGCTTGCCGTCATGCACGACCGGAAGCTCGTACTGACTGATCTGGTAGCCCTTGGGCAGATCGGGATAGAAGTAATTCTTGCGCGCGAAAACCGAGCGCGGCGCGATCTTTGCGTCCAGCGCCAGACCCAGCATCACCGCCATCCGCACCGCCTCGCGGTTGAGCACCGGCAGGACCCCGGGATAACCCAGGTCCACCAGCGAAGCCTGGGTATTGGGCTCGGCGCCATAGCTCGTGGACGCCCCCGAAAACAGCTTGCTCCGGGTCAGCAACTGCGTGTGAATTTCCAGTCCGATTACGGTTTCCCACTGCAT
>SLND01000179.1 GCA_007133205.1 Natronospiraceae bacterium | reverse complement strand
GGCAGTCTCGCGCCGCTCGCGGTCAAGGACTATCCCATCCAGCCGAAACTGCGCTTCGATGCCCTGCGCGACGAAGCCGACCAGGCCGCAGCCGACTGGGGCTTCATGATGCTCGCTGTGCTTCCCGGACGTGGTCCCGAGCCACCGGAGCGCGGCACCATCGACGACCATCTCAAGCGCATGGCGCAAACCGTGGTAACCGGCGGCAATCTGTCGGGTTACCTTTTCCTCGACCGCGAAGGTGAGCCCCACCAGGTCGAGGACACCACACCATGAGCACTGCAGCGGCCGCAACAGGCAACGGCATGCTGCAGGTCGAAGAGGCAAGGCAGACACTTCTGGACGCTGTCGCTCCCCGTGACACATCCAGTGAACCTGTAAGCCTCGACGCCGCTGAAGGACGCATCCTGGCCGAAGACCTGACCGCGACCATCGCAGTCCCGTCCTGGGACAACAGCGCCATGGACGGCTACGCAGTACGAACCGCGGACCTGAGCGAAGACCCCGGTGTCGAACTGCCGGTATCCCAGTACATCCCGGCCGGACAGGCCCCGAAACCCCTGCGGAGCGGCACCGCGGCACGCATCTTCACCGGTGCCCCGGTCCCGGAGAATGCCGACGCGGTGATCATGCAGGAGAACTGCACCGCGCTCGACGGGCGCGTGCGTATCGACAAGCCAGTGGAGGCAGGCGCCAACATCCGCGCAGCCGGCGAGGACATCCGGCAGGGCGCCACCATCCTCACGGCTGGCCGGCGCCTGCAACCGCAGGACATCGCCCTTGCCGCATCAGTCGGAATCCCACAGCTTCCGGTGCGACGCCCCCTGCGGATCGCTGTACTCGCCACCGGCGACGAACTGGTGCCGCCGGGCGAGACACTCGGCGCCGGACAGATCCATGACTCCAACGGCCCGCTGATGGCGGGGCTGGTCCGCCGGATTGGCTGCGAGCTGGTGCACTCGTGTCGTGTGGCCGACACATCCGAAGCCACGCGCGAGGCCCTGAACAGCGCGGCCGCGGACGCCGACCTGATCCTGACCAGTGGCGGTGTGTCGGTCGGCGAGGAAGACCACGTCAAGGCCGCCATCGAGTCCCTGGGTTCGCTCGAACTGTGGAAGATCGCGGTCAAACCCGGAAAACCGCTCGCTTTCGGTCACCTCGGCAACACCCCCCTGATCGGGCTGCCGGGTAACCCTGTCTCGCTGTTCGTGACATTTCTGCTGTTCGCCGCGCCCGTGATCCGCCGCCTGCAGGGGCGCGACACCCTGTTTCCGAAACCAGCGCCGGTGCCGGCCGGATTTGAATGCGACAAACCCGGAAAACGCGAGGAATACCTGCGCGTACGCCTCAGCAAGGGACGCCTGGAAGCCTTTCCGAAACAGGGCTCCGGGGTGCTGAGTTCGGCCGTCTGGGCCGACGGCCTGGCACAGGTGCCGGCCGGCGCCAGAATCTCTCCGGGAGATGTGGTGGATTTTTTCAGCTTCAGTGATCTGGTTTTCTAGGAACCCTCTGGTCAGTTCCCTCGCCGGCCCGGAGGGCTAGTACTGTAGGAGGCCCTTTCCAGGGCCGATGCCGGCGGGCGGCTGCCCCCGCCCGCTAATCGCGGCTGGAAAGCCGCTCCTACAGCGACTCCGGCTTGAAGCCTCCTGAAAATAGAGAGCAGTCACAGATGAACAGCAAGGAAAAAGCGTTTCAGCCTCTCCGGGTTGCCATTCTGACCGTCTCCGACAGTCGTACCCACGAGACCGACACCTCCGGTCAGACCCTGCAGGAGCGGCTCGAAGCCGCCGGCCACGAACTGTCCGACCGCGACCTCGTGCCCGACGATATCTACCTGATGCGGGCGGTGGTCTCGGCCTGGATCGCCGATGAATCGACACAGTGCATCCTGATCACCGGAGGGACCGGACTGACCGGGCGCGATCACACTCCGGAGGCGGTGCGCCCGCTGCTGGACCGCGAAATCCCGGGTTTCGGCGAACTGTTCCGCCATTACTCGCTGGAGGAAATCGGGACCTCCACCATCCAGTCACGCGCCTTTGCCGGCATCGCCAATGCCACCCTGGTGTTCGCCCTGCCCGGTTCCACCGGCGCCTGCCGCACCGCGTGGGACCGCATCCTCGAGCCCCAGCTGGACGCCCGCACCGGTCCCTGCAACTTCGTTTCCCTCATACCGAGATTCAAGGAATAAGCCGGTCAAGTGGTATTGGAGTGTGGATTCATGCTCCGATGACCTGGTTGGCCGGTTACATCCACGTCGCTTGCAAGGATGATCCGGTCCCGCCCGGAAGCCTTTGCCCGATAGAGATTCTGATCCGCCCAGTCAAGGAATCGGGCCGCACCGCCCTGACCCGACGGTACTCCGGACCAGGCACCGATACTCACGTGAAGCGGGCAATCGTGGCGTATTCCCTCCAGCGTGGCGACCTCGAGCCGCACGGTTTCCAGGCGTCGCCGGAAGGAGTCCGGATCTCCCCCGACCACCATCACCACGAACTCTTCCCCGCCGTAGCGGACCACGGTGTCGGTTTCTCGCTGAAAAACCCCGCCAAGTACACCTGCCACGCGAATCAGACACTGATCACCGTAAGGATGGCCGTACTGGTCATTGATGGCCTTGAAAAAATCCAGGTCAATCATTGCCACCGACAAGCGAACATGATTACGGCCACAATAGGCGTTCAAATTCTCCAGCTGCTCATCCAGATAAAGGCGATTGTGCAACCCTGTCAGGGCATCACGTCGACTCAGATGCTGCAGGCGGCGGTTCGCCTCGTTCAATTTCCGGTTCAGGCGGCGTATACGCTCCGACCAGAGTAGAGCAATCAGCGCGACCCCCAGGATCGGCAGCAATATAGTCCACAGGAAGCGATAATCACGCTCGGGCGCCATGCGAATCGGCACCCAGCGGTTGAAGAGTGCCTGACGGTCCGATTGATCAATGGAGCTCACAAGAGACTGAAATGTGCCCGCCAGTATCGGCTCATCATTGCGAACTGCCACAGAGAGACGACTGTCTCCTTCCACGCGACCGGCAATCTTCAGATTGCTGACCCCCATTGACTGCATGGCGTGACTCACGCTTGCCATGTTACCGAGGAATCCGAACAACTCGCCTCGCTGCACCTTCATCATGCCTTCTTCATAGCTGTCCACCTCGATCAGGTGGATTCCCGGATACTGATCCCGGTACAGCTCCACGAAACTGAAATCACGCATGATTCCCACAGGCTGGTCCAGCACATACTCCAGGCTGTCCACATAGGGCACATCCATACGGGTCACGATGACATAGGGGACTTCGAGGTAGGGCTCGGTAAAATCCATGAACTCGGAGCGGGCCGGTGTCT
>SLND01000151.1 GCA_007133205.1 Natronospiraceae bacterium | reverse complement strand
CCGTTTCCGATGACACCGAGGATGCCCCGGTGGTCCGCTTCATCAACAAGGTGCTGCTGGATGCCATCAAGCAGGGTGCCTCGGATATCCACTTCGAACCCTACGAAAAGTTCTATCGGGTGCGCCTGCGCCAGGACGGCATGCTGAAGGAGACCGCGAAGCCGCCGGTCAATCTCGCCACCAAGCTGGCCGCCCGCCTCAAGGTACTGGCCCGCCTGGACATCTCCGAGCGCCGGATCCCCCAGGACGGGCGGATCAAGATGAAAATCTCCAAGAACCGGGCGGTGGACTTCCGTGTCAGCACTTGCCCCACCCTGTTCGGGGAAAAGGTGGTGATGCGTATCCTCGACCCGAGCAGTGCCCAGATGGGCATTGATGCCCTGGGTTACGAGGAAGAGCAGAAGCAGCTCTACATGGACGCGCTCAGCAAGCCCTACGGGATGATCCTCGTGACCGGTCCGACCGGGAGCGGCAAGACCGTTTCCCTCTACACCGGGGTCAATATCCTCAATACGCCGGACCGCAATATCTCCACTGCCGAGGATCCGGCGGAAATCCAGCTTCCCGGGGTGAATCAGGTCAACGTGCATCCCAAGGTCGGGCTCACCTTCGCCTCGGCCCTGCGCGCCTTCCTGCGTCAGGACCCGGACGTGATTCTGGTCGGGGAAATCCGCGACCTCGAAACCGCAGAGATCGCGATCAAGGCCTCCCAGACCGGTCACCTGGTCCTCTCCACCCTGCACACCAACGACGCACCCAAGACCCTGGCGCGGCTGGTGGACATGGGCGTCCAGCCCTATGCCATTGCCAGCTCGGTGACCCTCATCATTGCCCAGCGCCTGGGGCGGCGGCTGTGCAGCAACTGCAAGAAGCCCAAGGACGTACCGCGCGAGGCCATGCTCAAGGCCGGCTTTACCGAGAAGGAGCTGGACGAGGAAAAATTCAAGGTCTATGGCCCGGTGGGTTGTGACCAGTGCAATGAAGGCTACAAGGGCCGGGTCGGTATCTATCAGGTGATGCCGGTCACCGAGGCCATCGGCAAGATCATCATGGAAGGGGGCAACTCCATGGACATCGCACAACAGGCCGAGAAGGAAGGCGTCAAGGATTTGCGTGCCTCGGGCCGTCAGAAGGTCAAGGACGGTATCACCAGCCTGGAGGAAATCCTCCGGGTGACCACGGACTGACGCCGGCACGCCGGATTCAGGGGGACAGATGGCCAAAGCGGCAAGCAAGAAGACAGCCAAGCCCAAGACCAACACCTTTCACTGGGAGGGAACGGACCAGAAGGGCAACCGGGTCAAGGGCACCATGAGTGGTGCCTCGGAAAACGCCGTCAAGCAGCAGCTTCGGCAAAAGGGCGTGGTGCCGAAATCCGTGCGCAAGGAAAGCATATTCGCCCAGATGGGCAAGGGCGCGAAGATCACGCCCGGGGATATCGCCACCTTCTCACGCCAGCTGGCAACCATGATGACCTCCGGGGTACCCCTGGTGCAGTCCTTTGAGATCATCGGCAACGGTGCAAGCAATACCCGCTTTCGGGAGCTGATGTTCAAGATCAAGGAGGATATCGAGTCCGGAACCAACCTGGCGGACGCGCTTGCCGAACATCCGCAATACTTCGACAAGCTCTACATCAACCTGGTGCGTTCGGGCGAGGAATCCGGTGCCCTGGAATCCCTGCTGGACCGGATCGCCACCTACAAGGAAAAGACCGAGGCACTCAAGGCGAAGATCAAGAAGGCCCTGTTCTATCCCACGGCGGTCATGATCGTCGCCGTTATTGTCACGGCAATCCTGCTGATCTATGTGGTGCCCCAGTTCGAGGAGCTGTTCGGAGGCTTCGGGGCGGATCTGCCGGCCTTCACCCGGTTCGTGCTCGACCTGTCGGATTTTGTCCAGACGCGGGGCTGGATGATCCTGATCGGCGCCATTGCCTTTGTGGCGGCCTTCACCTTTGCCCGCAAGCGAAGTCCGTCCTTTCATCGCATGGTGGACCGCGCAATGCTCCGCATTCCCCAGCTCGGGCCCATTCTCCGCGACGCCTGCGTGGCCCGCTTCAGCCGCACCCTGTCGACCATGTTCAGTGCCGGTGTGCCGCTGGTCGAAGCCCTTGAATCGGTGGCCGGTGCCACCGGCAATGTGGTCTACGAAGAAGCCATCATCCGCATGCGGGATCAGGTGGCCACCGGCCAGCAGCTCAACATGGCCATGCGTGAGGCCAACATCTTCCCCTCCATGGTGACCCAGATGATTGCCATCGGTGAGGAGGCCGGGTCCATCGACACCATGGCGGCCAAGGTGGCGGACTTCTACGAGGCACGCGTGGACGATGCGGTGGATGCCCTCTCCAGCCTGCTCGAACCCCTGATCATGGCCATTCTCGGGGTACTGGTCGGCGGGCTGGTGGTGGCCATGTACCTGCCCATCTTCCAGATCGGCTCCGCGATCTGATCCGGTCCCGGCATGCTTGAGACCGTCGACGCCTTCCGGCTCGAACTGCCCTGGCTGTTCTGGCTCGGAGCCACCTGCCTGGGCCTGGCCGTGGGCAGTTTTCTCAACGTGGTCATCCATCGCGTGCCACGCATGATGGAGCGAGCCTGGCGGAGCGAGTGTGCCGAGCTGCTCGAACAGCCCGAACACAAGCCCGCGGACGAAACCCTGAATCTGGTACACCCCCGCTCGCGCTGTCCGGGCTGCGGCAAGCTGATCACGGCCCTGGAGAACATTCCGGTTCTGAGCTGGTTGTGGTTGCGCGGGCGCTGCCGTCACTGCGGCATGCGCATTGCCTTTCGCTATCCCCTGGTGGAACTGCTCACCGCCGGGCTGACGCTGTTGACCCTCTGGCATTTTGGCCCGAGCCTGTACGGTCTCGCCGTATTGGTCCTGGTCTGGAGCCTGATCGCGCTCAGTTTCATCGACCTCGAACACCAGTTGCTGCCCGACCAGATCACCCTGCCGGTACTGTGGCTGGGTCTGCTGGTTTCCCTGCATCCTCAAAGCCCGCTGGAACCCACGCAGGCCATTGTCGGTGCCGCGGCCGGGTATCTGTCCCTGTGGACGGTCTATCATGCCTTTCGCCTGCTGACCGGCAAGGAAGGCCTTGGCTACGGGGATTTCAAGCTTATGGGCCTGTTCGGTGCCTGGATGGGCTGGCCCGTCATTCCCCTGGTGGTACTGCTGGGCTCGGTGCTGGGCCTGATTGCCGCCCTCGGGGTGGCATTGACCGGGCGCAAGGTGGCCGGTGTGCCCATGCCCTTTGGTCCCTTTCTCGCCGGCGCAGGCCTGGTCGCGCTGTTCGCCGGCGAGGCCCTGATCGAGAGCTATCTCCGCCTGTCAGGGGCCTGAGGGGACTG
>SLND01000038.1 GCA_007133205.1 Natronospiraceae bacterium | reverse complement strand
TGTTTTGCCTTCGTGATCTTCGTGTTAAAGAACACCGCCCAAACAAAGTTCTTCGAGACAAGAATATCTCTCCTGCAGCGAGTTTGGGGCAGAATCACTCGGAGTCGGACTGGTCGGTGAGCTGGGCGCGGGCTTCTTCGTAGCTCAGGCCCTTGATGCCGGATCGGTCCATGGAGGCATCCAGGGAGCTGGACAGGGCATAGGCAAAGACGCGCTGGTAGAAGGGAAAGTTGGCCTTGAAGCGCGGCAGTGCATCTTCGACCCGCTCGGCTTCGGCGAGCTCGGACTCGAGTGCCTTGCGCTTGTCTTCGAGGAAGGCGAGAAAGGCTTCGTCTTCGGCGACCTCTTCGGCCAGTTGCAGGGTCCAGGTCATGTCGGGCTGAAGTTCGCATTCGCCGATATAACGTCCCGAGATGCGCGAGTCCCAGCCATGGGGCGGGATGATGGAGAGGCGGAAATGGTCTTCCTTCTGGTACAGCCAGTAGGGGCGCCCGACCACCGGCCGGAAGCGGAACTCGCTCTCCAGGATAAACAGGGAGGTGAACAGCTCGGTCGAGACCTGTTCAATGCGCTTGGGGGCCACCCGCGCGGCGGCACTGCGGCCCTGGGCGAGTTCCGCCAGCACGGGCACCTGCCCCTTGCCTTGAGGATTGGGGTTCTTGCTCATTGCTTGCGAAGTTCCTTGCCGAATTGCCGGTATGGCCTGTCACGGCATCGGCACAGATGAATTCATTCCCGGATTCTCACTGCTCGTTCGGCACCAGGCGGACCAGGGGCGCACTGGACTGATCGACCAGGACATAGATATGGCCGCTGTCCGGATGCACCCGCACGTCCCTGATCCTCCAGCTTCGGTCCTCGAGCAGACGGTGTTCCGTGCCCACCGATTCGCCGTCAAGCTCGAAGCGGGCCAGATAGAGTCTGGTCGCCAGCCCCCCCATCAGCAGGTCACCTTCCCAGCCGGGAAAGGCCTCGCCCGTGTAGATGGCCAGACCGGAGGGCGGAAAGGCTTGATCATCCCAGTAGTGGATAGGATTCACGGTATCGGGATTGTCCTCCGGCAGTTCACCAATGGGACTGCCGTCGGAATACTCCCGACTGTGGGTGGCAATGGGCCAACCGAAGTTGCCACCGCTTTCCAGGATATTGATCTCGTCACCGGCGCGTTCGCCGTGCTCATGGGACCAGAGCCTGCCGCTTTCCGGGTGGCGGGCCAGCCCCTGCGGATTGCGATGCCCATAGGTATAGAGCGCATCCAGGGCATCGTCATCATCCACGAATGGATTGTCTTCAGGGATGCCGCCATCCGCTTGCAGACGCATGACCTTGCCGTGATGGCTTTCAAGGTCCTGCGCTGCATCACGGTTCCGACGGTCGCCGGAAGTGTAATACACATAGCCCGATTCATCGAAGGCAATGCGCGAACCGAAGTGACCGGTATTGCTGACAAAGGGGGTGGCGACGTGCAGTGTTTCAAGATCCTCGAGTGCCTCGGCCGCTTCGTCGAAGATCCCGCGCCCCAGATGGGTGGCGTAGTGCCCAGAGGCATCATCGATTCCGGCCCAGGTGAGGTAGACCCAGCGTTCGCCGTCATCGAAGTCCGGGTGAAGAGCTACATCCAGCAAGCCGCCCTGTCCCACCGCGGCCACCTCGGGGACCCCGTCAATCTCCGTGCGCTCGCCACTGTCCAGGTCCACGCGACTGAGCTCTCCGGAACGTTCCGTCACCAGGGCAGTCTCGCCATCCGGAAGAAAGGCCAGGGACCAGGGATGATAGAGGCCGTCGCTGACCGTCTCCACCTCATAGCCATGCTCGGGCAGCTCATCGCCGTCGTCGGTCGATTCCGCAAAGCAGGCGGCCAGGGCGAACAATACGCTTGCAGGCACAAGCCAGGGCAACAGGCGATAGGCATTGCTCATGACAACCTCCCGATGGAACAGCGTCAGACGGTATGACAACGTCGGCAGGACATTTATTCACTTGTCCTTGGCGTTGTTGCTCTTGCCGCCCTGCCCAACCACTTCCGGGCGGCACTTGCGCAGGGCCTTGGCCATTTCCCCACCGGAGGCGAAACGGTCCTGCGGCTTCTTGGCGAGCGCGCGATTGACGATGCGAGTCACACAGGGCGGCAGATCCGGGCGTTTCTTGCGGATATGGATATGGGGCTCGTTGGCGATCTTGTACATCAGGGTCGCCATGGGCTCGCCGTCAAAGGGCAGCTCGCCGCAGATCATTTCGTAGAAGGTGACGCCGAGCGAGAAGAGATCCGAGCGACCATCCGCCTTGCGGCCGAGTACCTGCTCGGGCGACATGTAGGACGGCGTACCAAGAATGGTGCCGGTCTTGGTCTTGCTGGTATCGGTCAGCCCGGCCACGCCGAAATCGGTCACGATGACCCGTTTGGCACTGGTGTCATAGATCATGTTGGCGGGCTTGATGTCGCGATGCACCACGTTGTGTTCATGCGCGTATTCGAGCGCTTCGGCTACCTGGGCGATGATGTCGAACACGGTACCGATGGGCAGGAGCTTGCCGGGCTCGGTGTAATGCTCCAGGCCCTTGCCCTGCAGGTAATCCATGGCGATATAGGCCAGGTCCCCCTCCTCGCCCACATCGTAGATGGTGACGATGCTGGGATGCTTGAGGCGACCGGCGGTTTCCGCTTCACGGAAGAAGCGCTGAGTGACTTCCTCGAGGTCGTCGCCATCGAATTCCTGGGAAAGGGCCATGGTCTTGATCGCGACCGTGCGCCCGATTCGTGGATCCTTGCCACGATAGACCACACCCATGGCCCCGCGTCCCAGCTCCGCCTCGATCTCGTAATGACCAAGCACCGGCTTCTGCATGCCCTCGCCACTGAGGATCAGGGTCGGGGCATCGGCACGCGCGTTCCCCAGGGCCGAGCGCTGTTCGAGCTCGCCCACCTTGCGGATACGCTGTCCGACGTCCTTGTAGTCGGGTGCGATTTGCTCGATGTGCTGGAGCACCGACTTGGCCTTGGCAAAACGCCTTCGGCGCTCCATGTCGAGGGCCAGCTCATAGAGCCGTCGCAGCACCGGCCGGCTGGGCTCACACTCCAGGCAGTGCTCGAGAGCGGCATCCAGTTGCCCCTGCTTCTGCAGGGCCTCGGCGAGTTGCAGCCTGGCGGTCGACAGGGCTTCGCGCGCGCGCCGGCGACGCCCATCCACGTACTGCTTCATGGCAAGCGCGCCATGCCCGATCACCAGGGCCAGCAACGGAGTGGCAAGCTGAACCTCGTTCATCCGAATCACGGGAATGCCCAGCTGGGCATTGAACAGGGCAACCGCAAGCAGAAAACTGAGCACACCACCGACGGCCACGCCGAGACGTGGCAGCAGGAACATCAGGTATAGCCCCACCAGGGCTATGGCGGACCAGACAAGCGGGGTATTCCACTCGGCGGG
>SLND01000030.1 GCA_007133205.1 Natronospiraceae bacterium | reverse complement strand
TGCCGGCCTGAATCAGGCGCCGCTCCTTTTCCAGGCGCTTGCGCACCCGGCGGCGCTTGAGCTCGGACAGGTAATCGACAAAGAGAATGCCGTCGAGGTGGTCCATCTCGTGCTGGATGCACACCGCCAGCAGTCCCTCAAGGGTCTCTTCGAAGCTGTTGCCGTCGCGGTCCAGTGCCCGCACCTTCACCCGGGTGGCGCGCTTGACCTCGGCGAAGATGCCGGGCACGGACAGGCAGCCTTCCTCCGAGACCGTCTCGCCATCACGCTCGAGAATCTCCGGATTGATATAGACCCGCGGTTCGTTCTGATTCTCGGACACGTCAATCACCAGGACCTGCTTCTGGACATTGACCTGGGTCGCCGCCAGCCCGATGCCGGGGGCGTCGTACATGGTCTCCAGCATGTCCTCGGCAAGGCGACGGATTTCATCATCCACCTGCTCGACGGGCTGGGCCTTGCGCCGCAGGCGGTGATCGGGATATCGCAGTATGTCCAGTATTGCCATGACGCTTATCTCTGTTGGATGTCGCTCACGTGAACAGGGCCCGGAGGGCGCATTATCTCAAAGAACAGGCCGCAAGGGGCACTTCCTGACCACTCATTTTGCTACAGATGCCTGATTTAATGGGAAAAAATCACTTTCCCCCGGGATTTCCCGGCGACTTCCGGATTACCGCGCCGGAAAACAAGTTAGAGACTCCCGGATGAATTGCTGCTAAAGTTATGATCATACTAGATTCTTGCCCCATCCGGGAGCATCGGGTCCTCGCTTTCTGAGACCGAAAGGGGGCCCCGGGGTTCAGATCGGGGACGCTCAAGGGGAGTCAACGGGATGCGTGAACCAACGGAGGCCGAGACCGCGCGAGCAGCTTCGTCGACCACGCGCGCGGACCGATACATTCATCGAATGCTGTTGCCCATACCCGCCCTGCTGCTGGCTCTCGGCTGCGCGGGACCGGAGCCCGCCCCGGAAGAAGAAGAGGAACCCGAGCCGACGGTGGAGGAACGGCCGATCCAGGAGCACGAGATCAACGAGGATCCCGCGCCCGTTGAACCCGCCGAGGATGCCCCGAAACGCTATACCGTGCAGGAAGGCGATACCCTGTGGGATATCTCGGAGAAATTCCTCCGCGACCCCTGGTTGTGGTCGGAGATCTGGTACATCAACCCGCAGATCCGCGACCCGCACCTGATCTTCCCGGGTGACGAGATCGTGCTGTTCTTCGTCGACGAGGAACCCCATATCCGGGTGGAGCGTGACGAAGAGGTCTATATCACCACCCTGCCGGTCGAGCGTCTGCAGCCGCAGGTCCGGATCTCGCCGCTGCCGGAACCCATCCCCTTCATTCCGATTGACGCCATCCGTCCGCTGCTGAGCCGCCCCCAGGTCCTGGACGCGGACGACTTCGACGACCTGCCCTATCTGCTGCGCTCGGAAGACGGGCGCCTGATGAACAGTGCCGGGGACCGGATCTATGTCCGCAACCTGGATGACGACGCGACCAGTCGCCAGCTGATCGTGCGCCAGGGTCAGGCCTATCGTGACCCGGAAACCGGCCGCCTGCTGGGTTATCAGGTCATCCATGTGGGCGAGGCGGAGCTCGAGCGCGAGGGCGACCCGGCGACCTTTCGCATCACCCAGGCCGATCGCGAGGCCCTGCGCGGGGACCGCCTGATGGTCGGCGACGACCGTGACATCCAGCGTGACTTCTATCCCCGCCCCCCGGAGGAAGAGGTCGACGGACAGATCATCGACGTGCTCGAGGGCGTATCCCTGATCGGGCAGTATCACGCGGTGGCCATCAACCGCGGCAGCCGGCACGGAATCGAGTCGGGTCATGTCCTCGATATCTACCGCGCGGGTGACGTGATACAGGACCGCGAACGCGGACGCATCGGCGAGCGGGTCCAGCTTCCGGACGAACGCGCGGGCCTGATGCTGGTCTTCCGGGTGTTCGACGAGGTCAGTTACGGCGTGGTCATGAGGGCGACCCGCGACATGCGCGAAGGCGACCGGATTGCGCGACCGGAACGCGAGATTCGTACCCCGGAGACGCGCGAGGAACGACGCTGACCCGCAACGGACTGCAGTGACCTGATGCCGTGACCTGATGCCGTGAAAAGGGACGATGCGCGCAACGCCACCGGGGATCTCGCCCCGGTCCTGGCACTTCACCGATTGCCCGGCGTCGGGGCCGCTGAACTGCGACGACTGCTTGATCGCTTCGGCAGTGCCGCAGAGGCGTTGCGGGCCCCGCCGAAGGAACTCGAGGATTGCGGGCTGAGCAGTACTACGATCAAGGGCCTGCGCGAGCTCGACTGGGATGCGGTGGATGACGACCTGCGCTGGCTGGAAGCCCCCGAGCATCACCTTTTGCATGAAGGCGATCCCGGCTGGCCGAGCCTGCTGGGCCAGATTCCCGACCCACCGGCCGTGCTTTACTGCCACGGTCGGGTGGAACTTCTGAGCTCTCCGCAACTTGCCATGGTCGGCTCGCGCAATCCCACCGCCTCCGGCCGCGAGACGGCAAGCGCCTTCGCCGCCCATCTTTCGGGTATCGGCCTGACCATCACCAGCGGTCTTGCCAAGGGCATTGATGCCGCCGCCCACGAGGGCGCGCTGCGTGCCGGTGGTCCGACCCTTGCGGTTCTCGGCAACGGCCCGGACGTGATCTATCCCCGTGAACACCGGGACCTGCAGGCCAGGATCGCCGAGCAGGGGCTGGTGGTGAGCGAATTCCCGCCGGGCACCACCCCGCGCCGCGCCCTCTTTCCAAGACGAAACCGCATCATCTCCGGGCTCAGCGTGGGCACCCTGGTGGTCGAGGCCGCCCTGCGCAGCGGCTCGCTGATTACCGCCCGCACCGCGGCCGAGCAGGGACGCGAGGTGTTCGCCCTGCCCGGCTCGATTCATAATCCGCTCGCCCGGGGCTGCCACCGCCTGATCCGCCAGGGGGCCAAGCTGGTCGAATCGGCGGAGGACATCCTCGAGGAACTGGGCAGCCTGGTCGCCGGTCAACAGGATCTGTTGCCCGCCACGGACGCGAAATCCGGCTCGCAAGCGGATGACAAGGGCCACGACCTGGACCCGGAATACGCACGACTGCTGGAAGCGGTCGATTTCGACCCGACGCCGGTGGACCGGATCATCGAACGCTCCGGTTTGACCGCTGCGTCCGTATCCTCCATGCTGCTCTTACTGGAGATGGAGGGTCGCGTCACCGCCGCGCCCGGCGGCCGTTACATGCGAACGAGTTGAGGGTTCCATGCGAATGAAAGAGAACGTCCTGGACGTGCTCATGTACCTGTTCGAAAACTACATGGATGAGGACATGGAGGAGTCCGAAGCCGATCGGGATACCCTTTTCATGGAACTGGAGGAAGCGGGCTTTCCCGCGATGGAAATCCGCAAGGCCTTCCAGTGGCTGGAGGATCTCGCCGCGGGCGG
>SLND01000047.1 GCA_007133205.1 Natronospiraceae bacterium | reverse complement strand
TGGGCATGCGCCGGGTCGAGTATGACGAATGGGACGGACAGGCCCTGCCCCTCGACTGGTCACTGGCCTACGGCGGGATATGCCCGCGCACGGGCCTGTATCACCCGGAAAATCCGGCCGGCGTCGGGTTTCGCAGGCGCGGACGCCCGCAGGACGGTGAGCCGCTGCCACGTTTTCATCCGGCGAACGCGATGTGGAAACGCGCGTGGGCGAAGTCCGAGCCGAGCGGACTGGGTCCGCTACCGGTGCGCGACCCGCAAGACCCACGCCGGGCACCCAGGGAACAGCGATTGCCGGGTGAATGGGAACCAGGCGATCAGGTGACAATGCGTGGTCTTGCAGGAACGACCCCGGATACGGTCGTGGATTTCCGTCTTCCACCATTCCGTCCCGTGGTCCAACTCGTGCACGGGCGGCATTTCCGCCGCGTGGAAGGGCGCTGCGACACGCTGATCGTCAATACCACAGTCCCCGCCTGCTATCTGCTCTGGCGCTCCGAAATCGTTTACCGGCCAGGCGGTGACAGCCCGGCCCTCGTGGTGGACCAGGCAAGCGGCTGAGTGGCCATGATCAGGGTCCGGCAGGGAGATGTCTGTAGAGTGCCCGCCGGTCGGTATCCGAGAGCCCGCGCTTGTCTGCAATTGTCTCGATTTCCAGGATCGCGTCGGTGAGCGTCTGGTTCATCTCTCGTGCTTCCTTCGGGGTGAGCTGGAAGCGTTTGGCAGCCTGCAGGGCTTCTTTCGTGCCCGGTCTCGGCAGTGTGGGTCGATCGCCGAAACCCAGTTGTGACCATGCCCCGACTGCCTCACTGGGGACCAGATCGTAGGCAGGCGACAATCGCAGCCCCTCGCTGTCGAGCAGAAAGGAGAAGTTCTTCAGGTGATCATCGCGATTGCCGATTGCCTCGTTGATCAGCATTTGCCGGTAGAGTTGTGCCAGGTCCGCCTCGGGCCGGATCGAGTGCCGGCGAATGAGATCGGCCAGATCCTGGTAGTCGGCGTGGATCGGATCCGCCTGTGAGTGGGGGTCCTTGAGCAGAGCGTTGGCCGAGATCAGCGCGATGCGGCCGCCGCCAGGGGTGACATCGAATCGGCGCAGTGCCACCGCCATGTCCCGCCCGGCCTCCACCAGTCGGGATTGGGCGACGCTCGCCCCGGCCCGTTCGGCAAGTGTCAGGCAGGCGCATTCAAGGCGGGCGTGGTCAAAGGCATCATCGGACCGAGTGAACTTCACCAGCCAGCTTCCGCCGTCCTCAACAAGTACCTTGGGACGGGCCCCTCCCACGGAGGAACCGGCCTGCATGCGGGCAAGGGTCTCCAGATCCGGTGGAAGGTATTGCCAGGTACGTTCCGCCTCCTCCGCGAGCAAGGGGAGATCGGCGAAGCGAAGGGAAGATTCCAGCGGAGGAGGGTCGCGATCGGCCGGCAGAATCTCGATTGCCCCGATCCGCCAGTGCTGGCGCGGGGCCGCGAGTACGGCATGGAGGTCATCGACATCGCCTCGTTTCCCCCATACGCGTTGTTGCACCGCACGCTCCCAGCGTCCGGGCAGAACCTCGTCGAGGATCGCCGGAGTTTCGTGCGTGGACCACTCCACCGGATCCGGGGACAGCGGCGCATGCACCGGATTGAGGGGAAAACTGTCCGGACGATTCAGCCAGGAACCGTGATAGCGCAGCCCCGAGGCGAGATGGCGTCCCCGGTGGTCGGTCTCCAGGCGGTAATCAGCGACCGGCAGCCGTTCGCCATCAGCGAGTGCCACCCACACACGATAATCCTCAAGCCGGGTCGACTGATTCATTCCGTGGACTCCCGACGCTCGAACAGGGACGGTCTTGGCGGCTCGAAGCCGGCTACCACCTGTTCCAGGATGCCCAGCAAATCAGCTGCCCGCAGGTAGCTGCCCAGCGACACCCGCGGGTCGCCTTGCTCCATCTTCTGATAGGTGTAGCGGGAGACGCCCACCCGGCGGGCAAAATCCCCCTGGGTATCAGCGGGGAAGCGCCGGCGCCGCCCGGCACGCAGGTGTTCACCCAGCCGAGCCGCCGGTTCGTCGAGATCCTGGAAAGGTTTTGCCTTCATGGGCCAATCATAATAGGCCAAAATGCCATTTTGCCAATTATTTTTGGCTCAGTCCAGCAGAAACGACGGCGTGAATATGGTGGGCCCGGTTGGACTCGAACCAACGACCAAAGAATTATGAGTTCTCTGCTCTAACCAACTGAGCTACGGGCCCATGGAGGGATACGCCGGCGGGTGCGGGCCGCGATTATAGCCCGCCCCGCCCGAAGCTGTCACAGGCCGCTGCCGCCTGCCGCCTTGACCTCCGACCCGGATGAGGCATCATCCTGCGTCTGGATAGTCCGGCTCGGGCCGCAACCGTCGCGGTATCGGGACACCGGGGGCAATGGACAAGGAGACCAGCATGGTGCGAGCGCCGGGCCCTGATGCCGAAACGGACCGCCCTGGCCCCGTGCGGGAATCCGGAGCCGAGCCAAAAAACGTTCCGCCACGCCCCTGGGGTATGGATGTCGATGCGGACCAAGCCCGCGTGCGCCTGTGGCTGCATCCCGAAGCCGGCCCGCCCACCGAAGACCTGCGTGCGACCCTGCTTGCCGATCCCCCGCCCGGAAGGCTACTGCACCAGAACCAGCGCCATCGCCTCCACCGCGCCGAACTCGCCGGCCACGACTGCGTGATCAAGCGCAGTCTGCCCGGCCGCCGTCATCTTCCCCGACTGGCCCGGACCTTCGCCCGGGCGGTCGCGCTGGAGGGTGACGGTGCCCGCTGGCTGGCGCAGCCCCTGGCCCTGGCTGAGTATCGTCGTGCCGGCAAGCGGCGCGGCTATACGCTGATCCATGGTTTCGTCGAGGGTCGCAGCCTGGGGGAACACAGGCGCAGGGCAGGAGACAGCCGCCTGCCCCTCGAGGCGGTCGCTGAACTGGTCAGCCAGATGAGCCGGGCGGGGCTGCACTGCCGCGATTTTTCCGCCGACAACATCCTGATCCGCGAAGACGGGCAGGGCGGACCGCAGGCGGTGCTGGTGGATCTCGAATCCCTTGCCCGCGGTACAGCGGGTCCAATCCGTCGAGCCCGGATGCTGGCCCAGCTTCGCCTCTCGGCCGCGCAAGGCCGGCAACTTCGTACCGAACTGCGGCGCCGGGGCGTGGCCGTCTCCGCGCCCCTGGCCTTCCTCGCCCGCCACTGCTGGCTGCCCCTGCGTGATCTCGAACAGCACCCGCGCACCCGCGCCTGGCGCGCGCGGGTCCGGCAATGGATCAGCCCCCGGGCCGGCAAAGATTGAACGAAAAGCCCTTGCCCTTTCCTGCTGCTGCAGGCAAGGGGGAGGAAAACAGGATCCCCCTCTAACTCCCCCCTCTCGCTCGCTGGCGCTCGCTCCAAGGGGGAGGACCCACAATCTCTCCCCCTTCTCACTCGCTGGCGCTCGCTCCAAGGGGGAGGATCCACAATCTCTCCCCCTTCTCACTCGCTGGCGCTCGCTCCAAGGGGGAGGATCCACAATCTCTCCCCCTT
>SLND01000043.1 GCA_007133205.1 Natronospiraceae bacterium | reverse complement strand
TGGATCACGAAGACCTCGCAGCCGGCATCGGCCACGGTGGCGATGAAACCGGCGAGATGATCGAAATGGTCCAGTTCATCGACACCGATCCGGCACTTGACCGTGACCGGCACGTGCACTTCCCGGCGCATGGCTTCCACGCAGCGGGCCACGGTGTCCGGTTCCTTCATCAGGCAGGCACCGAAGCGCCCGGCCTGGACCCGGTCACTGGGGCAGCCGACATTGAGATTGATCTCGTCGTAGCCCATCGACTCGCCCGCTGCCGCCGCGCGGGCCAGGTCCCGGGGCTCGCTGCCACCGAGCTGAAGGGCCACCGGGTGTTCCTCGGCCGAGTAACCCAGCATGCGTTCCCGGTCGCCGTTGAGAACGGCACGGGCATGGACCATTTCCGTGTACAGCAGGGTCCTGTGACTGATCAGGCGCAGGAAATACCGGAAATGACGGTCCGTTCGCTCCATCATGGGCGCGACCGAAAGCCGGCGGTCAATGTCGAGTTGGTTGCTCACGACTTGATGCATCGCTACTGGATCCAGCCCTTGATGATGACCGAAAGCCTCAGGCGTTGGCCACCCGCGAGGCCCGCTTGCGATCGCTTTCGCTCAGGTGCCGCTTGCGGATTCGCAGATGGTTGGGGGTGACTTCCACCAGTTCATCGTCGTTGATGATTTCCAGTGACTGCTCAAGGGTCAGGCGCATCGGCGGCATCAACTGGATGTTGTCGTCCTTGCCCGCGGCGCGCACGTTCGAGAGCTGCTTGGCCTTGAGCGGATTGACCGTGAGGTCATTGTCGCGGGCATGGATGCCGACCACCTGCCCTTCGTAGATGTCATCCCCCGGGCCGATCAGCATCTGGCCACGCTCCTGGAGATTGAACAGGGCGAAGGCCACCGCCTTGCCGCGGCTGTTGGAAATGATCGCGCCATTACGGCGCGCACCCAGGCCGGCATCGGTGGTCACGCCGTAGTGATCGAAGACGTGGTGGAGGATGCCCGAGCCCGAGGTCAGGGTCCGGAAATCGCTCTGGAAACCGATCAGACCCCGGGCGGGAATCATGTAGTCGAGACGGACGCGGCCGCGGCCGTCCGGCGCCATGTCTTCGAGACGTCCGCCGCGCTCGCCGAGCGCTTCCATGACCGCACCCTGGTGCCCTTCCTCGACATCCACGGTCAGCCGTTCCCAGGGTTCGCGCTGCTCGCCCTCGATCTCGCGCACGATCACCTGCGGCCGCGAGACCGCCAGTTCATAGCTTTCCCGGCGCATGTTCTCCAGCAGGATCGCCAGGTGCAGCTCGCCGCGACCGGCGACACGGAAGCATTCCGGGTTATCGGTTTCCTCGACCCGCAGGGCGACGTTGTGGATCGCCTCGCGGAACAGGCGTTCACGTATCTGGCGGCTGGTGACGAAGCGTCCATCCTGGCCGGCAAAGGGCGAGGTGTTGGTCTCGAAGGTCATGCTGATGGTCGGCTCATCCACCGTCAGCGCCGGCAGGGCCTCCGGGTGGGCCGGATCGCAGAGGGTGTCGGAGATCAGCGGCTTCTCGATCCCGGCAAAGGCGACAATGTCGCCGGCGTTGGCGCGCTCGCTGTCCACTCGTTCGAGGCCGAGGAAGGTGAAGACCTGCATCACCCGCTCACGCCGGCTGCCGCCCTCGCGGTCGAGCACCGTCACCTGGCTGTTGCGGGACAGGCTGCCGCGCTTGATGCGGCCGATGCCGATCGCGCCGAGATAGCTGGAGTAGTCCAGGGAGCTGACCTGGAGCTGCAGCGGTCCGTGGGGGTCCACGTCCGGCGGCGGACAGTGATCCACCAGGGTCTGGAACAGCGGATTCATGTCCTCGCCCGGGGTCGGCTCATCCGAGGCCCAGCCCTCCAGCGCGGAACTGTAGATCACCGGGAAATCGAGCTGCTCGTCGCTCGCGCCCAGGTGATCGAGCAGGTCAAAGGTCTGGTTCAGTACGTGGTCCGGCCGCGCGCCGGGACGATCGACCTTGTTGATCACCACGATCGGGCGCAGCCCGTGGGCAAAGGCCTTGGCGCAGACGAAGCGGGTCTGGGGCATGGGCCCGTCAACCGCGTCCACCAGGAGAACGAAGGCGTCCACCATCGACAGCACCCGCTCGACCTCGCCCCCGAAATCGGCGTGGCCGGGGGTATCCACGATGTTGATGCGGTAATCCTGCCAGCGGATGGCGGTATTCTTGGCGAGAATGGTGATACCGCGCTCGCGCTCGAGATCATTGGAATCCATGGCCCGCTCCGGCAGCTTCTCGGCACGCTCCAGGGTGCCGGACTGCTGCAGGAGACGATCGACCAGCGTGGTCTTGCCGTGGTCCACATGGGCCACGATCGCGACATTGCGAAGTTGCTCAATCAAGGGAATATTCCAGGTTCGGATGGATAACCGGCGCATTATACCAGCCAGACGCGCACAATATGGGATGCGTAATCCGGGGGATGCGTTAAGATTAGGGAAAACCGAATCTCATCCCAGGGAGGGAGCCCGTCGTGTCCAGCCGTGCACATTCCCCGGAAATTGACGGTCCGTGGCCCCATGCGGGGTGTCCATGAGGGACGCAATTAGACATATTATCGGTGTTTTTCTTCCCCTGGGCCTCGCGGGCGCCTATGCGGGGTGGCTTGCCCCCGTGCTGGCACAGTGGATCAGTGCGTATATCGGCCTGTGGGAAATCATCCTCGCCGTCATCAACGCCAGCGCCATTCTGCTGGCCATGCTGTTCGGGCAGTGGCGCGCCGTGGTCGGCCTGTTCCTGATCGTTGCCAGCTACGCCGTCCTCCGTATGGCATCCGTGATCCCGGCCGAAAACTGGATTCCCCTGCTGGTGGCGCTTCCGGCCCTGGGCCTGGTCGCGGCGGGCATGGCGCGGGAAAGAGGACCGGCCGCCATTGGCCCGCTCGCCGGTCTCGCTGCCCTGGTGCTGGCTGGCGGCGTTGCACTGCGGGGCAATGTCCTGGGCGACCCCGGCACGGTACTGGAGGCCTCGCTCAGCATCGGCATGCACTTGTCAATCCAGTTCCCGGAGTTGCTTGCAGCCACAGGCGTATTCCTGCTCGCGATTCGACAGGCCTGGAAGCCGGAGGTGGTACGCGCCGGCATCCTGGCCGCCGCGGTGCCGTTGGTGGCGCTGGCCGGTCACAGCGAGCTCGAGCCGCTCTCGCTGACCCTGGCCGGCGGCAGTATTGCGATCCTGCTCCTCGGACTGTTGATCCATGCCTGGTATCTCGCCTTCGTGGACGAGCTGACCGGCCTGCCCGGCAGGCGGGCGCTGGAATCGCGCCTGCTCCGGGGGGCGCCGATGGTGGCGATGGTGGACGTGGACCACTTCAAGCAGTTCAATGACCGCTGGGGCCATGATGTCGGCGACCAGGTGCTGCGGCGGGTGGCGAGTGTGCTGCAGCGCACCGGGGCCGGAGCAAAGGCCTATCGTTATGGTGGCGAGGAGTTTGCGCTCGTGTTCGGGCATGGACGTATCCGGCCGGCCCTTGAAGCGCTGGAGAAAACCCGCCAGACACTCGCCGCGCGACCATTCCGGAT
>SLND01000023.1 GCA_007133205.1 Natronospiraceae bacterium | reverse complement strand
TCCACGTAGACCCCCAGCAGCAGATGAATCGCGCCGTTGTAGCCGTCCGGCGCGATCACCGGAAAGATCGCGGCGACCGGCTCGTCCGACTTGCGTGCGCGGTAGGCGAGTACCGGCTCGGTGCTGCCCAGCTCCCCCGTGGGGGGCAGCTCGAGGGTGTCCCGGGTGATGTCATTGTCGTAGCGTTCCGACGGCACGATCTCGTCCAGGGTGGAGCGCAGGGCAAGCTGTTCGTTGTATTCGATCCGCTCCCGGGTCATCTGCTCGGTCAGGGCCACCAGTGCGGTACCCACGACCGCGAAGGCCGAGAGCAGTCCGGCACTCAGGAGCATGTTGCGCAGCAGCTTGCGATCAATGTCCATAGCTTCGTGGCCGGGTGTAGCGGTCGATCAGGGGAACCGCCATGTTCATCAGCAATACCGCGAAGGCCACCGCGTCCGGATAACCGCCCCAGGTGCGGATCACGTAGATCAGCACCCCGATACCGAAGCCATAGATCAGGCGGCCGGTGCGGGTGGTGGACGCGGATACCGGATCGGTGGCAATGAAGAAGGCGCACAGCAGGGTCGCGCCGCTGAACAGATGAAAGGCCGGGGAGGGGAAGGCCCCCGGGTCGGTGAAATGGAACAGGGTGGCCGGAATCAGCACCCCGGCCAGGACCGCCACCGGAATCTGCCAGCGGATCACCCTGGCGTACAGCAGCCACAGGCCACCCACCAGGATTCCATTGCCGATCCATTCCCAGCCATAGCCGCCCATGTCGCCGAACCGCGGATCCGCGGTGATTTCGGCCATGGTCCGGGCCATGCCCAGTTCGGTCTTCATCACATCCAGCGGAGTCGCCTGGCTGATCGCATCCACCGTGGCCTCGCCCGGCAAGTCGCCGGTGAGAATGGCATACAGTTGCGCCAGGGCACCGGGAAAATCCTCTCCGGCGATCTGGCGCGGGGGCAGCCACTGGGTCATTTCCACCGGAAAGGAAATCAGGATGACCACATAGCCGGCCATCGCCGGGTTGAACGGATTGTAGCCGAGCCCGCCATAGAGATGCTTGGCAAAGATGATCGCGAAACCGACCCCGGTGGCGGTGATCCACCAGGGGGTCAGGGGCGGCAGGCACATGGCGATCAGCACGGCGGTGACCACCGCACTGAGATCCAGCAGGTGGGGCCGTAGCGGTTTGCCCCTTGCGCTCAGCATCGCCGATTCGGCCGCCAGCGCGACAGCCGTGGCGATCAGGATGTTGAATACGATGCCCCAGCCGAAGAACCAGACCCAGGCCAGCAGGGCCGGGACCAGGGCCAGCAGTACCTGGGCCATCATCCGGGTGACGGAGTTGGCCGGTGCGAGATGGGGTGCGGGGCTGGTTTCGAAGCGCATCAGTCGCTTTCCCCCTTGCGTCCACGCTTCTTCCGGGTTCGGGCTCGCGAAATGATATCCGCCACATCCGCCTTGTCCGGGCCCGCCGATTCCCGCTGCTCGAGACGTTTCTTCTTTTCTTCCAGGCGGCGCCGGCGTTCGGCCTGTTCGCGTTCGAGACGGGCCTGGCGAAACTCATGACGCCGGCGCGCCTGTTCCGCGCGACTGCGTTCGCGCTGGCGGTTCCAGATCTCGGTCTTGGCCGCGCGAAAATACTGGGCCAGGGGAATATGGCTGGGACAGACCAGATCACAGCAGCCGCACTCGATGCAGTCGAAAAGGTCGTAGTCCCGCAGGGCATCGAAGTCCCGGTCGCGGGCATGCCAGTAAAGCTGCTGGGGCAGGAGGCTGGCGGGACAGACCTCGGCGCATTCGCCGCAGCGGATGCAGGGCATGGGTTCGCGTTGCGCGACACCGTCTTCCCGGCTCGCCGCCAGGACGCAGGTGCTGCCCTTGACCACTGGTATTTCGTCATTGTCCAGGGCAAAGCCCATCATCGGGCCACCCATGATCAGGCGCTCCACCTCCGGGGTATAGCCGCCGGCGTGGGCTATCAGGTCACGCACCGGCGTTCCGATTCGCGCAATCACGTTGCAGGGTGAGCGCACCCCGCTCCCGGTGACGGTCACCATGCGTTCGGTGAGTGCTTCTCCGTGGGCCAGCGCCCGCCAGGCCGCGGCCGCGGTGGCGACGTTCTGGCACAGCACGCCGAGATCGGCCGGCAACCCGCCGCTGGGTACTTCCTGTCCCGTGAGGGTCTGGATCAACTGGCGTTCACCGCCTTCCGGGTAGCGCGCCGGCACCACCGCCAGTTCCAGGCGCGGGTCGCCGAGCTCCGTGATCGCCGTCTGGATGGCCCGTATCGCCTCTGGAGTGGCTTCCTCGATCGCCACGATGAGCCGCTCGCATTGCAGGGCGGTCAGCAGCACCTGGCCCCCGGCGACCACCTCGAGGGCGCGTTCGCGCATGAGCATGTCGTCACAACTGATGTAGGGCTCGCACTGGGCACCGTTGAGGATCAGGGTGTGGATCCGGTGCCGGGCCGGATTGAGCTTGACGTGGGTCGGGAAGGCCGCGCCGCCGAGCCCGGCGACGCCGCATTCGCGCAGGCGATTGCGCAGGCGGGAAGGGTGAATTGCCTCCGGGTCGGAAATCGGCGGGCGTGGCTCGACGACCTCATCGCGGCCGTCGGCGCGCAGGACGATGCATTCGGCCATCAGTCCCGAGGGATGGGGTATCGGGCGGGCTTCGATCGCGCTGATGGTGCCGGAGGTGGGCGCATGGATCGGCAGGCTCAGATAACCCTCGGCGCGTGCCACGACCTGGCCACGGCGCACGCTGTCACCCGCCGCGACGACCGCGCGGGCCGGATCCCCCTCATGCTGAAGCAGGGGGAGGACATACTCGTGGGAAAGCGGTGGCCGCGTGGAAGCCTCGCCGGTCGCCAGGGTCTTGTGCCCGTCCAGTTGCAGTCCGCCCGGGAATCCGTGGAGCTTCCTCATTTCTCGAACCTTCAGGCATCAGGCGCCAGGCTGCAAGCAGCTCATCCCGGCAATGGACATGGCCGGCCCGCAGTTTGAGGCCCGTGGTTTTCCGTTACTGGGGAAAGGGTACCCGCCATTCGCTGACATCCTGCCGGCGGCGGACCATGTCGATGCAGTCCACCGGGCAGGGTTCGACGCAGAGATCACAGCCGGTGCACTCGTCTTCGATCACCGTGTGCATCTGCCGGGAAGCGCCGACAATGGCATCCACCGGACAGGCCTGGATGCACTTGGTGCAGCCGATGCAGTTGTCCTCGTCGATCACGGCCACGGTGGCCGCCGTCTCCTCGCCATTCTCCGGGTTCAGGGGCTTGGGGTCGCGGTCCAGCAGATCGGCCAGGGCATGAATGGTGGCCTCGCCCCCGGGCGGGCACTGGTTGATGTCCGCCTCGCCGCTGGCAATCGCCTCGGCATAGGGCCGACAGCCGGGATAGCCGCATTGCCCGCATTGCGTCTGCGGCAACAGCGAGTCCACCTGGTCCGCCACCGGATTGCCCCGCACACGGAAGCGTACCGCGGCAAAACCGAGAATCAGGCCGAAGGCAAGCGCCAGTCCGGCAATGGAAAGAATCGCGGAAAGCATGGGCATGATT
>SLND01000108.1 GCA_007133205.1 Natronospiraceae bacterium | reverse complement strand
GCTGAAGAACGAGCTTGGGCACCCGCACGCCACGAATGGCGTCGCTCGGAATCTGCCAGTCCAGCTCCAGCCGATCACCCAGACGCAGGGCTTCCAGGCGCAGGTAACGCTCGGCGAGATCGACTTCCTCGGCGAGGGGGCCACCGTCGGGAGCATCGTCGAGCGCGGCGCGGAACAGGTCGGATAGGTCCTCGACCGCATTTTCCGCAACTTCGGGCCGCACCGGGATCAAGGCCGCGACGGTATTGAGGCTGTTGAAGAGGAAATGGGGACGGATACGTGCCTGCAGCGCCTCGATCCGGGCCGTCGCCTCCCGGCGCACATTCAGCCGCCATTGATGCTGCACGTAGAAGTAGCGCAGAAGCAGGGCACTGGCGATGGCACTGATCGCGGTATTGCGGAACAGGAACTGCCAGGCGGATTCACCGATCCATTCCACCCCGATCCCGCTGTACCAGGAAACCCACCAGGCCAGTGCCGACAAGAGCAGTGTGATGATTACCAGCAGGACATAGACCAGCACGGCGGCCTGACTCCGTGCCAGGCGCGTCAGACGCGGTCGCAGCGCACACAGGGCCGCGGCACTGCACAGCGCGATCCACTGGAGAAACAGGGAGATGACCCCCAGGCTGACCCAGAATCCGGCATCGAAGGGACTTCGGGCGAGCACGATCAGGAAGGCGAGCAACTGGGCGATCAGTATGACCACCAGCGCGACCGGAGCAGAGCAGAAATCCGGCAGGAAATCGGCGCCGCCGTCCCGCTCCGTGCTCGCCGTTTTCATGAGTCGGCCCCGCTGAACATGGCGCGCTTGAGGCGGTGAAGGGAGGAGACATCCTCGGCCTGATGGCCCAGGTCAAGCAGTCGCCGATAATGGATCCGGGTCATCTCGACCACGGGCAGCTGGACATCGGCATCCGCCGCGATCCGCTGGCAGATGGCCAGGTCCTTGTCATGCAGGTCGACCCGGAAACCGAGCGGATATTCGCGATCACGCATGTTGGGGGCGCGATGGCGCAGGAACCAGCCATCGGCGACCCCGCCGGAGAGGGCCTCGCGCACCGCGTCGAGATCCAGGTCCTGGTATTCGGCGAAGGCCATGGCTTCGCTGATCGCCTGATTGATCCCGGCCACGGCCACCTGGTTCACCGCCTTGGTCGCCTGTCCCGCCCCGACCGGTCCCATCTCATTGATCCGGCCGCCCACGGTGGCCAGGATCGGCTGCACATGCTGGATAAGCTCCCGGGGACCTCCCACCATGACCGACAAGGTTCCGCGCTCGGCGCCTTCGGTCCCGCCCGAAACCGGGGCATCGATGAAACCGGCACCAACACCGCCACAACGGCGGGCGGCCTCGCGGGCCGTGGCCGGGCTGACAGTCGAGAAATCCACCACCACGTGGTTTGCACCGAGATTCGGCAGCAGACGGTCCACCAGTGACAGCACGTCAGCGTCAGCGGTCACACAAAGGCAGACAATGGAGGCGTGTCCGGGTAGCTCCGCGGCATCATCCACAGTGGGGGTGTCGAAATCACGTGAAAAGGCGGCGGCCTTTTCGGGACTGCGATTCCACACCACTGCAAGTTGCCCCGCGCGATGAAGGTTGGCCGCCATGGGCTGTCCCATGGCGCCGAGGCCTGCAAAGGCGGTGGAGATAGCTTCGGTCATGGTATTCCGTCCTGCCTCAGGTATCAGTCATCGAGTTTGCCGGGTTCCGGGAGGCCCTGATTTTAGTCCCGACTGAGATAAGTGTAGGCCCCCAGGCCGCGTTCCAACTCATCCAGCAATGCTTCGGCCTCCTCCGGTGTCAGCCCGGCAGCGCGGATCTTGTCGCGATAGGCGGCATGCAGCGCCTCCGGATCTATGTGGACGTAACGCAACAGCGTCTCGGCACGATCACCACTCTCACCGCCACTGAAATGGAAACCGCCGTCCGCGTCCAGCTCCACATTAACCGAATCGGTGTCACCGAAAAGATTATGCATGTCGCCCAGGATTTCCTGGTAGGCACCGACCATGAAGAAGGCGAGCCGGTCGCCGGCCCTTGGCGCGGGAAAGGGCAGGGTCGCTTCGAGGCCGTTGCGGTCGACATAGTGATCGACACGACCGTCCGAGTCACAGGTCAGATCACGTATCAGGACGCGGTTATCCAGAGGCTGGTCCATGCCCTCGACGGGGAGAATGGGAAAGACCTGCTCGATGGCCCAGACATCGGGCAGGGACTGGAACAGGGAAAAATTGCAGAACAGGCGGTCGGCGAGCTTTTCATTGAGCTCATCGAGTGCATCACGGTGGTGACGAACCCTGGGATCCAGGCGCCGGTGCACACTCCGGCAGATGGCATGGTAGAGGCGCTCCGCGGCGGCGCGCTCGGCCAGTGTGAGGACACCGTGTACATGCATGGCGCGCGCTTCATCAATCCAGTGCAGGGCATCGTGGTAGACCTCCACCGGCGCGCGCCCGCCACCCTCGCGATAAAGCTCCCACAAATCCGCCAGGACCATCGGCGCATCTGCCGCCGGGGCTTCGGCATTTTCGCCGGGAGCCGGTTCTACATCCACGATATCCGTGACCAGAACCGCGTGGTGAGCGGTCAGGGCACGCCCGGATTCGGTGATGATGTCCGGGCAAGGCAGGTCCTGCTCACGGCAGATCTCGCCGAGGGCACGGACAATGCTCTGCGCGTACTGGTCCACGCTGTAATTCATCGAACAGAAAGCGCGTGAGCGAGTGCCTTCGTAATCGACACCGAGTCCGCCGCCCACATCCATCACGCGAATCGGAATCCCGAGCGCATGCAGCTCGGCATAGAAGCGGGCAGCCTCTCGCATGCCGCGCTGGATATCGCGGATGTTGGACAGCTGGGAACCGAGGTGGAAATGGAGCAGTTGCAGGCAGTGTTCCATGCCCGCGGCACGCAGGCGATCGACGGCAATGAGGAGCTGGCTGGCGGATAGGCCGAACTTGGATTTTTCGCCTCCGGTGTTCTGCCAGTTGCCGAAACCGACGCTGGCCAGACGCACGCGAATGCCAATGCGTGGTTCCAGATCACGTTCGCGCGCGCGCGCAATCAGGGCATCCACTTCCGAGAGCTTTTCGATCACCACATGGACGCGATGGCCCATGCGCTGGCCGGTCAGGGCGAGATCCAGATATTCGCGATCCTTGTAACCATTGCAGATGATCACGCTGCCGGCCGGGGCCAGGCCCAGAACCGCCAGCAGTTCGGGCTTGGAGCCCGCCTCCAGGCCGACCCGACTGCCACCATGGCGCACGATTTCCTCGACCACCGCACGCTGCTGGTTGACCTTGACCGGATAGACCGCGGTGTAATCCCCGGGATAGTCGTCATGGGCCCGTGCGCGATCAAAGGCCCCGCACAGGGTATCGACCCGATCACGCAATATGCCGCGAAAACGCAGCAGCAAGGGCAGGCGCAAACCCTGCTCGAGGGCACCGTTGACGATCCCGGACAGGGTGCCACCGGGCCTGGATGGTTGCGGATGCACGCGAACGCAGCCGTCCTCGTCGACATCGAAGTAAGCTTCGCTCCAGCGCTCGACGGCATAGATTTCGCGGGGATGATCCCGATCCTGTTTCATTGACCCGCCCTGTGATGAAGATGCGTGAATGGATACGCAGATGAAACCGCACGAACTCCTGCGATTGTAGCGGAGTGCCAGGGGACCTTGCGTATAATCGATGGCAGTCGCAAGGGCTGTGATCCAGTCAATCGTTCATAACGGCCGTTTCACCTCGACCCCGGACGGAGCAGGCGATGAACCCAAGGCATCTGGATTCTTCGGAATGGTTCACCGAGCTGGCGGATGAAGCGGGACTGGCGATGTCCCTGCGCCACCGGGGACGCCTGCATTCGGAGCAGAGCCCCTATCAGAAGATCGAGGTCTACGACACGGAAGGCTTTGGCCATCTGATGGTGATTGACGGCTATGTGATGCTCAGCGAACGGGATAACTTCGTCTATCACGAGATGCTGTCCCACCCGGTATTGTTGACCCATCCGCGGCCACGCCGGGTGGTGATCATTGGCGGCGGGGACTGCGGCACCCTGCGGGAAGTTCTCAAGCACCCGGAGGTGACCCAGGTCACCCAGGTCGACATCGACGAGAGGGTCACCCGGGTCGCGGAGCGCTTTTTCCCGGAGCTGTGCGAGTCCAATCACGACCCGCGTGCCGAGCTGCTTTTCGAGGACGGCGTCGCCTGGATGGCCGCGGCGGCGGATGAGAGCGCGGACGTGGTAATCGTGGACAGCACGGATCCGGTGGGGCCTGGCGAGGGCCTGTTCAATGAAAGCTTCTACCGGGAATGCCGCCGGGTGCTGGGAGCCGAGGGATTGCTGGTCCAGCAGAGTGAATCGCCACTGATTCATCTCGATCTGATTCAGGCCATGCGCGCGGCCATGTCGGCGGCGGGCTTCGGCTGCCTGCACACCCTGCAGTTTCCACAGCCGGTCTATCCCAGCGGCTGGTGGTCGGCCACGATGGCGCGGGCCCGGGGGCCGTGGCCGGAATTCCGCGCCGGAGATGCGCGCAAGCTGAGGACCAGGTATTACAGTGCGGCGGTGCACCAGGGTGCACTGGCCATGCCGCCCTTCTTTGGCGCGGCCACCGGGCAGTCAGACGAGGGTTCTGCTCACTCCTGAGCAGCGCCTATTCACAGTAGGCGTCGATCCGATCCTGGAGGCGACGGATTTCCTCGGCGGCCGCTTCCGGGTCGAGCTCCTCCTGCTCTCCGTCCTCGCCCAGCTCGTAGAGAACATCGGCCTCGCGCATCTCGGCCAGACGATTCTCGAGGGCGGCGCATTCTTCCTCGCTCAGAATGGGACCGCCGTCCTCATCCTCCTCGAGTTCCTCGTCCTCGATCGCCTCGTCGATATCGTCCGCCCGCGTGCCCGCGTCCAGGCGAACCCGTTCGGCATCCTGTTCATCCTCCGGTGGCGGCTGATCGCTGTAGTGGACATTGCCTTCCTCATCCACCCAGCGATAGGCCTCCTGGGCCATGAGCAGGCCCGCGAACAGCCCGACGACCACGAATATCAAAAAGCGTTTCATCAACAACACCCCCGGGCCTTGCGCCCTGATTGGCCGCGCCCGCTTTACCTTATGGACCCGCGGGGCCGGCGCGTGGTTCTCTCACCTTGCCTGCCCTGGCTGCAGGCACCAACCTGATTGTCTGAGCCTCCCTAAAGGGCCTCGGCATCGGTCTCGCCGGTGCGGATACGGATGGCCTGGGCGAGCTCGTAGATGAAGATCTTGCCGTCACCAATCTTGCCGGTCCGGGCCGCTCCGGTAATTGCTTCGACGACCTGGTCCAGCAGATCGTCCGGGACCGCGACCTCGATCTTCATCTTGGGCAGGAAATCGACCACGTATTCCGCACCCCGATACAGTTCGGTATGTCCCTTCTGTCGTCCGAAGCCCTTGACCTCGGTCACGGTGATGCCCTGTACGCCTACATCGGACAGGGCCTCGCGCACATCGTCGAGTTTGAAGGGCTTGATCACCGCGACCAGCATCTTCATCCGGGTCTGCCTCCCCTGCTCGAAAAGGACAACACCGCTTCATTCTGGGCAGGGGCGGGCATTTTCGCAAGAACACGGCCACCGCTATACTGAAACCGGGAACAGGCGCGACAGCCACCACAGCCGGAGAAGCGCGGATGGTGATCGATACCCGCAAGATCGACGAAATGGCCCGCCAGCTGGCGGAAAATCTGCCCGAAGGACTGCAGCATCTGCGCAGCGACATGGAACGCAATTTCCGCGAGTCCCTGCAGGCGGCGCTTGGCCGTCTCGACGTGGTGACCCGTGAGGGGTTCGACGCCCAGGCCGAGGTGCTGGGACGGGCCCGCGCCCGCCTGGAGGCGCTCGAGGCGCGACTGGCGGAGCTTGAGGAACAGAATCGCGATCAGTGATATCCGGGCCCGGTTCAGGACGGGAACCGGGCTGGGCTATTATCAGTCCTACAGGGTATCGCGGTCCGGCGCCGGAGGGGCCGGACACTGACGGGCGGGAGGCGACATGAGCACCTGGACCCTGGGAATCGCGTGGACTGTGGGCAGCCTGATCGGCGGAGTGGAAATCCCCGGCGAGCGGGAGATCATGGGCCTGACCCCCGAGGCACAGATCCTCACCAGCGGCCGACAGCTGCGTACCCGTTCGGTGACCAACCGCCTGGAACAGCTCAGCGACCGTCTGCTCGGCTCGGGCCAACTGTTTCGCGAGTATGACAACAGCGTGACCCGCACGGTCAGCGAGACCATTGCCTCGGGCAAGGGCAATTGCCTTTCCTTTACCCTCACCTTCGTCGCCCTCGCCCGCCAGGCCGGCATGCACGCCGTGGTGCAGGATGTGGGTGACGCACTGGTCTGGGACCGCGAGGGTGATGTCATTTATGAAACCCGCCATGTGAATGCCGGGGTCCGTGTCGCCGGACGCTGGAACACGGCGGATTTCGAGCCGGAACTGATCGGCTCGCGGGATCGGCATGTCAGCCAGATTTCGGATGAACGGGCGCTGGCCTACTTCCACAACAACCGCGCGGTCGAGACCATGAACGATGGCCGGCTTCTGGACGCCTTTTTCCATGCCCGGCGCTCACTCCAGCTGGCGGAAGATCATGCCGGGGGCTGGAACACCCTGGGCCTGGTGCATCGCCGCGCCGGCGATTACGAATCGGCCGAATACGCCTACCTGCAGGGACTGGAACATGATCCGGAACACAGTTCGACCCTGACCAACCTTGCCGCCCTGTATGAGCGCACCGGCCAGGAGGCCGAACGGGCCGCACTCGCCGAGCGCCTGGAGGAAGTGCAGCGCTACGATCCCTTCCATCATTTCATGGAGGGAATCGAGGCGGAACGGCGGGGCGATCTGGACGAGGCCAGAACCTATCTGCAGCGCGCAATCCGGATGCACAGTGACGAACACCAGTTCCATTACGCCGCCTTCCGGGTCTATTACGCGATGGAACGCGACCGGCGAGCGGCCCGGGCCCTCGAACGGGCAATCGAGCTCGCGGAAGGTCCCCCGAGGGAAGAGTACGCCGCCAAGCGCGAGCAACTTCGTCGCTGAGCCAGACCGAGCCCGCCGCATACCCCTTGCTGCAATTTCCTACACCCGTCTGGGCGTCTGACCGGCAGCGTCCGGCGGCGGCAACAGGCATGCTTTGGCCCCTGGGACAATCAAAGGGGGGAAGAGCATGCGTCTTGCGCAGGTGCGAAGCCGCGCCCAGTCCGGGGTGGATGCTCCGGAGGTCCGGGTGGAGGTTCATGTCGCGCGCGGCCTGCCGTCGCTTTCGGTGGTCGGGCTGCCGGAGACGGCGGTACGGGAAAGCCGGGACCGGGTCCGGGCGGCGATTGCCAATGCCGGGCTGGAGTTTCCGCGCAGCCGTGTGATCGTCAACCTGGCACCGGCGGATCTGCCCAAGGAGGGAACCCGCTTCGACCTGGCCATTGCGCTCGGCATCCTGGCGGCCAGTGAGCAGATCCCCGAGAACGCGCTGGACGGCTACGAGTTTCTCGGCGAATTGTCGCTATCCGGACGGCTATGCGCGGTGCAGGGGGCCCTGCCCGCGGCCTGTCGGGCCGCCCGGATGAAGCGCTGCCTGGTGGTGCCACCGGAAAATGGAGGTGAAGCGGCACTGGTCCGGGACGCCGAGGTACGGACCGGCGCCACCCTGGCGGATGTGGTCGCGGCCCTGTGCGAAGAGGGAGATGGACTGCGGCGACCGGAACCGGTATCTGCCGAGACCCGGACCGGAGGCGTGGATCTCGCCGACGTCCGGGGCCAGCACCAGGCGCGACGGGCGCTGGAAGTCGCGGCAGCCGGCGGTCATTCGCTGCTCCTGATCGGCCCGCCCGGGACCGGCAAGAGCATGCTGGCCAGCCGGCTGCCGGGGATCCTGCCGCCCATGAGCGAAGCGGAAGCGCTGGAAGCGGCGGCGGTGGCTTCGGTGAGCGGTGAGGGCCTGGACCCTGCGCGATGGAAGCAGCGCCCGTTCCGCAGCCCCCACCACACCGCCTCAGGGGTAGCACTGGTGGGCGGAGGCTCCCGTCCGGCACCCGGGGAGATATCCCTGGCGCATCGCGGCGTGCTCTTTCTCGATGAACTTCCGGAATTCAGTCGCAAGGTGCTGGAAGTCCTGCGCGAACCGCTCGAAACAGGCGAGATTCACATTTCGCGGGCAGCACGCCGCGCCACGTTTCCCGCCCGTTTTCAACTGGTGGGGGCGATGAATCCCTGTCCCTGCGGTCATCTGGGTGATCCTGCCGGCAATTGCCGCTGCACCCCGGATCAGGTCGAGCGATACCGTGCCCGGATTTCGGGACCATTGCTGGACCGGATTGATCTGCAACTGGTGGTGCCGCGCCCGGAAAGGGAACTGCTGCGTCCGGAAGCACCACCGGGGGAAGCAAGTGCAGCGGTACGGGAGCGGGTGATCGCAGCGCGGCGGATTCAGATCGAGCGCCAGGGGGGTGCCAACGCGGGCCTCGACAATCCGGGAGTAAACCGCCACTGCCGGACCGATGCGGCGGGTCGGGCGCTGCTGGAGCAGGCCGGGGAACGGCTCGGCTTCTCGGCAAGAGCCTATCACCGGATTCTGAAGCTGGCGCGGACGCTGGCGGACCTGGACGGTGTGGCCACCATCGGGGCACCGCATATTGGCGAAGCGGTCGGTTATCGCAGTCTCGAACGAAACATGCCGCCGGAGGGGCGGGCTCAAGCCCTGTGTTGAACTTCACTCAGAATGAGGGCGGTGCGGTAACTCAGCCCAGTCCGTCCACGTGTTCGACCTCGTAGTGGGTCACATCGGTCGGCATCTCGATCAGGTACTGCTGTTCCTTCGTGTAGTAGCGCGCGCGCTCCGGGGCATTGCCGGCGAAGGCCCGGATATCTTCCATGCTGTCCCAGAGGGTCAGGATCACGACCTCACAGCGGCTTTCGGACAGGTCCCGGGTCATCACGAAGACCCCGTTATTGCCCTTGAGTCCGGTATGGGCCTTGATCCCCGTCTTCTTCATGTAATCGAGGTAGGCGTCACGCTTGGATGCGGGGGTGACCCCGCGCCACTCCCTGAGAATCATTTAAGGCCCTCCTTCACAGCACCAGTGATGGGATGCGTTTTCAGCTTACCACCCTGCCGGGGAATGCAAAGCCCGGCGAGAGGCTCTATGCTGTCACGAATTCGCAGTGCGGCGATACGGGTCGCGGTCACCTGAATTGCTTGTTGGAAGATCAGGGGTGTATTCATGTTGCAGGCGATGGCGCGAACATTTGGCCTCAATGCCATACCGGTAATCTTTTTCGTTTCCGCGGGACTGTCGGTGGTCTTCGTGGCCGTCGCGATTCCCTTTCATGCCGAAGTCGCCGCACTCTTCGGCACCCTCACCGAATTTACTACCACCTATTTCGGCTGGTTCTACATTCTCAGCGTGACCGGCCTGCTGGCCTTTCTGATCTGGGTGGCGATGAGTCGTTACGGCTCGATTCGACTGGGCCGGGATGATGAACGACCGGAATACGGCACCCTGGCCTGGTTCACGATGCTGTTTGCCGCCGGGATTGGCACCATCCTGATGTTCTGGGGCGTGGCCGAACCGCTCTCGCATTTTGCCGAGCCACCCCTGGAGGACGTCGAAGGCGGCACGCGCGAGGCGGGCCAGCTCGCGATGAGCATCGCGCTCTATCACTTCGGACTGCACACCTGGACGATCTTCACCCTTCCCGCCCTGGCCATCGGTTATTTTGCCTATCGCCAGGGTCTGCCGATGCGGATCAGCAGCATCTTCTACGGCCTGCTGGGCCACCGTATCTATGGCCCACTGGGCTGGACGATCGACATCATTGCGGTGGTGGGTACCCTGTTCGGCGTTGCCGTCTCGGTGGGTCTGGGCACCTTGCAGCTCAACAGCGGGCTCAATCAGCTGTTCGATGTGCCAGTCGGCGCCGTCTCGCAGCTGCTCATAGTCGCCATCATCACCGTGATCGCCGCGGTGTCGGTAGCGCTCGGCCTGGACCGGGGCATTCGGCGCCTGTCCCAGTTCAATATCACGATCGCTCTGCTACTCATGCTCTTCATCTGGATCGCGGGTCCCACCCTGTTCATCACCACCGGAACAGTGGAGAACGTCGGCCAGTACCTGCAGAACCTGCCCTGGCTGGCCTTCTGGACCGAAAGCTTCCAGGGGACCGACTGGCAGAGTAGCTGGACCGTCTTCTACTGGGCCTGGACCATTTCCTGGGCGCCCTACGTGGGGATCTTCATTGCGCGCATCTCGCGCGGCCGGACCATCCGTCAATTCGTCGCGGGTGCCCTGGGCGCTCCACTGCTGTTCACGGTGATCTGGTTTTCGACCTTCGGCCTCGCCGCAATCGATCTGGAACTGAACCGTGGGGTGGAACTCAGTCGCCTGGTACCGGATGACGTTCCCGCAGCACTGTTCGGCTTTCTGGCCGAATTTCCGCTGGCCGCCATAACCTCCGCGCTGGCAGTGATCATTATTGTGGTCTTTCTGACGACCTCGGCGGATTCGGCGGCCCTGGTGATCGATCTGCTATCGCGCCCGGATGACCAGCCTTCGCTGACCGGTCAACGGGTGTTCTGGACCCTGTTGCTGGGCGCGGTGGCCGCGACACTCCTGCTCGGCGGCGGGCTGGAAGCACTCCAGAATGCAATCACCACCCTTGGCTTTCCCTTCTGCGCTTTGCTGGTCTTCATGGCCGTCTCGCTCGTTCGGGCGATGCATGCCGATTATCTCGGCTATTCGCTCGATGATGTGGTCGAGGGCCGCGCGCCACCGGTCAGCCCGCTCAGCACCGGTCACCAGGAACGGATGGGAGAGTAGGGGCCGGCGCGGAACACCAAGGCGTGGAAAATTCAAGACTGTTCGCGGTGCGAAGCGCGGGTAGAATGATCCGCCATGTCCGCCGCCGCCGCCAGACTCGATCGCCTCAATCCGGAACAACGCCGAGCCGTGACCGCCATCGATGGGCCGGTCCTGGTTCTTGCTGGTGCCGGGAGTGGCAAGACCCGGGTCATCACCCACAAGATCGCCTGGCTGGTGGACGAATGTGGCCTGCCGCCGGAACGTATTGCCGCGGTCACCTTCACCAACAAGGCGGCGCGGGAAATGAAGGAACGGGTCGGCCGACTCATTCCCGCCGAGCGTGCCCGCAAGCTGGGCGTGTCCACCTTTCATACCCTGGGCCTTCGAATACTGCGCGAGGACTACGCTCGCGTGGGACTGAAACGCGGTTTCACCATCTTCGATGCCGAGGACAGCCGCAACCTGGTGCGGGAACTGCTGAAGGGTGATCGCCGCGATGCCCAGCAGCTGATCGACGGAATCCAGGCACGCATTTCAGGCTGGAAATCGGCCCAGATTGGCGCCGATGCCGCGGTGGCCGAAGCCAATGACGAGGCCGACGCGCTTGCCGCCCGAATCTATGCCCAGTACGAACGCCATCTGCTGGCCTACAACGCGGTGGATTTCGACGATCTCATCGTCAAGCCGGTGGACTTGCTGACTTCCGACGACAAGGCCCGGGAGTACTGGCAGAACCGTTTTCGTTACCTGCTGGTGGATGAGTACCAGGACACCAACGGGGCACAGTATGAATTGCTGCGCCGGCTCGCCGGGCCGCGGGCTGCCTTCACGGTGGTCGGCGATGATGACCAGAGCATCTACGCCTGGCGCGGCGCCCAACCCGAAAACCTTGCACGTCTCCAGGAGGATTTTCCCAGGCTGGATGTGGTGAAACTGGAGGAAAACTTCCGCTCCGCCGAGCGCATCCTGCGGGTTGCCAACCGGGTGATCGCCAACAATCCGCATATTTTCGACAAGAAGCTCTGGAGCCGGCGTGAAGAGGGCGGCCCGGTCCACATCCTCCCCTGTCGAGACGCCTTTTCCGAAGCGGAACAGGTGGTCTCCAGAATCCTGCAGCACAAGATGGAAAAGGGAGGAAACTGGGGTGATTACGCGATCCTCTATCGGGGCAATCACCAGGCACGCCTGTTCGAGCGCGTCCTGCGCGAGCATCGCATGCCCTACCACCTCTCCGGTGGCCAGTCCTTCTTCGATCGATCCGAAGTCAAGGACGTGATTGCCTATCTCAGGCTGCTTGCCAACCCGGAGGATGACAGTGCCTTTCTGCGCGTCATTAACGTCCCGCGACGGGAGATCGGGGCCACCACGCTCGAGAAACTGGGCGGTTATGCGCGGGAACGCCACGTCAGTCTGTTCAATGCCTGCCTGGAAGTCGGCCTGCACCACGTGCTCCCCATGCGGACCGCGGAAAGGCTTGAGACCTTCGGGCAATGGATGGTGTACATGGCAGACGAGGCCGAGCATGAGGAGCCAGTGAGCGCGGCGCGTGGTCTGGTTGAAGAGGTGGGTTACCTCGACTGGCTGGAGGAGACGGCGCGTGACAGCAAGGCGGCGGAACGTCGGCGGGAGAACATCGAGGAGCTGTTTTCCTGGATGGGCAATATCTCCAAACGCGCGGACGGTGACATCGATCTGACCGACATCCTCAATCACATGAGCCTGATGGATCTGCTTGATCGGTCCAGCGACGATCCGGGCGATTGCGTCTCACTGATGACCCTGCATGCGGCCAAGGGGCTTGAATTCCGCCATGTCTGGATGGTCGGGATGGAGGAGGACCTGCTCCCGCACCATAGCAATACCGAGGGCGCCGGACTGGAGGAGGAGCGACGGCTGTTCTATGTCGGCATCACCCGCGCCCGGGAAAGCCTTTCCCTGAGCTATGCCAATCGGCGGCGGCGCTATGGTGAGGACCTGGAAGTCACCCCCAGCCGCTTCCTTGAGGAATTGCCCGAAGAAGATGTCTACTGGGCCGGTCGAACTGCGGTAGACCCGGAGACCCGTCGGGAGAACGGCCGCGGTCACCTCGCCGGCCTGCGCAACCTGCTGGGCGCCGAGGGCTGAGGAAGCTCGGATTAATCGAGCTCGCGCCTGCCGAGAATTTTCGCTGACCTGAAATGCAAACGCCCCGGGTCTCAGGCCCGGGGCGTTGTCATGAGCGGTTGGTGTCCGCCGTCTTATTCAGCCGGCTCGTCGTCGAGCTGCTCCAGCATGTAGTCGAGCGCCGCCGCGACCTGCTCGTCGGTCAGGTCGGGCTGACCGCCCCGCGCAGGCATATGGCCGGCGTCGCCAGTGAAGCCGTCAATGGAATGCTCAAGCAGGGTGTCGTAACCCTTTTCGAGACGGGCGGTCCAGCCGGCATCGTCACCAGTCCGGGGTGCTCCGGCCACGCCGCCGGTATGACAGGCAGCACAGGCGGAATCATAGACCTGTGCACCGTCAATCTCGTCAGGATCATCGGTCGGTTCGGCCTCGTCAGGTTCGGCCGCGGC
>SLND01000167.1 GCA_007133205.1 Natronospiraceae bacterium | reverse complement strand
TGGTCCAGGATTTTCTGACCGGCCCGGAATACACGGTGGGCATACTCGGCAATCCCGACACGGGCCTGGAATTCCTGCCCGTGCTGGAGATTGACTACAGCCGCCTGGATCCCGAACTGCCTCCGATTCTCTCCTACGGTTCCAAGGCGGACCCCGATTCCGCCTACTGGAATGCGCTCCAGTTCCGACAGGCGGAACTGGACGAGGAAATACACGCCGCCATGGTGCGGGACTGCACCTGGCTGTTCGAACGCCTGGGGTTTCGCGATTATGCCCGGATCGATTTTCGCGCAGGATCCGACGGGGTGCCGAGGCTGCTGGACGCCAATTTCAATCCCACCTGGAACCCTGATGGCAAACTCGCGATCATGGCCAACTGGGCGGGATACGGCTATGGAGAGCTTCTGCGAAGGATTCTGGAAGCGGCCATGCAACGCCAGGGTGTTGGCAGCTGAAGGCAGTCAATCACCGGATCCGGCACCGAATCAGCGGTTTTCCACGACTTCGATCCGGTTGCGACCGCGTTCCTTGGCGAGGTAAAGCGCCTTGTCGGCCCGCGACAGGGTGCCTTCCCAGTGCTCATCGGGCTGCCACTCGCTCACGCCGACCGACATGGTCACCGGCAGGGACTGGCCGGCGATCTCGAATGGCTCGCGGGTCAAGGCTTCCCGCAGGCGCTGAGCACAACGAAAGGCGCCGGCAAGATCCGTATCCGGAAGGACCACGACGAACTCCTCGCCTCCGAAACGGGCCAGACTCCGAGCCACGTCGTCCCCACTCAGCCCCCTCAGAGTACCCGCCATGCGTTCGGCAAAGCGTCGAAGGATTTCGTCCCCGGCAATATGGCCGAAGCGGTCATTGAGTTGCTTGAAGTAATCAAGATCCAGAAGGCAGAGGGAAAACGGCCGCCCGCTTTCCCGGCTCTGGGCCAGAGCGGCATCCAGAGAAGCCTGCATTTCCCTGCGATTGCCGGTACCCGTGAGATCGTCGCGGCGTGCGGCCAGGTCCCTTTCTGCCAGCGCCCGCCGCAGGCGTTCCCGAAGGCTCGCTACATGCCCGCCCATGAAGGAAAGCCACAAGAGCACGGTAGCCATCACGGCCCAGTGCAACAGTTGCAGCTCCAGTTCCCGGCGGCTCATGTCCGCGGCTTCGTAGAGGAGTATCGCGCCATACCCCAAAATGGCCAGCATGGCGAGCACCAGAAACTGGCCGGTCCGGAGTCGAAAGACACCGAAGAAGAAAATGGTAAACAGCAACAGGAGCAGGATACCCCGGATCTCGGGACTGGCGGCCAGAACCAGCAATGCCCAGATAATGGCCACGGCAATCTGCGGCATGGTCATACTGGGTTCGCGAAAACGCAGATTGCGCTGGGTCAGGATCAGAAGCGCGAATACCAGGTTGGTGAGAAAGATACCGACAAAGAACAAGGCCACCTGAAATCCCGACAACTCAAGCCAGCCGCGCAGGTGGGCCAGCAGCAGGATCACGCCCCACATGACATAGGCCAGCGCCGACATGCCCGTACGCACGAGACGCAGTCGCTGCTCCGGTGGCAGGCGCGACTTCCCGTTCGCCATGGAATCCAGCAGGGACTGTTTACTCATGCGCACATGCCTTGTTCGGAGTGGCACCCCTTCTGCAGTCTAACCCGGTCCGGCGCACTCCGCATGGAAACCACTGATAATTGGGGATTTTTCACCGCAGACCCAGTTCGTCCAGTTTAAATGGGCCTTCAGGTGTGATACATATAGAAGGTTAATCAACCGCCATTCTGGCGGTGCCATGTGGCACGAGACCACACCCGGGCCCTGCCTGGCGGGTATAGAAGACGCTTCGCAGAGCGCGTCGTCGCCAGTCATGACGACGCGGGGCTTCTGCGTCCGATCATGGATGCGGCCATGCCCGGCACGCGGGTGCCCCGAGCGAGATGAATAACCGTCCACACGTGGCATGCGTGATGGGCGAATAGACTCCGTTCGCGCCCGGAAATTCGATTTTTCGCGTACCAGTACAGGATTTTTCCAATGTCAAAGAGCACGTCCAAGACCATCAACGAACAGGATTTTGGCGACGAACCCGTTGAATGCCGGGAGACGGATCACTACCGGAATGAGTACGTTGGCGGCTTCGTTGACAAGTGGGATGACCTGATCGACTGGGACAGTCGTGCCGAAAGCGAAGGAGATTTCTTCATCCGTGTACTCAAGGAACGTGGAGCCAAGCGGATTCTGGATGTGGCCACCGGTACCGGCTTCCACTCAGTACGCCTGATCGAAGCGGGTTTTGACGTGGTCAGCGCCGACGGCAGCCCCCAGATGCTGGCCAAGGCCTTTGAAAACGGACGCAAGCGCGTTCATATCCTCAGGACCGTGCAGTCCGACTGGCGCTGGCTGACGCGCGACGTCCATGGCCGATACGATGCGGTGATCTGTCTCGGTAACTCCTTCACTCACCTGTTCAACGAACACGACCGCCGCAAGGTGCTGGCGGAATTCTATTCCGCCCTGACCCATGACGGAATCCTGATCCTGGACCAGCGCAACTACGATGCCATTCTGGACCTCGGCTACTCGAGCAAGCATACCTACTACTACTGTGGTGATGACGTGGAAGTCTTTCCGGAGCACGTGGACGAGGGCCTGGCCCGATTCCGCTACCAGTTCCAGGATGACAGCTCGGTCTTCCACCTGAACATGTTCCCCCTGCGCAAGGAGTACACGCGGCGCCTGATGTCCGAAGTGGGTTTCCAGGACATCCAGACCTATGGGGATTTCAAGGAGACCTACAAGGAAGAAGAGCCGGACTTCTTCATTCACTGCGCGGACAAGCGGTACATCGACCACGAATCCGAGGACTGATGTGAATTGGGGGATACCGCGGAGCCTCACCGCTCCGCGGTAAGGTGCAAAAGCATATCCTCGAAATCACGAATCCGCTGGACATAGTGCACCGGCTCATAGCCGCGTGCGTATCCGAAACGCAGATCCCGGTAGTAATCCGGATCGGTCAGCAGGGGCAGGACCTGGCGCATGTCACGCCAGTGGTGAGGATTCTTGCCCAGGCGCTCGGCCAGACCCATGGCATCCCGCATGTGCCCCATCCCGACGTTGTAGGTGGCCAGTGCCAGCCAGGTGCGGTCGGGTTCGGCAATGTCCTCATCCAGCCAGGCGTGCATCCGCCTCAGGTGCTCGGCACCTCCGTGAATGCTCTGGACCGGATCCAGGCGATTGCTCACCCCTACCGAGGAAGCGGTATTCAGGGTGAGCATCATCAGACCGCGTACCCCGGTGGGCGATCGGGCGGCCGGATTCCAGTGGGATTCCTGATAACCCACCGCCGCCAGCAGACGCCAGTCCAGACCCGTGCGCTCGGCGGCAGCACGGAAATGCGATTCATAGCGAGGCAGGCGTTCATTGACCCGACGATGGAAGACCCGGGTATCGACGTAATCGAAGACCTCGTAATAGCCGTAATGGCGATCCATAATCCGATCCAGTTCGCCACCGCCTTCGAAACCTCCGAACCAGCGGCGCACCGAACGCTGCAGGCGGGCAGCGCCCTGGGGCATGGCCCAGACCAGGCTTTCCGGGGCGCCCAGACTGAATCGAACCTCCAGTTCCGGGAAATAGCGGCGGGTGACGGAGACCAGGTTGGAGTCGGCCACGGTACAGTCCAGGCGGCGCGTCCACACTGCACGCAACAGCTGTTCCGTGGTCTCGGCGTCAGTGACTTCGAAATCCAGGTCCGGGTAGTCGGCACTCAGTTCATCAAGACGTTCATGATAACTGGTGCCTTCGGCCACCCGGACAAGGTAGTCGCCCAGGTCGTCCACCCCGGAAGGACCAGGCACACCGCGACGGCAGACCACCTGCTGCTCCACGCTCTGGTACCCGGGCCCCATCAATACCCGTTCGCCACGCATCCGTGTCCGGGAAATTCCGGCCGCACCCAGATCGCCCTCTCCCGCCTCAAGCCGGCGCAGGATTTCCGAAACGCTGGCGACGAGTTCGTACTCGACTTCGACACCCAGCTCCTCGGCAAAGGCCTCGACCAGATCGTATTCAACGCCTTCCGGGACATTGTCACGACCGATATACCAGGTGGTGGGACTGTTACGGGTCAGGACGTGCAGGGTGCCGGACTCCTCGACCTCGGCCAGGCGGCCCTCGCCGGGACCGGATTCGGAGCAGCTTGCCAGGAACAGACCAAGGAAGAAGGTCGCCACCAACGCGAAGCATCCGCCTGCCGCCGATGGCTCCCACACCGGCGGTGACGGGGCATTCGAGCCTGCAGGACGCGTTCGGAAGTCTGGCCTCATACCCTGAATATAGTCCGCGAGTCAGGCGAGCGCGACTTTTCGAGGGGGTTGTTTCAGCGAGCCAGGGTCCGGGCCGGCGCCATTTCCGGCTCGGGAGGCATATGGGCGCGCCAGCTCTGAAAGCGTTGTTCCAGGCTGGCAGATTCGGCTGGTTCGAAGGGGGTCCAGTTCAGCAATGCAGCATCTGCCCGGCTCAGCCGGCACCAGGTGCCGGCCGCGGTGCCCTCGCCGTCATCCAGGCGCTCGATCCCGCGCCCGAGGCCATCGGCCAGCAACTGGCAGAAATCCGGGCTGCGGCTCAGGCCGCCCGAGACCAGGATTCGCTGTACCGGCGCAGAAGCGGATTCCATATGCTCAAGATTGATCCGGGCGAGAAAGACAATGCTCTCGAGCACGGCGAGCAAGCGGCCGTCGGCATCGGCCTGGCCGATGAATTCCGGCTCGATCCCCGGCAGCCACCAGGGGGATCCCAGACCGTCCACGGCATTGAGAAACAGGGGCGGGTCGGGACAGCGCCGGCGGAGGCCGGCCAGACGGTCAGGCGCAAATGCCTCCCCCTCGCGGCGGGCCAGCCACTCCAGGGCGGACGCCGCACCGTGGATGCTCGCCTCCAGGGCGTAGCACCCGCCCTGGTCACGCTCCAGAAAGCTGGTCTGAAAGCCCTCCGCCAGCAGGGGGGTAGCGGTGGGGCGAAGCATGAAGGCCCCGGTGCCGACATTGATCATCAGGCACTGCTCACGCCCCGCACCACCCAGCCAGGCCAGCGCATTCTGATCCCCCACCAGGGTCCGCAACGGGACGCCGGAGAAGGGCTTTCCCAGATAGCCGAATTCATGGGTACCCGGCACCACTTCGGGCAGAATCCGGCGGGGAATCCCGAAGGCCTCGAGCAGGGCATTGGACCAGTCGCAATCACGGCGAGACCAGAGCAGGGTCCGCTGGGCGAGCGTGTCGTCCACGAGCAGGGGGCTCGAGTCGAGCAAACGCTGGAGGAGAAAGCTGCCGAGGGGCCCCGCCGCCAGGCGCTGGTCCTGCAATGCGGCCTGAACCTCCGGCAGATTGTCGAGACTCCAGCGGATCTTGGCGGCGCCCCCGTAGGGCGAAAAACGCAGACCGGATTCGCTTCGAACCCGGCGTGCCAGCACTTCGCGTTCGCGATCCCCGAGGTCGAATCCACGCCGGTCCCGCCAGGAGAAGACCGGGCTCAATGCCTGGCCGGTTTTGCGATCCCAGCACAGGACGCTGCCCCGCTGGACCGCGAGGCCGGCCATGGCCACTTGCGAACAGCGTGAGCCGAGCTCATCGGCCACCTGAGCCAGGACCTGCCAGGCGGCCTCCACCAGGGCTTCACCATCCAGAGTGACCCGGCCATCCGCCTGCTCGTCGCTGGCAATGGCCTGTCCGGATTCGGCCTTCACCTGTCCATGCTGGTCATGAACGCGCGCGCGAAGGCTCTGCCCGCCGGCATCGAGAATCAGGTAAAGCTCGGAGTCACGGCTCATGCGACGCGCCCCGATCACGATTGCAGGCATCACGGATCTCGCTGGCCAGATCCGCAAAACGATCAGTTTCGATCAGATCGGCACCGCGCCGTTTCAGGGCGAGGGCCTGGGCGGCCTCGTTGACGTCGTAGACCACCCACTGCCACGGCCCGCGCCAGAACGGACTGGGCCCGGCCGGGATACGCGCCGGCTTGACGAAGAGGTAATCCGGCGCCAGGCGCACGGCGCGGCGCTCGGCCGCCCGCCCCCAGGGTTTGATCACCCAGCCGACCGGCCCGGCCCGCCGCTGCCGGGCAAGGGTCAGGATATCCGCATCGAAGGAGAGCACCACCGTGGCACAGGCGGCATCCCGCAAACGCGGCAATACCGCGTTGATTACGTTCTCGTGCCCGAGGCGGCGGAGACTGGCGCGCTTAATTTCGACGAAGGCGGTAGCACCCTCGTAGGCACTCACCAGTTCGAGCATCTGCTCCAGTCGCGGCAGGGGTTCGCCGCCAAAACGTTCACCAAAGCGATCCCTTTCCCCCACCCGAATCGACTCAGCCTGATCCGCATCCAGGGCAGTAATGCGTTGGTCTCGCCCGGCGACCCGGCCGAGATGTTCATCGTGGAGCACCACCGGGACCAGATCGCGGGTAAGCTGGACGTCGAATTCGACCAGGCGGGCGCCCGCCTTCAGCGCGGCGCGCATGCCGGAGAGGCTGTTTTCCGGATAGCGGTCCGGCCAGCCACGGTGGGCCATCAACCAGTCTTCGGGCCGCCTGCCGGGATCAGGCCCGGCGCCCTGTTCCGGCACGGACATGGGCCATTCCTTCAGCGAGCAAATACCTCATGCAGATAATCCTGCAGGAGAGCGTCAAAGGCTTGCGGGCGCTCCAGAAACGCCAGCACCAGTCGAAACAGTGGATAGGCTTCCGGGTCGAACAATCGATGGGCCATAACCTGATGGGCGGTATGCACCCCTTCGCTACGGATGTTGGCGCCCGTGGCGGCAAGCGCTTCCGTTTCACCCCGCACCAGCTCTTCGCCGATCCGGCGGTGATGGGAGGCCGGACTGGTCGCGGTGGTCACCAGGTCCCCCAGCCCGGCCAGACCATAGGCCGTTGCAGCTTCTCCACCCATGGCCGCCACGATCCGCGCCAGCTCATCCAGGATCGCAGTCAGCAGGAAACCACGCATGTTGTCTCCCAGCTCAAGCGCTTCGGCGGCACCAACCAGGGGCACGTAGACATTTTTCAGGATGGCCGCCCAGGCCACGCCATGGACGTCCTCGCTCGCTGCGAGATGAAGTGGTGTGCCGTGGAACAGGTCCAGCAGGCGTTCACGCAGGGCCGCATCCTCGCTCGCGGCCATCGCGAAACCGGCACGCCCCTCATGCATTTCCCGGGCGATCATCGGCCCGTACAGCAGCCCCCAGGCATGGTCCCGGCCAAGCCTGCGCTCGAGAATCCGGGCCGGCGTCCGGCCCTCGCCATCCAGGCCCTTGGCAATGGACACGCAGGCAGCGCCAGGCTCGAGAACATCGGCGAGTCGGGCGGCCAGCTCGTCGTGGGGCGCGGTGGGAACTGCCAGAATCACCAGTTGCCAGCCGGCAGCGGCCGATTCCAGGGGCTCGGTTTCTGCACCGGTCTCCGGGTCCCGGTCCCAGCTATGCAGCCGGCATCGGTCCTCGAGCAGACCCTGGAACACCTGCCCCATGGCACCGCGCCCCAGGATCAGAACGGATATCTCGCTCCCCACGTGCACCTCCTCAGTCCTCGGCCAGCGCGCGCCCCACGATCTCGTCCACGTCGCGGCTCAGACCGCCCTGCTCGCTGATCCGCTCGAGCTGTTCATGCATCTTCGCCCGCAGCCCCGGCTCGAAGCGCCGCCATGGATTGAATACCCCCACCAGGCGCGCGGCGATCTGCGGGTTGAGTCCGTCCAGCTCCAGGACGGCGTCGGCGACAAGCTCGTAGCCGGCTCCATCCCTGCGGTGAAAACCGGCACAATTGCCCCGGGCAAAGCTGCCGAGCAACGCCCGCACCTTGTTGGGATTCGTAATGCTGAAGGCCGAATGCCGTTGCAGTTCCCTGACGCGTCGCACGGGATCGCCGTCGGGGCGCATGGCCTGGAGCCCCAGCCATTTGTCGACCACCAGGGGATGAGCCCTCCAGCGCTCCAGGAACTGCTCCAGTGCCTTTTCCGTCCCCGGCATGCCATGCCGGCAGAGACTCTCGAGCGCGGCCATGCGATCGGTCATGTTGTCGGCCTGCGCCAGGTGCTCGCCCACGCGCGTCTGGTCTGCGTCAGTGCCACGTGCCGCCAGCCAGGACAGGGCCAGGTTGCGCAGGCGACGGCGGAAAATGGCCTCGGCATCCAGCCGATAGGTATCGTCCGACGCCCTGGCCCTGTACAGGGCTTCCCAGAGGGAGCCGAAACGACGGGCCAGGTGGGCCTTGAGATCCTTGCGGGCCTGGTGGATGGCGTGCGGGTCCACCTCGTCGACCAGTTCCCGCAGCCAGGCTTCGCCGGGCAGGGTCAGGGCTTCGGCACGCAGACCGTCGTCGACTTCATCCGCTTCGAGCAGGCCGGCGAAAGCCTCTTCGATCTCGGCCGGCACCGCCGGCTCGCCCCCCTCGCGCAGGACCTGAATGTGCTCGAGCAACACCCGGCTGCCCAGACGCTGCCCGGCCTCCCAGCGATTGAAGTCATCCGGGTCATGCCGCATCAGCCGGGCAAGCTCCGCGTCACTCTGCGGATACTCCAGTCGGACGGGCGCCGAAAATCCGCGCAACAGGGATACCACCGGCCGCCTTTTCAGGCCTTCAAGGACGAACTGCTGCTCGCGCTCCCTTAATTCCAGAACCGCGGACTCGCCCCGGTCCCGACTCTCTCCCGCGAGTTTGACCGGCAGACTGGCCCCGTCGGGACCGATCAGGCCGATTCGCAACGGGATCAGCATCGGTGCCTTGTCACGCTGTCCGGGCGTATCCGGTATCCGCTGACGAAGGTCCAGGGTCAGACAGCCGGATTCGGGATCATGGCTTTCGCTGACCTCGACCACCGGCGTGCCCGCCTGGGTGTACCAGCGGGTGAACTGGCTCAGGTCACGGTCGTTGGCATCCGCCATCGCCGACACGAAGTCGTCGGTCGTCACCGCCTGACCATCGTGACGGGCAATGTACTCTCGCATGCCACGCTGGAAACCGTCTTCTCCGAGCAGGCTGTGCAGCATGCGTACGACTTCGGCGCCCTTGAGATAGACCGTGGCGGTGTAGAAATTGCTGATCTCGCGGTACTCGGGCGGGCGCACCGGATGCGCCATGGGACCGGCGTCTTCCGGAAACTGAGCGGCCCGCAGCATGCGTACATCCTCGATACGCTTGACCGCGCGTGAGTTGAGATCCGCGGAAAACTCCTGGTCGCGGAACACCGTCAGGCCTTCCTTGAGGCTGAGCTGGAACCAGTCCCGACAGGTAATGCGGTTGCCGGTCCAGTTATGAAAGTACTCGTGTCCGATTACCGACTGGATACCGAGGAAATCCTGGTCGGTGGCGGTATCGGGTCGGGCCAGCACGAACTGGGAATTGAAGATGTTGAGTCCCTTGTTCTCCATCGCCCCCATGTTGAAGTCGTCCGTGGCCACCACGTTGTAGACCGACAGGTCACAATTCAACCCGAAGCGCTGCTCGTCCCAGCGCATGGCCTGGACAAGCGATTCCATGGCGTGATCGCACAGGTCCATGTTGCGATGTTCGGCATGGATGCGCAGCCGGACCGGGCAACCCTCCGCGGTGGTGTACTCGCGTTCAATCCAGCCCAGATCTCCGGCGACCAGGGCAAACAGATAACTGGGCTTGGGGTGCGGATCCTCCCACTCGACGAAATGACGCCCCGCTTCCAGCTCCCCCGAGGCCACCGGATTGCCGTTGGAGAGCAGTACCGGAAAGCGCTCGCGCTCCGCTTCCATACGGACACGGAATCGGGCCATGACATCGGGACGATCCGGATACCAGGTGATGCGGCGAAAGCCCTCGGCCTCGCACTGGGTCAGGAGAAAATCCGCCGACTGGTAAAGCCCCTCCAGCTCGGTATTGCGCGCCGGGTGTATCACACTGACGGTTTCCACCTCGGCCCGCTCCCCGCTCAACGGCATACTCAGTCGCGTATCGGAACATTCATATTCATCCTCCGACAGGCTCTTGCCGTTGACCCGGACCGATTCCAGGCGCAGCTGGCGTCCATCCAGATGCAGTGCTTCAGCGGGGGCTTCAGGGTTGCGCCTGAGCTGCAGGCGACTGTGGACCCGGGTCGTGTCCGGATCCAGTTCCAGGCGGAGGTAGACTTCGTCCACCCACCAGGCCGGCGGGCGGTATTCCGCAAGCCGGATCGGTGGGGACTGCTCACTGCGCATGCCGTTCTCCCTGGCAATGAATGGATGCCAAACAGTCAGCATACCAGCCCCATAAGGACTGACCCGCACCGGCACGCCGAGAGGGGGTGGCGGCTGATCGCGACTGTCGCTGGAAGGTGGTTTTGGGAAAAATCACCAATTATGCCCTTAAACTGTTGGTTTTGCGGCAATTTCCTGTTACTATAATGGCCGTTGCCGCGGGCGAGCGGTGACAGGGAAAACGGCACGAGCGATCGACTCCCCCGAAACGGTATTTCCCGCTCCGGTTCCCGGTGCTCCGCTGGCCGGCGCCCGACTTCCGCCTGGAAGTGAAGGCGCCACCTGGGCAGGAGACTGCCGCCGACCCGGTCATGTGCGCCCGCGCAACGCCGCGAAGCCTGAATGCCGACTATTCGATGACATATACACTGGAGAACAACACGAATGCTGAGAAGACGCCGCAGAAGCCGCTACAACCCGAACGTCAACACCACCTCCACCCAGATCGGCCTTGATGTGGACCTGGGTGGTCGTTCCGGTGGACCGGGCTCCTATCGCTGGGCCTTCCGCCGGATGCTGAAGGCATGGAAGAGCCGTCGCGCAAGCGAACAGGTCAGCTGACCCCGAGCCTTACCGGGGGAAGCAAGTAACTTGAAAAGCCCTGTGCCGGCATCGGCACAGGGCTTTTTCCGTATGGAGACATGGACACGGATTTCGTCAACAAGGACGCACGGGTCGGTCTGCCCGCTTATTCCGACACGAAGGTCACAAAGGGAAGACACAAGGGCACGAAGAAAACCAATTTATTGTGATACGTGTCTCACGCTCATTGTGCGACAGGCAAACAACGAGTGGGTATCAACAATATGAGGATACGCCCTGCTCGCCACCTGAGATCAGACCAACGAGCAGTGTCATTTCCCTGCGTCGCGGCGGGCCTAGCGTATTTCCCTTACCCGGTGCTGATACGGAGCATTTCCAGGACGGCACGATCGGGAATGCCGTCAGCCACCAGGCCATTGGCGCGCTGGTAGGCACGCAATGCACGTCTTGTCTTCGGGCCTGGAATACCGTCAATGGGGCCGACGGAGTAGCCCTTGGCTTCCAGTTTTTCCTGCAACTGAATGACCTGATCACGGCTCAGTCGCGGCAGATCATCGGGCGGCGACTGGGCCAGGCCGCCGGCACCGGCAATGCGGTCGGCAAGATGTCCCACCGCCAGCGCATAATGCTGTGAGGGGTTCCAGCGCATGATGACGCGAAAATTCTCATAGACCAGGAATGCCGGACCACGGTGTCCGGCAGGCAGAAGCAAGGAAGCTTCCAGGTCCAGGGACGGTACCGGAACGCCATCGGTACGGGTGATCCCCAGTTCCCGCCACTCCTTCAGCGAACGGGTCTCATCCAGGCCTGCCTCATGAAAGGGGAAGTCGGCCGGCAAGCGGACTTCGCGCCCCCAGCGGTAGCCGGGCTCCCAGCCAATGCCCCGAAGAAAGTTGGCGGCTGAAGCCATGGCATCGGGCAGACTCTCCCAGAGATCTCGCCGTCCATCCCCGTCGTGATCGACCGCATAGTCGAGAAACACGGTGGGCATGAACTGAACATGCCCCATCGCACCGGCCCAGGACCCTTCCATGCGCTCCCTGCTGATTGCGTCTTCCTCGATGATCTGCACTGCAGCGACCAATTGCCCGGTGAAGAAATCACTGCGGCGTTCATCACAGGCGAGCGTCGCCAGGGAGTCGATTACGGGCATTCGGCCAAAGAAAGTGCCGAAGTTGGTTTCCATGCCCCACAGAGCCACCAGGTACTGGGGCGCAACCTCGAACTCAGCCGATATCTCTTCCAGCAATTCCCGATGCTCGGACAACAGCTCCCGCCCTCGCGTAACCCGCTCCGGGGTAACGCGCCGCTCGAGATAGGTGCCGAAATCCTCGGTGAACTCGGGCTGGCGTCGGTCCAGTTCAATGACCCGGGGCTGGTAGCGCACGTCATCCAGCGTGGAACGGGCTGTTTCGCGCGAAACACCCTGGGCCACGACTTCTTCCTCCAGCTCCATCACGCAGGCCCTGAATTCCCGTTCAAGCTGGGTTCCGTAGATCTCGCCGGTGAACGCCAGGGAAAGCAGGATCAGGGTTTCTGTAAACAAGCCGAAGGGCATGGTTTTCGAGCGCTCCTCATGACCGACACCAGTGTCAAGTCCCCCTCCAGGCAAGGGGAACAATGCCTGTTTAGAAAGCCTTTTCCCGGGGAGGTTCCGGCCGTTGTGTCATGAATTCAGGCCTTTCGGGCAGCTTGGTCCCGCATCATGGCGGGGTATATAATCGACATTCATCTGCGTGGATGCACAAGCGATTTCCGGACCAGGAGCAGGCAATGATCGTACGCGACGTCAAGGATATCATCGGTACTGAACGGGAAGTGGAAGGAGACGGCTGGAAGAGTCGACGCCTTCTGTTGAAGAAGGACGGCATGGGCTTTTCCTTCCATGAAACCATCATCCCCGCTGGTGCCGAGTTGCACATGTGGTACAAGAACCATCTCGAGGCGGTTTACTGCGTTGCCGGCAATGGCTCGATCGAGGACCTGGAGACCGGTGAGGTCCACCAGATTCATGATGGCGTGATCTATGCGCTGGACCAGCATGACCGCCATATTCTGCGCGGCGGCACGGAGGACATGCGCCTGATCTGTGCCTTCAACCCACCCGTGACCGGCCGGGAAAAACACGACGCGGACGGCACCTACGAATTGGTGGACGATGACGAGGACTAGGCAGCATTGACAGCCGGGGGCATCCCCGCCCCCGGCATTCACTCCACCCTGTCCCTCCCGCGGCGATCCAGACCAAGACGATCCCGAGCAACATGGCCGGGCATGGACATGGCCCCTTTTTCCCGTTTGTTTCTCCAGACCCCGCGAAGACCACCCCGTGGGGGGCAGTAGGGCCCCCCATATGGGTGATTGTGCCCCTCCATTGTCAGGGTTAGATTCTGCGTAAACCCAGCGCACTGACCGTCACGGAGTCGCTCTATGGCACGCCCGGAAACCGTCGACATACTGCACAGGTCCCCGCTGATGGCGGACGTGGCCGCCGACGTGACCCGCGAACTCGCCAGGGAGCTGAGCGAGGTGGAGCTCAAGGCCGGAGAGACCCTTTTCCGGCAGGGCGATGCCGCGGATGCGCTTTATCTGGTGGTTTCAGGTGAGCTTGAAGCCAGCGCGACACTGGAATC
>SLND01000171.1 GCA_007133205.1 Natronospiraceae bacterium | reverse complement strand
CAATGTACCGGGCAAAGAAGAACGGCCGGAATCGCATTGAAACCCTCGATTGACGGCAGGAGACAAGTGATAGAAACCGGCCATGTGATCACCCTGGTCTGCTTCGGCATCGTCCTCTGGGGCTGGCAGGACAGCCTGCGCGCCCGGGAACGGGCGATTGCCGCTGCCCGCCACACCTGCCGCGAGGCCGGCTTCCAGTTCCTGGACCAGACCGTGATGATTGCCCGTGTGGGCCTCGGTCAGCGCCGTACCGGCGGTATCGGTATCCGGCGGACCTACCGTTTCGAGTTCAGTGCCGAGGGTTCGGATCGCCATCAGGGCCGCGCCATTCTCATCGGTCAGCAGGTGGTGTCGATCCAGCTTGACCCGCCCTCCGGCCTGGTGATCTCGTAAGCCTGCACTTGATAACACGGAACTCGACAAGACGAAGGAACATTGCCCAGTGAACGAAACGGCAACGGCAAACAGCCGTGAAGGGGGACGGGCCGAGCTGGTGATGGAGGTCGGACGTTCCCTGCTCAGTCTGGGGGCTCCGGCCCACCGCCTGGAAGATGCCATGCAGCTGGTGGCCAGACGCCTCGGCCTGGAAGGTCAGTTCTATTGCACGCCGACCGCGCTGATTGCCACTCTGGGCCGCGGCAAGGACCGTCGCACCCACATGTCACGGGTCGAGGACACCGGCATGGACCTGGGCAAGCTGGCGGCCATCCATGAAGTGATGGAATCCCTGTCGCGGGATGAGTCGGGGCCGGTGGCCGCGATCCGCAAGGTGCGAGAAATCATGGACGGGCCACCGACCCACCGGCCGGTGCTCATGCCGCTGGCCTCCCTTCTCGTCGCCTCCGCGGTTGGCATCATTCTCGGGGCCGGCCCGGTGGAACTGGCACTGGCCGCCCTGCTCGGCCTGCAGACCGGACTGCTCGGCAAGCTCTTCGGCAGCGGACGGGCCGTGCCGCGCCTGTTCCCGGCCGCCGCGGGCCTGCTCGCGGCACTGGTCGCGGGCCTGGCGGCGGCGTTCACCGAGCCGATCTCGCTTTTTCTGGTTATCGTCGCCGGCCTGATCGTGCTGATGCCCGGGCTGGCCATTGCCCTGGCCGCGCGCGAGCTGGGCACCGGTCACCTGGTCTCGGGCAGTGCTCACATGGCCGGCGCAATCTTTACCCTCTTGCTGGTCGGCTTCGGGGTGGCACTGGGCACGGAACTGGCACAGATGGCAACCGGCCCCCTGGTGCCGGGCGACGGCACTGCGGATATGCCGATATGGACTCGCTGGGTTGCGGTACTCGCGGCTGCGGTGGGCTTCACCATGCTCTTCGGTGCACCGACATCCCAGCTCGGATGGATCTTTCTCGGCAGTATCCTGGCTGCCGAGGTGGGCGGACGCGCCGCCGATGCCTTCAACCCCGCCCTCGGCGCCCTGCTTGGCGCCCTGTGCGTGGGCGTGCTGGGCAATCTCTATGCCCGCTTGCGCAACCGTCCGGCGAGCCTGGTCCACATGCCCGGCATCATGCTGCTGGTGCCCGGGAGTCTCGGCTTCGGTGGACTGACCTCCCTGCTCGCGGATGATCCGGTCGGCGGGGTCCAGATCGGATTCACTGTCGCCCTGGTGGCCACCGGGCTGGCCACCGGCCTGTTGCTGGCAAGCGCCCTCGTCCCGCCCCGGCGCGTGCTGTAGATTGCGCGCCATGAATCCGGGCGAACCACGTCACCCCTATGCCGACCTGACCCCCGATCGCATTCTGGATGCGGTGGAAGCGGCGGGCTTTCCATGCGACGGGCGCATCACTGAACTCAACAGCTACGAAAACCGTGTCTATCAGCTCGGGCGCGAGGACGGCGGCCTGCTGGTGGCCAAGTTCTATCGGCCCGGACGTTGGTCGGACGAGGCCATTCTCGAGGAGCATGCCTTCGCCCGGGAATTGCGCGCGGCCGATCTCCCGGTGGTGGCCCCCGAGCTCCTCGCCGATGGCACGACCCTGCACCACCAGGGGGAACACCGGGTCGCGGTATTCCACAGCATTGGCGGGCGACCGCCGGCGCTCGATCACAGCGAGGATCAGCGACAGCTCGGCCGCCTGATTGCACGCCTGCACAACGTCGCCGACACCGGCCGTTTCCGGCATCGCTCCGGATTCGCGCCACGGGAGGTGATCCGGAAGGCACTGGAAAACGTAAAGGCGGCACGGGTGGTACCGCCGGACCTGGAGGCGGCCTGGGAGGCGCTCGTCCACGATATCGTCGCCCTGATCGAGCAACGCCTTGACGAGGCCGGCGACATTCGAAGCCTGCGCCTGCACGGGGATTGTCACCCCGGGAATATCCTCTGGCGCGAAGACGGGCCCTGGCTGGTCGATCTTGACGATACCCGCAGCGGTCCGGCGATCGAGGACCTGTGGATGTTCCTGTCCGGTGAACGGGAATACCAGCAGGCGCGACTGGCGGAACTGCTGGAAGGTTACACCGCCTTTCGCGACTTTGATCCACGCGAGCTGTCGCTGGTCAATGCCCTGCGCGCCGTGCGACTGTTACATTTCCTGGGCTGGATTGCGGGCCGCTGGGATGACCCCGCCTTCCCGCGTGCCTTTCCCGAGTTTCCGGAAAACCGGTTCTGGGAGGGCCAGATCCTGTCGCTGCGTGAGGAACTGGCCATGCTGCAGGAACCACCGCTTGAATGGTCGCCCACTTGAATTGTCACTTCAGGGAAGCTGTGATCTCCAACAGGAACACTACACTGAAAGGAACAAGAACCTCAGGAAACAGGAGGCTTGCCAATGAAAGTTGAGATGCCGCTGACCTGGGTCGTGGTGGCCGATGCCAGCCGTGCCCGGGTATTGCACTTCAAGGGACATGTGAGCGGACTGGAGGAAATCGAGGACTTCGTCAATCCGCGTGGCCGGCTCAAGGCCCGGGATCTCAACTCCGACAAGCATGGCAGCCGACGCAAGCGCCAGGCGGAGAGCAATCCGGAAATGGGGGTTTCCGAGGACATCACCGACCAGGTGGACGATGACTTTGCGCGTGATCTGGCACGCCAGCTCGAATCCCGTTGCCGGGACCAGGGCGTCGAGGCCCTGATACTGGCGGCCCCGCCCAAGTTCCTGGGCATGCTCCGGCGCCACCTCGATGCCGGAACCGGCAAGCTGATCCGCCAGACCATCAACAAGGATATTTCCACCCTGTCAGCGGATCAGATCAAGGCACACCTGGATCGGGCGAGCTGAGCATCGATCCCGCGTGTTCGCGCGTCGCCGCCAGCAGGCATTCAGCCAGCAGACTGACAGCGGGACCGGCGCGGTGGCCCTGTGCGAACACCAGGTTGAGATGATTGCGCTTGCCACCGCCTTCCTGGATGTCGAGCCGCCGGAGGCGACCGGCAGCCAGATCCTCACGGACCATGTGTTCCGGTAGCCAGGCGAAACCGACACCGGCGGCGACAACCTGCCTTGCCATTTCCATGCTCGAGACTGTCCAGCGCCGCCGTGATCCCAGCCAGCCACTGTCCCTGCGGCGGTATTGCGCGGAATCGCGGATTACCAGCTGAATCTCCCCGGTCAGGGTGTCCCCGCTGACCGGT
>SLND01000076.1 GCA_007133205.1 Natronospiraceae bacterium | reverse complement strand
GCCGGCGACGAAGAGGATTTGGAGGTGAGTGATGTTTAAGCCCGTTGACGATATGGCTTTCAGGGATCTTGTCCAGCGCCGAACGTCAATCGGGGGTCATTGATTTAAGGTAGCGCATCAGCCTCGCTGGAAGCGGGTAAACCATTTGCCAGACAATGCTCATTGGGCGGCTTCCCTCGTGAGATTTGTATCGGACTGGGCCGAGAAAGGCGTAGGGCTGCGCGAAATTGCGCACCTTGCGCTGGGCACGGACGAACAGTAGCGGGTGATAGCCCTTCTCGCGGTGTTTGATATAACGCTTGCCGGTGGGTGAATCCTCGGAGGTCGTGCTCTGGGACTGCCAGTGAAAATGATGAGTGTCGATGGCGTAATCCTCGTATAGCGTAGAGGGGCTGTAGTGTTTGTCGCTTTTCTGGATGGTGGCCATGAACAGATCAAGTTTCTGTTCCGGGACGTGACGGGCGCCCTCCCGCATGTCGGGTCGCTTTTCCCAGCTCCAGACACTGGTCAGCGCCAGGATCTCGTCGCGGGTGTAGGCGGCGTGCAGGACCAGTGGGAGATGGGAAAGCTCGTCCGGGACGCGACGGCGCCGTGCCCCGGGGCGGGAGGCCAGCCAGGCGACCAGTTCGCTCGCTTCTCGGTGCAGGACAGGGTTGCGCCGCAACAAGGCCCAGACCTCACCCGGTGACGTTATCCCCGCTTTACTGTCCAGCAAGGGCACTGCGAGTGCCAGCACCAGCGCATCGTCTCCCTTGCCGTTCTCCAGCCACTCGGCCCAGCGTTCAAGCCGCAGAGCGTCGTCGGCGTGGGCAATCCGGCGCAACCAATGGGCGAGGCGGCGTTCGTCCGGGGCCTCGAAAGCCTCGCGCACGCCCGCCTGCACGCACAGGCGCGACCAGCTGCCCCGACGGTAGACCTCGTCCGGCTCGACGCCTTTATTGTCGAGGAAATTGGCGAGGGTCGGCTCTCGCCCGGTCTCCCGCTCGAAATCGGCGATGTCCCGGACCAGGCCGGACTTGCCAGCCAGCATCGACTCGCGGATGTTGGTCAGCACCCGTTCTCGGGCGACCCGTTCGAGCTGAACCGAGCAGCCGGCCGGCAGATGGGGGAACTCGTCGAGGACTTCGTTGTAGACGTCGTACTCCGGGCGCGTGGACAGGGCCCGAAGACGCTGGTCGAATCGGAACTTGCGGTGCATCTGTCCAACGAAGTCGAGCACCGTGAGGTAGTCCTTGTCCTCGGTGAGGCGCAAACCTCGGCCGAGCTGCTGCAGAAACACCGTCAGGCTCTCGGTGGGACGCAGGAACAGCACCGTGTCCACATCGGGAATGTCGATACCCTCGTTGTAGAGATCCACGACGAAGATGAAATTGATTTCGCGCCGGCGTAGCCGGGCCTGGGCCGTATCGCGAACCTCGCGCGGAGAGTCAGCGGACAGCGCCTCGGCGGGAATGCCGGAGCGATTGAAGAAATCGGCCATGTACTCGGCGTGGGCGATGCTGACGCAGAAACCAAGCCCGCGCACCTCGTGCACGTCGGCCAGGCGTCGACGGCATTGCTCGACGATGTTGCGCGCCCGGATGTCGTTTCCGGTCACCAGCCGGTCAAGGTCCGCTACGCGGTGTCCGCCCCGCTCCCAGGCGAGATTGCGAAAATCCATGTCCTGGGTGTCGGTGAGCCCGTAGTAATGGAACGGCACCACGAGACGACGATTGATGGCGTCCGGCAGCCGGATCTCGCTCACGATCCGGTCATCGAAATAGCGCAGCACATCCTCGCCGTCGGTGCGCTCCGGGGTGGCGGTCAGGCCCAACAGAATGCGGGGCTCCAGGTGATCGAGAATGCCCTGGTAGCTGTCGGCCGCCGAGCGGTGGGTCTCATCGATGAGGACATACTCGAAGGCATCGGGTGCCTGGGAGCGCACCCAGTCCCGCCGATGAAGCATCTGCACTGTCGCAAACAGGTGGCGGTACTGACCTGGCTCGCTGCGCCCATCGAACAGGTCGCCGAAATTCTCATCGCGGAGCACTGCGCGAAAGGTCGCCAGTGTCTGTTCCAGGATCTCGCGCCGGTGGGCGACTACCAGTAGACTGGGATAACGCCCCCCGGCCTCGCGCACCTGGCGGCGATAATCGAACGCCGCGATCATGGTCTTGCCCGTGCCGGTCGCCGCGACCACGAGCTGGCGGTGCTGCGGCGTCTGCCCTTCCCGGTCTTCGGCGAGGGTCTCCAGGATTTCCTGCTGGAACTGGTACGGGCGCAACTCGAAGGCGGGGACAATGGTGCGGGAAGTGTCCGTGCGCGTCTCACGCTGCAGCGCCTGCCGGAGCTTGTCCTCGTCAAAGGACTCGAACTCCGGATCCTGCCAGTAGGTATCGAAGGTCCGCAGCACCTTCTCCCAGATGGGTCGGTCGGCATACTGGGTGACCTTCATGGTCCACTCCAGGCCATCGGTCAATGCCGGCCGGGAGAGGTTCGCCGAGCCCACGTAGGCGGTGCTGAACCCGGTGACACGCTCAAAGAGATAGGCCTTGGCGTGCAGACGGGTCCGGTGAACGTCGTAGGAAACCCGCACCTCGGTATCCGGAAGCTCGGCCAATGCCTTGACCGCCGGAAGGTCGGTCGCACCCAGGTAACTGGTGGTCAGCACCCGCAGCCGAGCTCCCGGCCGCTCGGCGAACTCCCGCAGGGCGTCCTGTAACAGTCCCACCCCGCTCCACTTGATGAACGAGCACAGGATATCCACCCGATCCGCCGTCGCCAGTTCCTGCTTTAGCTGGGAAAGCAGGCTCGGGTCCAACCGAGTGCCGGTAAGCAGTGAGGTTTCGGAGAGGGGCGTCTCTGGCCTGGGCGGTTCGCGCTCATCCGGGCCATAGACCGCGAGCAGGCGCCTCAACGGCGCCTGCAGGCGTGCCCCGGTATCCCCGCTTTGGCGGTCCACGCTTTCGAGAACTGCGATGAGCCGGTTTACCAGGTCTTTCTGGTGGCGCAGTCGCTCGTCGCTGGGCTGCCGCCGCAGCACACCGGCAATCAGGTCTGAAAGATGCTCGGCAAGGATCTGGTGACTGTCGGCCGGATCGAGTTTCTCATCAGCGACCTGGCCATCCAGCTCTGCCAGCAAATCCGCAATCTGCTGGTCAACAACCGACTCGTAGAGACCCCTGCGCATTCACGGAATATATCCCACGTACCCGGCAAACGAAATATCTCGCGTTTTCTGCTAGCCGAACTATTCAGGTTATCGGAACAAGTTCTACCTTACGCATGTTTTGAGGGGGAACTTAAATCTACCCACACTTCGAATCCCCACAACTCAGGCAGGTCATGCAGCCATCCATCATCACCATCGCTGCGGTGTTGCACTTGCCGCAGAGCTGGGCGCCGGCGGGGAAGCCTGCTCCGTTGGTGTCGCTGTTGCTGTTGTCGGCCGGCTCGGCGAAGGCGTCCTTCTGGGCCTGGGCGGCTTCGTATTCGGCGCGCTTCTTTTCGATCAGCGCCTTCTGGTGTTCATCCAGGTCGTCGGTCTGGATCAGGCCGATCTTCTTGAGGTGTTTTTCGATCACCTCGCCGATTTCGGCGATCAG
>SLND01000015.1 GCA_007133205.1 Natronospiraceae bacterium | reverse complement strand
TGCCCGAGGGTGTCGCCGCATGAGCACCGCGGCGGAACGGCTGCGCGGCCGCCTGGGCGACGTCAGCGGCGCCTTCGCCGACGGCGCGGTACTGTTTCCGCTGCTGCTGGCCCTGGCCTGGCAGACCGGCGGGTCGGTGGTGATCATGCTGGCCACCACCGGGGCCGCCTACATCATCACCGGCTGGCTGTTCCGCCTGCCGATCCCGGTGCAGCCACTCAAGTCACTGTCAGTGATGGCCATCGCCGCCGGCGCCAGCGTTGCCGAACTGCAGGCGGCGGGCCTGTTGCTGGGGGCGATCTATTTCAGCATCAGTTTCATGAACGTCAATCGTCTCGCCGGGCGCGTGCCGGACGTCCTGGTCCACGGTTTCCAGCTCGGCCTCGGCGTTCTGCTGCTGGTGACGGCGGTCAAGCTGATGGACGGCACGGCCCAGGAGATGCTGCTGGTGGCCCTGGCAGCAACCCTGGTGATTGGCGTGACCCGTTACAGCGGCCTGCCGCTGCTGGGCCTGATTGCCATTGCCGGCCTGCTGTGGGGCATCTGGCATGCCCAGGTGCCCACGGGCGGCGATCAGGAAAGCGGCCTGCGCCCCACCGTGGTCGCGCTCATGGTCCTGCCCCAGATCGCGCTCACCCTGACCAACTCGGTGCTCGGTACCCAGCGTGCGGCCCAGGCCTATTACGGCGAGGCCGCCTGGCGGGTGAATCCGCGCCGTCTGCTGACCTCGCTCGGCATCGGCAACCTGGTGGTGGGGGCTCTGGGCGGCATGCCCTACTGCCACGGCTCGGGAGGCGTGACCGCCCATTACCGTGGTGGCGCCCGCAGCTGGCTGTGCAATGTGGTAATGGGCAATGCCCTGCTCCTGCTGGCCGCTCTGCTGCTGATCGGTGGCGGCGGACTGCCCGAATATCCGCCGGCACTGCAGGCCCTGCTGCTGGGCGTGATCGGGGTGTTCCACATCCAGCTGACCTACGCCAGCTGGCGGCGGCTGGACACCGCCCTGATCCTGACGGTCATGGGGGCCACCGCACTGATTGCCCAGAGCATGCTGTGGGTGCTGGTGGCCGGCGTCGTCGCGCTCGCCGCACGGGCCCTCTGGCAACACTGGCTACCCCGTCGGCATGCGATCGACAAGGCAACTGAGCAATAGACCAATGAATGATCAATCGGAACGAGCAGGAGACAGGACAATGTCACAGCAAGTGGAAGTCCGGCTGTTCGGTGCGTTCCGCCAGTACAGCCGGGACGCGGCCATCGCGGTCACCCTGCCCGAATCGGCCACGGTAACCAACTTGCGCGAGGCCTTCGCGGACGCGCTCGAAGACGACAACGCACGCGCCCTCCTCAAGGCATCGGCCTTTGCCACCGACGAGGCAGTGCTGGATGAGGACGACAGCGTGCCGGAACACGGGCGCATATCCATACTTCCGCCAGTGTGCGGTGGATGAGCATGCCTCGCGCAGAGAGCGCAAGGAACGAGGAGAATGCCAATTCAACTGGTGACTTGCCCGCGAACCACTGTGGGAGAGGCTTTCCAGCCTCGATTGGGGGTCGATCATGGCCCTTTATCGCGACAGGAATGTCGCTCCTACATCGATAACGGACACAGGCAAGTTGTTTCAGCGATGAGTAGATAGTGATGAGTACACACGTCAAAACCACCGATCAGCCCTTGTCCGCCGAGGCGGCTCTCGAGTTCTGCAGCGCCCCCGGGCACGGCGCGGCGGACCTGTTCATCGGCCGGGTACGCGATCTCAACCAGGGACGGGAGGTCGAAGGGGTCAGCTATGACCTTCACTCGGTACTGTGCGAACGGGTCTTCGCCGAAATCTGCGCCGAAGCGCGTGAGGAATGGGGCGAGCCACTGCATATCTGGCTGGAGCACCGCCATGGACGACTTGGCGTGGGCGAGGCGAGCGTGATTGCCGCGGTGAGCTCACCCCATCGCGACGAGTCCTTCCGCGCCTGCCGTTACCTGATCGAGCAGATGAAACATCGCGCCCCGATCTGGAAGCAGGAACATTATGTCGATGGCGACAGTGAATGGGTTCAGGGCCATGCCCTCTGCCAGCACGGCTGAAGCCGGCAAGCCGAAATCCGCCGGGCATGATTTCGCCGGTCTGGTACTTGCCGGCGGCCAATCCTCGCGCATGGGACGGGACAAGGCCGGACTCAGTCTCAACGGGATCAGCCTGCTCGACCATGCGGTAGAGACACTGCGGGACGCCGGGGCTCATCCGGTCCTGGTCAGTGGCAATCACCCCGGTCACCAGTGCATTCCGGACAAGTATCCTGGTCGCGGGCCCCTCGGGGGACTCGCCTCGGTGATCTCCGGTCGCCCGACACTTGCCGGGAGCCTGCTGGTAGTCATTCCGGTGGATGCGCCCGGACTCGCGGCAGCCGACCTGCGCCGACTCGCTGCCGGCATCGAAGATGCCGCGGGCGCCCACTTCGAGGGTCATCCACTGCCCATGGCAGTCCGCGTGAGCGATGACCTGGCCACCCGGGTGGAGCAACTCCTGGGCGGCACCGGCATCGCCTCGGTACGGCGGCTGGCCGGGCAACTGGACTTCCGGGTATTGCCGCGCGCACAGGCCGACCTGCGTAACCTCAACACACCCCGGGACTGGGACGCATTCACCGGAGCCTCCCCATGACAGGCAACCGGGAGGCACGCCCGTTATGGCCGATTGCGGCGGCGATCTTTGCCCTGATGCTGCCGGTTACCGCCGTCGTCCCGGCACTGGAAGGCCTGACCGGCGGACGGCATCCGGAATTGTCCGATTTCGCCAAGCACCTGTTCATGGTCGCCAACATGCTCGCGGCCCTGATCATCGCGCCCCTTGCCGGGCGCCTGTCCGATCACACCGGCTGGCGCAAGCGCGTGATCGTCGCGGCCATGCTGGCCAATGCCCTGGTGCTGTTCGCGCTCGCCCAGCCGGCCCCCTACGCCCTGCACCTGGCACTGCGTTTCCTGGACGGTGCGCTCCATATCACGGCCCTCACCCTGCTCATGGCCATGGCCATGGACCGCGCGGTGTGGGCCGGCACCGGTCGTGCCATGGGGACGGCGGGTGCGGCGCTGACCCTGGGCGTGGCCACCGGAGCCCCCGTGGGCGGGCTGATTGCCGAGACCGGCGCGGTCAACGTACTGCTGGCCGGGGCGGGTCTGTCCCTGGTGATCGCAGCGTGGACGGCAAGCCTGGGTGAGACCGCCCCGGTCGCGAGCCGCCGCCCGGCAAGCGGTGGCTGGCGTGAACTGCCGTGGCGCCGGCTGGCCGCCCCCTACGTGTTCACCTTCGCCGACCGCCTGTCGGTCGGTTTCATCATTTCCACCGTGACCCTTTACCTGGGCACGGTCCTGGGCGCGGAACCGGCCCGGATCGGAATGCTGATGGGCGCATTCATGCTGCCCTTTTCCCTGCTCACCTATGTCTGCGGGCGCCTGGCCCGGCGCGTCGAACCGCTGTGGATGATGATGGCCGGGTCGGTGATCTACGGCCTGGTGCTGGTGGCCCTGGGGCTGGCCCCGTTGCCGCTGTGGTGGGTCCTGATGCCAATGGGCGGGGTGGCCGCGGCCGCCATGTTCGCGCCCTCGCTGGTCCTGACCGCCCGTGCCGCCGAAGCCGATCAGCGCGGCACGGCCATGGGCGGTTTTCACGCTGCCGGCTCGCTGGGCTTTCTCCTCGGCCCGCTGCTGGGCGGCGGCATCCTGGCCCTGGCCGGGGTCTTCGACCGCCCGGGCTGGCTGGCCGCCTTCATCACGATAGCCGCCCTGCAATGGCTGTGCGTGGCCATCTTCCTGCCGGCCGCCCGGAGGCGGCCCGGCCTGTTTCTGTCTGCCGAACCCGATCCGGGGAGGTGATCCAATGAATTGGGAACGCTATGACCGCCAGAGTCTGCTGCCGGAGATCGGGGCCAACGGCCAGCGCCGTCTTGCCAGGGCCCGGGTCCTGTGCATCGGGGCAGGAGGTCTGGGCTGTGCTGCCCTGCCCTACCTGGCCGCTGCCGGCGTGGGGCACCTGACCATCATGGACACAGACCGGGTCGAACTCAGCAATCTGCAACGCCAGGTGCTGTTCCGGGAAGACGATATCGGCCGTCCCAAGGCCGAGTCCGCCGCCGAACGCCTGCGGGCACAAAACTCCGACATCGATATCGTCGGAGTATGCGAGCGACTGAATACCGGAAACGTGCAGTCCTGGTTCGAGGATCACGACGTGATCCTGGATGGCAGTGACAACTTCGCCACCAAGTACCTGGCAAGTGACGCCGGCGTGAAATTCGGTGTCCCGGTCGTCTATGCCTCGGCGGTCGGCTTCGAGGCCCAGGTCACGGTACTGGATCCCGACCAGGGTCCCTGCCTGCGCTGCCTGTTCCCCGATCCGCCCACCGGCTGGGTGCCCAACTGCGCCGAGGCCGGGGTTCTCGGTCCCCTGGTAGGCATGGCCGGCTGCCTTCAGGCCTGCGAGGCGATCAAGCTTCTGGTTTCGGAAGACCGCGACAGCAGGCTGGAAAGCCTGGCGGGATGGCTGTGGCTGATTGACGGTCGCGACATGCAGACCCGCCGCATGCAAATGAGGAAAAAGGAAAACTGCCCCTGCTGCAGCCGCAGGCCGGAGGAAATCATTCTCGCCGACCAGGATTCGAGCGGGATCCAGGACATCGCAGCTTCAGAACTTGGCAATGCCGAAGATGTGGTTCTGATTGATGTCCGCGAACCGGATGAATGGGCCCGGGAACATATCCCCGGTGCCATCAACATTCCACTCTCACGGATCATCTCCGGGGATTTCAGCCTGCCGGACCAGCGCGCGCCCTTCGTCGTCTATTGTGCTCGCGGTACGCGTGGTCGGACCGCAGCACAGTTACTGGAAAGTGCCCTGCAAGGGGAAGTGAAGAACCTCAAGGGTGGCCTGGCCACCTGGCCCGGCAGACGCGAAGCCCGATAGGCATCATGCGCCGCCCCCCTCCATTCAGCTTGGAGAGGGGGCGCGCGCAATCACGGGCCGATCACCAGCGGTTTGCCAGCGTTATCCAGGCCTTGGTCGTATTCTGGGCGAAGCTGTCGGCATCGTAGCGGGCAGCCTTCAGTTCCAGATTCCAGCCCTGAGGCAGATCCCGGTTCGCAACCAGGTTGAATTCGCGACCGTAGCTCTCCCCGCCCTGGTCCGCGCGAAAGTCGTGTATGCGTCCGGTCAGGGTCCAGGCTCCCGGCAGGGGCGGGCTGGCTCCGACATAGGTATCCCGCAGGCCGGTCTCGGGAGTGGTCAGAAACTGATCCGCCCAGCCATTGAAGGCATGGAGGGTGGCAAAGGGTGTCTGGAAGGCTGCATCGCCATCGCCGCCGAGGCGTTCATGACCCAGATGCCATTGCCAGCCGTCGCCCACTTCACCGGCCAGACGCAGGTGGACATAGTGCTGTGCCGCTTCCGGACCGCCACTGCGGTGTTCAGTCTGGCGGGCAAATTCAGCCAGATAATCCAGCCCCCCCATCGGACCGGTCAGCCGAATCCCGTCGTTGGCATGGGAGGCATCGGGGTTATCCTCGTTGCCGAAGCGATGCACGTAGATTGACGCGCGATGTCCTTCCCACTCCCGGTTCAGCGTGCCCAGCCAGGCATTGAGGTCGGTTTCCGACATGGCCGGATCCGGATGATTGGGCCCGAAAATCCGGTGGGCCCGGTCAAGATGAATCACGGATCCCGACCAGTCATTGCCCGGCCCCCATTGCAGGTGGGCCGCATCAAAGGTCTGCTCGAGCTGGCGAAAACCCACGTTGCCCAGGAAACGGGCATCGTCCAGTATCAGCCGCTGGCGCCCGACCGTGCCCGTCAGGGGGATCTCCTCTGCCGTATAGCGCAACCAGGACTGGGCGAGACCGGTATCGGCCGGATCGGCCACCACCGGCCGCTCAGGGTTCGTGCCGGTGGTATCGTTGTAGCGGGTCTCGCCGATCACGCGGTTGGCGTGAAAGCCGGCCATGGCGTCGAATCCATGCCAGCTGGGCGTGTAGGCGTTCAGTCGCAAGCGGGCGGTGGATGCCGTCGTATTCGAATCCAGATTCGCCTGTTCCACCCGTTCCAGGCGGTAACGGAAATCGGCTTCGGCCTGCCAGCCGGCCTCGACCGGCTGGCTTGCAAGCATCAGGCTCGCGCAGGCGGCAGTTGCCAGGACAGCCACGGCAAGGGTGGCAGGGTAGCGCCTGCAGCCGGCGCCCGATAAGCTCATCTTCCCGGTAAACTTCATGGTTTTCGGAAACCCCGATGTGATGGACCAGGTGGCCCAGTGTGCGATCAAACATCCCGGGGTTCCTTGATCCGCATCAAACCGCGAGCCGTCAAAGACACCACACTGAGGATTCATGAACGACGCGCTGTTCCCGACCCAGGCCGACCTCCAGAGCCATCCGGTACTGTCGGATCTGGACGCCGAATTCCAGCAGGCCATGCTGGAGCGGGCCCGGGTATTCACGCCCGCCCGTGATGACATCCTGTTCCACGCCGGGGATCCGGTCGAATGGTTTTTCCTGTGCCGCAGTGGCCAGCTCAAGCTCTATCGCCTGAGCCCCGAAGGCAACGAAAAGATCATTGCCCTGATTGGTCCCGGCAGCAGTTTTGCCGAGGCGGCCGTGTTCATGGACAGCGGTACCTACCCGGTCAACTGCACGGCGCTGCAGCCCAGCGTCCTGATCGCATTCGATGCCGAGCACTTCCGCGAGGGGCTGCGACATTCGCCGGACGCCTGCTTTCGGCTGATCGGGAAATTGAGCCAGCGCTTGCGCAACCGGGTCGGCGACATCGAGGCCCTGTCCCTGCAGAATGCCCAGCTTCGGGTCATCAATTACCTGATGCGCCTGAACCATGAACAGGGCGACCAGGCAAGCTTCCGGCTTCCCTCGAGCAAGAAACACATTGCCGGTTTGCTGGCTATCCAGCCTGAAACCCTCTCCCGGGTGTTCGCTCAGCTCCAGGACGCAGGCATCCTCCGGGTAAAGGGTTCCGAAATCGAGGTACTGGACAGGGACCGCCTGAAGCGCGCTGCCGAGGGGCAGGAGCTGACCGCTTAGGGAAGCCCTGATAACTCCGGATTCAGGACAGGGCTTCGACAAGTTCCCGAAACGCCGCCGCCTGCTCGTCACTCAGATCCCTCAACGGCGGGCGCACCGGCCCGGCCTCGATCCCGTGACGGCGACAGCCCAGTTTGGCCTTCTGGTTGTAGTCCGCGCCTTCCATGGAGGTGATCACGGGCAGCATCGTCCACATCAGCTCACGCACCAGGCGCCAGTCTCCGGCCTCCGCGGCCCGAATCATGTCCGCCTGCTCCGGGGCCAGGAAATTGCCCGAGCCACTGATCCAGGAACGCACTCCCCAGAAGAGATAATCGGCCGCCTGATCATCACAGCCACAGATCAGCTGGAAGTGATCGTTTTCCAGCTCAAGCAACGGCAACAGGCGTGAAAAATCGCCGCTGCTTTCCTTGATGCCGACAATATTGGGCAGCCTGGCCAGGCTGGCTACGGTATCCACCGCGATATCGACCCCGGTCCGCTGAGGAAAGTTGTAGAGAATGATGCCCAGTTCCGTGGCCTCGGCCAGATCATGAAAATGGGCCTCGATCTCAGCCTGTCCCGGCAGACTGTAGGCGGGCGGGGAAACCATCACTGCCTGATAGTGCATTGCGGCGGCCGTCTCCGCCCGACGGATGCAACCGGCGGTCGAGAGATCGTTGATTCCGGCGATCCGCAGTGCCCGGTCGCCAAGCCTTTCGGCTACGAACTCCAGCACATCGGCCCGCTCCCCGTCGCTCAGTGCGTAGTACTCGCCGGTCGTGCCACAGGCAACGATGCCGGCCGCGCCGGCCCCGATCAGATGCTCCACCTGGGCCTCCAGGATCTCCCAGGCAATGGCACCCTTCGAGTCGAAGGGGGTCACGGTCGGTACGAGCAGGCCGTCAAGATTCATTCACGACTCCTTGCGTGCGAGTTCCGGGATTACTGGTTTCCGGCTTGCCTCTTGCGGGCGTACCGAAACGATCCAGGCGATAGGGTGCCACGGGAATCGCCGGTTCGCTTTCCCCGTGATAGAGATCACGCAGGATTTCAGCAGTGACCGCGGCCTGGGTCAGACCCAGGTGGTGATGGCCAAAGGCCATCAGGACCCGCCCGCCCGGACCGGTCCGATCGATCACCGGGAGGCAATCCGGCAGGGTCGGACGAAATCCCATCCAGGTGTCCTCCCCGTCCCGGGATATGCCTTCCTCCAGCATGCGCTCGGCGTGTTCACCCAGCACCCGGGCACGACGCATATCGGCCGGGCGTTCCAGACCTGCAAACTCGACCGTTCCCGCCAGACGCAATCCCCCGGTCAGGGGTGTCATGACAAAGCGGCGCTCACTCGAGGCCACAGGCAGGCGCAGGCGGTCGCGTTCCCCGGGCAGCATCAGGTGATAACCCCGCTCGGTATCCAGCGGCACCTTGACGCCGGTGGCCTGGCGCACCAGCTGCTTGCCGTGCGCCCCCGTGGCAATCAACACATTCTCGGCCTCCAGGGCACCGTCACCGGTCGTCAGGCGCACGCCCGAGTCGCTGGCGGAGATTTCGCTGACATCCGTCTGCCGGAATTCGCATCCGGCCTCGCGTGCAGCGCGAAAGACCTGCTGCACGGTCTGCAGGGGATCAAGAAAGCGCCCGGTGTCGGGGAAGTAAAGACCCCCGCGAATCCGTGAGGACAGGGCCGGTTCCCGCGCACGTACGCCGTCGGCATCAAGATATTCGGCGCGCACACCCCAGTCTTCGCATTTGCCCACATCCGCACGCAGGTCCCGTTCACCGGCAGCGGATTCGCAGACCAGCAGCGATCCCTCCACCCGAAGCAGGTCAGAGGCATCGATCCGCGCCAGCATCCGCCGCCAGGCCGCGGTGGAGCCATCGTTCAGGCGACGCAATCCACGACAGCTGTGGCGCCAGGCATTCGGGCGCAGCTGCCACAACATGCGCAGCAGCCAGGGAGTGATGCGGTGGAGGTATCGCATATCAATGCGCAGGGGCCCGGTGCGGTCCGCCAGCATCCGTGGCACCTGCCACAGGGAACGTGCCTCCACGATCGGGAAGGGGTTCGCCACGGCCAGGTGACTGGCATTGCCCGAGGAGGCGCCACTGCCCGGTTCATCCCGGTCAAGCAGCAAGACCCGATGCCCGGCCCGGCTCAGTTCGAATGCCGCACACACTCCGATCACGCCGGCCCCGACGATAACGATCTCCGGCCTGCTCGTGGCGGTCTGACTCATTCCGCATCTCCCTGGTTGTTTGAGCGAGCACAAACTGTAACGAAACAGGGCTCATCCCGACATTGATTCGTATCAGATTCCCAGGAACCAGGCGGAGGGTGATCTCGCCTTCTACCCTCGCTGCACTGCAGCCAGTGACGTATCCTTGGCAAACCCGAAAACATTCACTTGGCCAGGCAAACATCCATGCGCGAAGGCACATTCTTCTGTATCGATGCCCACACCTGTGGCAATCCGGTGCGCTTGGTCACCGGCGGTTATCCCGATCTCAGCGGCGAAACCATGGCGGACAAGCGCCAGGATTTTCTTGCCCATCATGACTGGATACGGCAGGCCCTGATGTACGAACCACGGGGCCATTCGATGATGTCGGGCTCGCTTTTGTTCCCGCCCTGTTCCCCCGACGGCGATGTCGGCGTGCTTTTCATCGAAACCAGCGGTTGCCTGCCCATGTGCGGTCACGGCCTGATCGGCACGGTCACCATCGCCCTGGAGCATGGCCTGGTCCACCCGAAAACGCCGGGCCGCCTGCTGGTGGATACCCCGGCCGGCCGGGTCACGGTGGAATTCAAAATGGACAGCGGCAAGGTCCGCAGCGTGCGCTTTCGCAATGTGGCCAGCTATCTCGCCCACCGCGATGTCGTCATCGAAGTGGAAGGCCTGGGCGAACTGACGGTGGATGTCGCCTTTGGCGGGAATTACTACGCGATCGTCGAACCCCAGACCAACTGGCCGGGCCTTGACCAGATGAGCGTGGACGAATTGCTGACCTACTCGCCGCGGGTGCGGGCCGCTACCCACCAGGCGGTGTCATGCGTTCACCCCGAGGACGAACGGGTACGTGGCGTATCCCACACCATGTGGACCAGCCCGCCCACGCAGGAGGGAGCACACGGCCGCAACGCGGTGTTCTATGGCGAACGCGCGATCGACCGCTCACCCTGTGGCACCGGCACCAGCGCGCGCCTGGCGCAACTCGCCGCGCGCGGCAGACTGGAAGTGGGCGAGCGCTTCGTGCATGAAAGCATCATCGGAAGCCTGTTTACCGGCCGGGTGGAGGAAGCCACCCGGCTCGGCAAACACCCGGCCGTCATCCCCAGCGTGGAAGGCTGGGCGCAGGTGACCGGGCACAATACGATCTGGGTGGACAGTGAAGATCCCTACGCCCACGGCTTCGAAGTGCGTTGATCATGGGCCGGGCCCGCAGTGCGGGTATCCCGGCTCGGAGGGTGGGCCGTCAGCTCAGGGCCTCGCGCAGTCCGGCCACGCTGCGGCCTTCACCATGGTCTTCGCGGTAGGCCATGTGATCGCGCACCCGCTGGCCGATCCCCCGCGTGACTTCGGCCACGCCATGTTCGCGGACCAGGGCCTGATACTCTCGCATGAGCTCGGGATCGCTCTGCATCTGGATGAACATCTGCCCGCTTACCGAGTCGGGAAAGCGTGCCATGAGGCGATCTGCGAAGGTCGCGATTTCCATTGGACTGTCTCCTCCGGCGAATGCGTTATTCCGGAGTATAGGCCCAAATTCGAAAAAGTCCATACCAAACCGCGTGTTAAGAAATGTTTATGATGTAATACTCCAAGAAAAGCCGGAAAATCCCGATCTTGCGGTGATCCGGATCGCAACCTCAAGGAAGCAGCTCCATGGCCGAGACGGAAGCACAGCACAACGAGAGTCCAGCCGCCCGCATCACGCGCCGCCTGGTGCTGCTGGCCATTGTCGGGGCGGCGATCGGTCTCGGTATCTGGCAACCGGTGGAGATCGACACACTCCTCGACTGGGGCCGCCGCCTGGCCGCCGAGCCCCTGGTCCTGGCCGCGGTGATCCTGATCCAGGCCGCCCTGTTCAGCTTCGCCCTGCCCGGCAGTCTCATGCTCTGGTTCGTGGCCCCCTTCCTGACTCCCCTGATAGCGGTGCCGGTGCTGGTCACCGGCAGCGTACTCGGTGCCCTCGGCGCCTATTTCGTATCCACCCGCCTGGGTGCCGACTGGCGCCCGCGCCGCGGGGCCTGGCTGATCGACGCGGTCGCCAAGCGCGGCGATTTTCTCACCCAGTGTGCCTTCCGCACCCTGCCCGGCTGCCCGCACTGGACCGTCAGCTACGCGGCCGGAATCCTGCGCCTGCCCCTGCCCACTTTCATCGCCGCCGCCATCCTCGGCCTGAGCATAAAATGGTCCGTCTATGCCTCGGCGCTTTACGGCATGGGCACGGCTGCCGAAGCGGAACGGGCGATCGGGCTCGGTGACGTCCTGCCCCTGCTGATCCTGACCGTCTTCCTGCTTCTTGGCGGATTGCTCCGCCGGCGGATTGCTGAGACGGTAGCCCCCGAAGAAGAAAACAAGGGGGAAGACAGCCAATGAACCGTTCCGCACCCAAGGGCTGCATCCGCGAGGCGGAAAAGCATGAGCTGGCGGTACTCATCCGCGCCGGAAACCGCCTGCTGAGCATCGAGACCCGGGACGAATCACGGGCCCGCGGGCTCTTCCGGCATGTTCACCTGGAACTGACCCGCCCGCTCTTCCAGTGGAGTGCGGCCACCGGGCTGAGCCGGCAGGACATGGACCTGGACGCCCCCGACGATTCCGACTCACCGGAAGAAGTGCTGCGCCTGATCCGCCAGCGCCGGGACCGCTCCATCTTCATGCTTGTCGACTTCCATCCCTACCTGGACAACCCGGTTCATCTGCGCCTGCTGCGCGAAATCGCGACCGAAACCGACAGTCAGGCCCCGACCGTGGTCCTGATCAGCCCGGAACTGGACCTGCCCCGCGAAATCGCCTCACTCGCCACCCGCTTCAGCCTCAGCCTGCCCACGCGCGAGGAACTGGAGCGAATGATTCGCGAGGAAGGCAGCCGCTGGGCGGAACACCACGGCGGCGGAAAACGGGTTCGCGCAAGCAAGCGTGCCTACCAGCAGCTGGTAGCCAACCTGGAAGGCCTGCCGATGAAGGATGCCCGCCGCCTGGCACGCAACGCGATCTACAATGACGGTGCGCTCACGGAGGAAGACCTGCCCCGGGTCATGGAGGCCAAGTTCCAGCTCCTGGATCCGGGCGGGGTCCTGAGCTTTGAACTGGAAACCGAACGATTCGCCGACGTGGCGGGCATGGAGCAACTCAAGCGCTGGCTGGAACAACGGGCCGCGGTGTTCGGCGCGCCGGAGCCCCCTCCCGGGCTGGACATGCCGCGCGGCATGCTTCTGCTCGGGGTCCAGGGTTGCGGCAAGTCCCTAGCCGCGCGCGCCGTGGCCGGACTGTTCGGGGTGCCCCTGCTCCATCTCGATTGCGGTGCCCTGTTCAACAAGTACCACGGCGAATCCGAACGCAACCTGCGTGAATCCCTCCAGTCCGCGGAACTGATGGCCCCCTGCGTGCTGTGGATCGATGAAATCGAAAAGGGCCTGTCCACGAGCGACAGTGACGGCGGGGTCTCCGGCCGGATTCTGGGTACCTTTCTGACCTGGATGGCGGAACGCAAGGAACGGGTGTTTCTGGTCGCCACCGCCAACGACGTGACCAGCCTGCCGCCGGAACTGATGCGCAAGGGACGCTTTGACGAGACCTTCTTCGTGGACCTTCCGGATACGGCGGCCCGCCGTGAAATCCTGGCCATTCACCTGGCCAACCGCGACCAGGAACTGGACCGCTTCGATCTCCAGGCCATGGCGGAACAGGCCGAAGGCTTTTCCGGCGCGGAACTGGAGCAGGCCGTGGTCTCGGCTCTTTATGAATCCTTCGCGGCGGGAGAAACCCTGAGCGAGCAACACATTCGGGCGGAACTGGAACGCACCCGCCCCCTGTCGGTGACCCGGGCCGAGGAAATAAACCAATTGCGCGCCTGGGCCGCGGACCGCACTGTCAGTGCCTGAACCCGAGATCCTGGCGGGGTCCCTCAAACGGGGGATGGCCGATACCCCCCCGACCAGACTATGCTCTCAACCTGGAATGCTGGTCCTCAGTGCGTGCCAGTCGGCCTCAATAATGACCGGCGGGCATTTGCACATTTGCAAATGGATAATCGAACAGGGAGAACAAAAAAATGCGAAGCATCATGGCAGTCGTTACGGTACTCGCCCTTTCCGCCTTCCTTGCCACCCCCGCCCATGCCTTCAAGATCGGCGGCCACCTGGCCGCGGGCTCCGGCGATGCCCAGGATTTCGATGCTGAAGTAGATTATCTGCAGCTCGGCTTTTCCATGGATACCGGCCGCCCCGGACGCCTGTTCCATTATCGGCTGCACGCCGG
>SLND01000124.1 GCA_007133205.1 Natronospiraceae bacterium | reverse complement strand
GTGCACGGCGAAGATACCGCCAGGGAAAGCCTGGCGGCCGCGATCCGGAATCAGTTGACCCTGGATCCCGTAATGCCTGGCGCTGGGGAGATGCTCGAATTGTGAGTGGTCCGGTTTTTCAACATTGATCTGTATCAAGATTTGCAACCGATTGTTTGCTATATTTCCCGCAGGGCCGCAGGCAAGGGAGTGTAGAAGTGCGTGCGATGTTTCTGATACTTGTTCTTTCTGGCTCTCATGGCGCCCACGACTACCCGGTACCCGCCGGATATGCCGATTCGGCACGAACGGATGGAGCTGGAGTGCAGGCCATTGGAGATCGGCAGGGGCGATCGGCCCATGATGGTGAAGGATACGCAGAAGGTGGCGACCGTGCCTGCATGATGTGCCACCAGCATGATGACGATCCCCCCATTACCGGCATCTTCCACACCGTGCACGCACTTGAGGCTGTGCCGGGAACCCCGGCTGCCGGGATGGGATGCCAGAGTTGTCACGGGCCCAGTGAGACCCATCTTCGCCGTGATGAGGACGGTCGAAGGCCGCCTCCCGCTGTCAGCTTCAGCCCGGATGAACCCGCTTCGGTGAAGAATCAGGCGTGCCTGGCCTGTCACGACGACAGTGACCAGAGAGACTGGCATGGCAGTGCTCATGAATTCAGCGAGATAAGCTGTGTCGGCTGCCACACATCCCACGAGGCTGATGATCCTGTCGTCATGCGTGAAACCCGGGATACCGTCTGCATGGACTGTCACACCGACATCCGAGCCAGCCTGCATCGTCCGGCAAGTCACCCGGTACTGGAAGGGGGCATGAGTTGCATGGACTGTCACGATCCTCACGGCAGTGCCGTCGAGGGGGATCTGCTTGCCGGCTCCGTGAATGAGTCCTGTTATACCTGTCATGCGGAATTTCGGGGACCCTTCGTCTGGGAACATGACCCGGTTCGGGAAAGCTGCCTGAATTGCCATGATGCCCACGGTTCTCCACATCGGGGCATGCTGCAGCGGCGTGGCCCCCAGATGTGCCAGGAATGCCATTCCGCGGCGTTTCATCCGAGTACGGCGCGCAGCGGGGAAGATATCCCTCCCACCGGTGCCTCCTCGTCCATGCTCCAACGCAATTGCGTCAACTGTCACACCGAAGTGCATGGGTCCAACCATCCCTCGGGGGCGGGCCAGACACGATGAGTTCCAGGCGGTTCAGATGTGGGCTTGATTGATCCGATGGTGTCATGGGCAGGGGAGGGCAGCATGGGCCATTCACGTTTTGTGATCAGTTCAGGCATGGTTGCCCTGTTCGTGGCCGTGTCCCAGCCCGGCCATGCCGAGGACCGGGATTTCACGGAGCGGCTCCACGCGGGCTGGGTCGATATCGGTATTGGCCACCAGGATGGGCGGGTGGATGGTTTCGGGCGCAGTGACGGTCTTTCCGGCGAGGGGTTTCGTGGCCTTGGCGGTGTCCGTCTGGATATGCGCCCGGAAGCCGACGATGCCGAACCGTACCGTGTTTTCTTGGACGGTCAGCACCATCCGCTATCGGGCCTGAATTATCTTGAACTCCAGTTTGGGCCCGTCGGCCGCCACCAGACGGAGATTGAGTTTTCCGAACTGCACAGCCGCCAATCCCCGGGGCAGACCCCCTTTCACGGAGCAGGCAGCAATGAATTGACCCTGCCCGATGATTGGGTCGCGGGGACCACCACCGGGGACATGGATCAGCTCGAGGACTCCCTGCAGCGTGCATCCTATGACTCGGTACGAAGAGCCTTTCGTGTTGCCCATGAGCGCAGTCTGGATGCGCGCTGGGACACGGGCGCCGAGTTCCGGATGGAGCGACGGGAAGGTACCCGCCCCGTCGCCGCGGTAATGGGATCCACGGGGGGTAATTCCCGCGCGGCGCTGGTTCCCGCGCCGGTAGAGCACACCACGCGCGAGGCCGACCTGGAAGTCCGCTATCAGCAGAATTCCCTGCATCTTCATGGCGGGTATCGGGTCTCCCTGTATGATAACCGCCAGGAGCGGCTTGAGTGGGACAATCCCTACGCGCAGGTCGGTGGATGGGCTTCGGGCACGGGTTATCCGGACGGGCGGGGTCAACTGTCTCTGGCCCCCGACAACCAGTTCCACATGCTGCATGCGGGGATTTCCAACCGGCTTTCTGATTCGCTGCGCTTCTCGGGCGAGATATCGGGAGGGCGGATGCTGCAGGACGAGGATCTGGCACCCTACACCGTCAATCCCGCCCTGAATGTTGCGGAGGAACTGCCCCGGACTTCGAGCGAAGGGCGGGTGGACATCCTGCGCCTCAACAGCCGCCTGAACTGGCGGCCTTCGGATCGAAGCCGGGTGGATCTTCGCTATCGTGGGGAAGATCGCAATGATCGTACGCCGCGTGCCGTATTCAACTACGTGGCCGGTGATGCCGTTCACCAGACCGAGGGCCGCGCCCATGCGCGTGCCCGAGTCAACCGACCCTACAGCAGCACCCGCCATCAATTGAATGCCGATACGGCCCTGCGCCGCGAGGAAGGCGGTCAGTGGTTCGGGGGGTATGCCTACGATCATCATGAACGGGAGCTGGCCGAGATTGGCCGGTCACGGGAGAACCGCGTACACGCCGGTCTTCGGCGGCCGCTGGGTGACCGGCAACAGGTGGAGTTGCGGGCGGAATACGGGCAGCGGCGAGTGGACGACCATGATCCCACCCGCCCCTATCGCGAGACCCACACGGCCGAATACCTTGCCTCTGTGGATGAGGAAATCCGCTTCGAAAACCACCCACTCATGCAGCGGTTCAACACTGCTGACCGCAATCGCCAGCGGGCCAGCGCCCGCTGGCGCATCGAGGCGACGGATGATATCGAGGTTTCCGCTTCAGTCCATGCCACGGAAGATGATTTTCCGGATGCCCGGCTCGGGCTGATTTCGGCCCGGAGTACGTCCGTGGCCCTGGATGCGGGGTGGTTCCCGGACGCCGACTACAGTCTGGATGCCTTTCTCACCCATGATCGCTACAGCAGCTCCCAGAACAACCGGGCTTTCCGTGGCGGCGGCTTCAAGGCAGATGATGCCTTCGATCCTGATCGTGACTGGCACATGCGGGCCAAGGACCGTGCGTGGGTGGCAGGTACGGGCGGGAACTGGTACCTGGATGAGGCGCGGCGAACCGAACTGACCGCCCGCGTGGCGAAGAGCTGGACGGACAGCCGCTATGACCTGCGCACCGGGTCGGCACTGGCATCCAGCCCGATTCCGGACGTGAATACGCGCACCCGTTGGCTGGAACTGGGTCTCAGGCGCGATGTCAGCGATCGCCTGGACGTGTCACTGGACTGGTATCACGAACGCTTCCAGGCCGATGACTGGGCCTGGGATGACGTGGCCCCGGACACCATGCCCGACGTGATTGCCAGCGGGCAGTCACTGGGACGCCAGAGTGTGCAGTGGATCAGCGCCACCCTGCGGTGGCGTTTCGGGGGCTAGCCGGACGCTTCAGTCTTCCTTCAGTCGTCCAACCAGCATGTCCTCGAGCATGGCCTCGGCTTCCTTGCTGTGCGGTCGCCCGTAGCCCTTCGTGTCCCAGGCTTCGGTACTTTCCTTTCCGCACCACTCGTACATCACG
>SLND01000067.1 GCA_007133205.1 Natronospiraceae bacterium | reverse complement strand
GGCCCCTGTCTCCGCATCTCCAGGTCTATCGCTTCATGTGGACGATGGCATTGTCCATCAGCCACCGACTCAGCGGCGTGTTCCTGACTCTGGGCAGCCTGTTCCTGGTCTACTGGCTGGTGTCCGTGGCTGCCGGTCCCGAGGCCTATGCCACTGCCCGTGAGCTGGGCAGCCACTGGCTCGGTCGCTTGTTATTGCTGGGCTGGACATTCGCGCTGTTCTATCACTTGTGCAACGGCATTCGTCACCTTTTCTGGGATGTTGGCCGGGGCCTGGAGCTGGATGCCGCACGGCTTTCCGGTTATGTCGTGGTTTTCGTGTCGGTACTGCTTACGCTCGCGAGCTGGCTGGCTGCCTATCAGATTGCGGGAGGCGCCTGATGAGACTGAGAACGCCCCTCAAGCATGCCAAGGGTCTCGGGTCGGCCGGGGACGGAGTACACCACTGGCTGGTCCAGAGGCTGACGGCGATTGCGCTGATTCCCCTGTTCGCCTGGTTCGTCATCTCGATGATCCTGATGGTTGGTGCCGATCACCAGACAGTCGTTGCCTGGATGGCATCCCCGGTGACCACGGCCCTGCTGGTGTTGTTCATCGGCGTGCTCTTCTACCATTCGGAACTGGGCGTGCAGGTGGTCCTCGAGGACTATGTCTCCTCCAAGGCCAAACTGGTAACCGCCCTGATTCTGTCCCGTTTCCTTCATTTCTTTCTGGCCGTGGCCGGCATCATCGCCGTGCTGCGGGTTGCGTTCGGAGCCTGAATACCCATGTCCAAGGCCTACGAAGTTATTGATCACAAGTATGACGTGGTGGTGGTCGGCGCCGGGGGTGCAGGCCTGCGTGCCACGCTGGGTCTGGCGGAGCAGAACCTTTCCACTGCCTGCATCACCAAGGTCTTCCCGACGCGCAGTCACACCGTCGCCGCCCAGGGCGGGATCAGTGCGGCCCTGGGCAACATGGGCGAGGACGACTGGCGCTGGCACATGTATGACACGGTAAAGGGTTCGGACTGGCTGGGTGACCAGGACGCGATTGAATACATGTGCAAGGAGGCGCCCGCGGCGGTAGTCGAGCTGGAGCACTACGGGGTTCCCTTTTCCCGGACCGAGGAAGGACGAATCTACCAGCGTCCCTTCGGTGGCATGACCACCCATTTCGGTGAGGGCACCGCCCAGCGCACCTGTGCCGCCGCCGACCGTACCGGACACGCCATGCTGCACACCCTGTACCAGCAGGCGCTGCGCAATCATGCCGAATTCTTTGTCGAGTATTTCGCCCTGGACCTGATCATGGACGATGAGGGGGTCTGCCGTGGCGTCATGGCCTGGAATCTCCAGGATGGCACCATTCATCGCTTTCAGGCCCACAGCGTGATTCTCGCCACCGGAGGCTACGGTCGTGCCTACTTTTCCTGCACCTCGGCCCATACCTGCACCGGAGACGGCAACGCCATGGTCCTGCGCGCGGGCTTGCCGCTTCAGGACATGGAATTCGTCCAGTTCCACCCCACCGGCGTCTATGGTGCCGGCTGCCTGATCACCGAGGGCGTGCGCGGGGAGGGAGGATATCTCACCAATTCCGAGGGTGAACGCTTCATGGAGCGTTATGCCCCCAATGCCAAGGACCTCGCTTCCCGTGACGTGGTCAGCCGTTCCATGACCATCGAGATCCGGGAAGGCCGGGGCGTCGGCAAGGACAAGGACCACATCAATCTGCACCTGGAGCATCTCGGGGCTGATGTGATCAACGAGCGTTTGCCGGGTATTGCCGAAACCGCCCGAATTTTCGCGGGCGTGGACGTGACCCGCGAACCCATTCCGGTGCTGCCCACCGTGCACTACAACATGGGCGGCATTCCGGCCAACTACCTCGGGGAAGTCCTCACCCTGAAGGACGGTGACCCGGACCATGTGGTCCCGGGCCTGATGGCGGCCGGCGAGGCGGCCTGCGTGTCGGTCCACGGTGCCAACCGCCTGGGTTCCAATTCACTGCTCGACCTGGTGATCTTCGGCCGCTCGGTGGCCCAGCGCTGTGGCGAGCTGATCGAGCCGGGACAGAAGCACAAACCGCTGCCATCGGACGCCGGCGAGGCCACCCTGGAGCGCCTGGATCGGCTGAGGAATGCGGATGGCTCCCGCAATACTGCCGAAATTCGGCTCGAGATGCAGCGGATCATGCAGTCCCACGCCGCGGTATTCCGCACCGGTGAGGTCATGGACGAAGGCATCGAAAAGCTGGAAAAGACCATCCAGTCCTTTGCCGAGGACCTGAGCGTTTCCGACCGGACCCTGGTCTGGAACTCGGATCTGGTCGAGACTCTGGAACTGGAGAATCTGCTCGGCCAGGCAATGACGACCATCCGCTCGGCAGTCAATCGCAAGGAGAGCCGGGGGGCGCATGCCCGGGAAGACTATCCGGACCGGGACGACGAGCAGTGGATGAAGCACACCCTGTCCTGGTACGACGGCAAGGGTGGTGCCGAACTGGATTACCGACCGGTTCACATGGATACACTGAGCGACGAAATTGAAGTCATCCCGCCCAAGGCGCGGACCTACTGAGAGGTTGATCAATGGCTGAATTCCGGCTTCCGAAAAACTCCAGGATCAGCAAGGGCAAGGAACACAAGGCAGGTTCCGGTGCGGGCAATGTGAAGCGATTCCGGGTTTATCGTTACAACCCGGAGGATGACAGCAACCCGCGCGTGGACGTCTATGAAGTGGACATGGATGACTGCGGGCCGATGGTTCTGGACGCGATCATCAAGATCAAGGATGAAATCGATCCCACGCTGACTTTTCGTCGCTCCTGCCGCGAGGGCATCTGTGGTTCCTGCGCCATGAATATCGACGGGGTCAATACCCTGGCATGTACCCGCGCCTGTGACGAGATCAAGGGTGACGTGGCCATCTATCCGCTGCCGCATATGGATGTGGTCAAGGATCTGGTCACCGACATGACCCACTTCTATGCCCAGCTTGCCTCCGTGGAGCCCTGGCTGAAGACTGATACGCCGGCACCGCCGGATCGGGAGCGCCTCCAGTCCCGCGAGGACCGGGAGAAGCTGGACGGGCTGTACGAATGCATCCTCTGCGCCTGCTGCCAGACCTCCTGCCCCAGTTACTGGTGGAACGGCGATCGGTATCTGGGGCCTGCCGTACTCCTGCAGGCCTATCGCTGGATCGTGGACAGCCGTGACGAGGCGACCGGGGAACGACTGGACGCGCTGGAAGATCCGTTCAAGATCTACCGCTGTCACACCATCATGAATTGCACCATGGCCTGCCCGAAGGGACTCAATCCGGCCAAGGCCATTGCCGAGACCAAGAAACTGCTGGCAGAGCGCAAGCTCTAGCGAACACAGGGATGGTGCCAGGCCAGTGACTGACTCGGGCTTTGACGAACGTCGCATGCGCTGGATGAGTCGCCGCGGCATGAAGGAGCTGGACGTGCTGCTGGCCGCGTATCTGGACCAGCGCTGGCCCGAGGCGCCGGCCGAGGAGAAAGCGGCCTTCGCGCGCCTGCTCGAGCACCAGGATCCCGAGCTGTGGAGCTGGCTGAGCGGACAAGCGGAACCCGGGGAGAGGGAACTCGCCGATGTCGTATCATGGATTCGGTCGTCACGCCCGACTTGAACTGCGGG
>SLND01000117.1 GCA_007133205.1 Natronospiraceae bacterium | reverse complement strand
GTGTGAACGTGGCCATCAATGATCGCGATGGTATCGGCCTGCGCCTGCATCCCGGCCACCAGGGCCAGGGCGGCGCTGCTCATCACAAGTCTCGACAGCTTCATGATTCCTCTCCTTCCGGGAATGCACCCAGGGTGAAATCCAGTTCCGGCTGACGCGAGGGATCGTCGCGATCAAAGACCCGCGCCCCGTCGATGAATACCTTGCTGGTCCGGGTGTAGACGCTGAAGGGATTGTCATCCCAGAGCACCACGTCGGCCTGCATGCCCGGCTCAAGACTGCCGGTACGATCATCGATACCCATGGAACGGGCGGCATTGGAGGTCAGCCACTGGATGGCATGTTCCGGCTGGATGTCGAGACCCATGCGGTTGCCGGCGGCCATGGCCTTGGCGGTTTCCTGATTGAGCCGCTGGATGTCATCGGCCGAATCGGAATGGTTGATGGTGCAGGCACCGGCCTTGTCGGTCAGGGCCATGTTTTCACGGATGCCATCCCAGGCCTCGAGCTTGAAGCCCCACCAGTCCGACCACAGCGCGGCACAGGTATCGGTCTCCTTGAGGCGGTCGGCAATCTTGTAGGCCTCGGTGGCATGGTGAAAGGCGGTTATTTCAAAACCCATTTCCTCGGCGATATCCAGGCGATGCGCCATCTCGTCGGCACGGTAGCAATGGTTGTGCACCAGGATTTCGTCATTGAGGATGCCCGCCAGGGTCTCGCGCTGAAGGTCACGATCGGGCGGATCCACATCCTCGCCGGCCGCCTTCTGCTTTTCGTATTCCTCCCACTGCTTGAGGTACTGCTGGCCCTGGAGGAAGGCCTCCCGTACCACGGCCTTGTTGCCCATCCGGGTGGAGGGCTTGGAATTGCGGCCCTGGCCATAGACCCGCTTGGGATTCTCGCCGCAGGCCATCTTGACCGTGGGCGGCGCGCCGGGGAATTTCATGTCCTGGGCGGTCCGGCCCGGCACATTCTTCAGGGTCACACCACGGCCACCGATGATGTTGGCGGAACCGGGCAATACCAGCAGGGAGGTGACACCACCTTCGAGCGCCTTGGGAAATCCGGGATCCTGCGGCCATACGCCGTGCCCCGCCCAGACTTCGGCGGTATTGGGATTGGTCATTTCGTTGCCGTCGGCGTGGGCCCAGTCCCCGGGTGATCCGAAGACACCGAGGTGAGAGTGGGTGTCGATCAGGCCCGGCGTGACCCAGCCACCATCGGCATCGATGAGCTCGGCATCATCCGGGGCATCCACGCTTTCTCCCAGCTCGACAATTTCGCCGTCCGCCAGAAGGATTGCACCGTCATCTATCCGCTCACCGGTTCCGGTGAGAATGGTGGCGTTTTCAATCAGCACGGTTTCGGATGGCAGTGGCTTGTAGGTGGACTCGAACTGGTGCTGGAGCACGCTGACCTCGATGTCGTCTGCGTCCACCGTTTCTTCCGGAGCATCGTTGCAGGCCGCGAGTCCGAGCGCGAGGGCACCCAGACCGGCCGCGGCCAGTCGATACGGGGGAATTGGGGACATGTCGCCTCCTTGGTTTGCTTGAACACAGGGGAGTGTAGAGAGGCCTGACGGCATTTCGTTCCTCGCCGCCGCCAGTGCCGGGTCGCCCACTACCATGCCGCCAAGTGGCGGCGGGCGCAATCCGGCTCAGTCCGACTCGTCCTCGGGCAGCTCACGCAGGCTGCGCAGAAAGCTGGTTGCCCGCCCTGCCAGCTTGAACACCCGACGCACGCCGCTGAAATAATCCAGCCAGGCGGCCATGGCCTGTGTGGAAAGGCGCCGCGACGCTCCCGCGGCAAGCAGGCGGGCCTTGAGCGACTGGTAGTCACGATGGAATTCCGCCTCTCTGTCCGGATCGAGCTCATCTTCTTCCAGACGCAGGCGGACGGCGTCCTCCAGCCGTTCAGCCAGTGGCAACAGCTCCTTCGGCAATCCGGCACGCTGCTCGAGCCGCAGGCTGCGCAACTCGTCCGCCCGTTCGATCATCTCATCGAGATAGCGCAGGATTCTCAGCGCATTGGGCAGAGCCTCCGAGGCAATGGCGGACGAATCGGAACGGGGAATGCGCTGGGTGGCCTCGGAAATATTTTCCACCAGGGCGTGGAGCTCGGTCTGTTCATGACTGAAGCGCCCCTGTGCACTGCGGTCACCGGAAAGCGCATCCACAAGCAGGCGGCGGGTCATGGTGGTGATCCGGTCCAGCTCGCGGACGAGGGCCGGAATGGCGAGGGTCGGCGTACTCAGCACCGCATCGTCGAGAAAGGCCGGCTGGCGTTCCAGTGCCCCGCTGGGCTGGAAATGCTGGCGCAGGCGTTCCACCAGGGGCCCGGTCAGCGGCCAGATCAGGATCAGTGTGATCAGCTTGCCGGTGCTGTGATAGACGGCAAGGATCAGGGCCGAGGCCGGATCGGCAACCAGGTGCCCGGCAAACCATTCGGCCCAGGCCAGCCACATGCCCAGAAGACCGAGCATGATCACCGCCTCGAGCAGGTTGAAGATCACGTGGGATGCCGCCACCCGCCGGGCATTGGGCGTGGCGCCGATGGAAGCGAAGACGGCGGTCGAGGTAGTACCCACATTGGCGCCGATCAGCATGGCCGCCCCCATGGGCAATCCGATCAGACCCCCGGCCACGGCGGTGAGAGTCACGGCAATGGCGGCACTGGAAGACTGCATCAGTACCGTCATCGCAAACCCGCCCAGGAAGGCGAGCAGGATGCGTCCAAGCCCCGGCAGGTCAGTGTCGGCGGGGACCAGGACATCGGCCTCGCGGAACATGCCGGTCAGCAGGTCCAGGCCGAGAAAGAAGACACCGAAGCCGGCAATGGCTTCCCCGAACGCACGCTGTCGGCCCTTGCGCCCGAGCACCGACAGCAGCATGCCGACGGCAATGATCGGCAGGGCAAAGTCGCGCAGACTGAATTCCAGACCCACCGCACTGACCAGCCAGCTGGTGACCGTGGTGCCGACATTGGCACCGTAAATGACCCCCACTGCCTGGGTGAGGCCGAGGATGCCGGCGTTGACAAAGCCGATGGTGGCGAAGATCACCGCGCTGGACGACTGCACGACCCCGGTCAGCATGATCCCCGAGCCAACCGCACGCGTGCGGCTGGCGGTGCTCGCGGAAAGTATGCGACGCAGGGCATCGCCAGCCGCCACCCGGAGGCCGTCGGTCATCAGCTTCATTCCCAGCAGGAAAAGGCCGATGCCGCCGAGGAAATTGAGTGCGGTCCACAGATCCGGAGTCATGCAGGAATGATAACGGATTGCATTCGACCGGATGTGCGGTGAAATCCTTACCGCGCAGGCAGGCCACTTTCACGCGGGCAACAAACAAGGGCAGAATCGGTGACATGCGTCGCAGAAAACCGACCAACGAACGTCATCGCCGGTGGATCAATCGCATGATTCCCGGCAGCCGTCGTCTTGCGCCCGTGCTCATCCTTCTGGGTTCGGGAATCGGGGTAGTCGGTGCCTGGCTTGGTGAGCCCGACGTGCTGGCACTGGCACTGGGTCTGGGCTGCGGTCTCCTGGCCCTGCGCCAGGGCCAGGCCTATTTCCATTCAGGCGGAGAAAGCGACTGGTTGCTGATGTGCCTGTTCTTCTTCCTCGGCTGGCCCCTGGCGCAACTGGCGGC
>SLND01000154.1 GCA_007133205.1 Natronospiraceae bacterium | reverse complement strand
CAGGGCCGAGCCCAATTTCATCGATCTGGTCCGCCGCTACAGCGGGGATGCCCCGCCGCGTGCGGTGATGGACGAACTGGAACGGATGCAGGCCACCGCCCGCCTGGACGATGGGCGCCTGCGCCTGGTTGTGCGGGAGCAGACTGAATTGGGCCGGGAAGATCAGGACAAGCTGCACTTCCTCGGCGAGGCCGTGGAGGCGGTAATCCACAGTGTGGACCGGCATTGGCAGGAAGCGGGGGGACCCCATTTTCATGGCCTGGTGGCGCGGGAGGTCAGTGTGGATGGACCGGCCGTCGAGCGATTGCGCGAGTTTGCCCGGGAAGAAGCTCCGGCCGTCCTGCAGCCACTTGACCACAAGCTTGCCGAAGAACCAGGCCCTGGTGGCAAGGTCTGTCGCGCCGGCGCGGTAATGGTTACCTTCGAGTACTGAGTTCGCAATGTCCCCGCCTGTCCCGGGCTCTGCCCGGGACAGGCTTCCCGTCGCCAGCTTTCCCTCACGTGGGCCGGCCCGGTATTATGCTCGGGCTGGATGGATGCGAAACATCCGCACACTCAACATCAGACCTTTTCCCTGATTGAGGGATGAGGGTCAGATTCTGTTTTTGGCAGCAAAGCAGACAGCGCCGGGAGTTCACAAATGAGTCAGTCATCCAATCTGGGCGGCATTCTGAGCCGCATATGGTGGGGGGTGAATCTTACCCGCCAGATCCTTCTTAATTTCCTGTTTTTCGGTCTCCTTCTGATCGTCCTCCTGATGCTTGTTTCAAGTGATCGGCCAGAGGTGCCGCGGGGCGCCGCCCTGGTGGTGAATCCCTCGGGCATGCTGGTGGACCAGGAGACGGGAACGCCCTTTGAGCAGGCCATGGACCGGATGTTCGGCCAGGAACGCCCCGAGACCCTGGTGCGTGACGTGACCGAGAGTATCCGAATGGCCAGGGACGATGATCGGATTGATGCGCTGGTACTGCAGCTGCGCGATCTTCACGGTGGGGGGCTCAGCAAGCTGCAGGACATTGCTGATGCCATCGAGGACTTCCGAGAATCCGAAAAGCCGGTTTACGCCATCGGTGATGGTTTCAGCCAGTCCCAGTATTACCTTGCCGCCCAGGCGGACGAGGTCTTCATGCATCCCTCGGGGCAGATCCTGATTTCAGGATTCGATACCTATCGCAACTACTACAAGCAGGCGATTGATCTCCTGGATGCGGAGTGGAATGTCTTCCGAGTCGGGGAATACAAGTCCTTTGTCGAGCCCTATACCCGCGATGACATGTCACCCGAGGACCGGGAAGCCCGTCTCGCCTACCTCACCGATCTGTGGGAGAACTGGAAAGCGGATACCGGTGATCGTCGTGGCATTGACTCCGACACCATCCAGGCCTATGTGGACGAAATGCCGGATCTGCTGGACGAGGCTGGTGGGGATACGGCCGCAATGGCCTATGAAGCCGGTCTGGTGGACGCCCTCATTCCCCGGGATGAAATGCGTGAGCGGCTGATTGAGGTCGTCGGTGAAGACGACAATCACGGTTACAAGCATATCGGGATGAGCAATTACCTGGAGGCGCGAAAGGACAAGCGCAAGCGCCGTCGCGGGGATGAAATCGGCGTGGTGCTGGCCGTGGGACAGATCATGGATGGCAGCCAGTCACCCGGGACCATCGGCGGCGACTCCACCGCACGCCTGATCCGCGAGGCTCGCGAAGACAGTGATCTGGCGGCACTGGTCTTACGCGTGGACAGCCCCGGTGGCAGCGCATTCGCATCCGACGTGATCCTGCGTGAAATCGAGATCACCCAGGAGAAGGGTATCCCCGTGGTCGTGTCCATGGGTTCGACCGCGGCCTCCGGTGGCTACTGGATTTCCATGTCGGCGGATGAAATCTGGGCCCACCCGACCACGGTGACCGGCTCCATCGGCATTCTTTCCATGTTCCCGACCTTCGAGGGGACCCTGGACAAGATCGGGATCAGTACCGATGGTGTGGGCACCACCGAGCTGGCCGGTGCCTTCCGCGTGGATCGGCACATGAACGAGGGCCTGCGCCGGATGATGGAGAGCGGCATACAGCACGGTTATGACGACTTCATCGAGAAGGTGGCCCATCACCGGGACATGTCCGTTTCCGAGGTGGATGATGTTGCCCGTGGCCGGGTCTGGAGCGGGACCGACGCCCACCGGGCCGGCCTCGTGGATGAGCTGGGTGACCTGAATGACGCCCTGGAAAGTGCGGCGGCAATGGCGGAAATCGAGGATTGGCAGCCGCGCTTCATCGAGCACCGCCCCGGATTCTGGGAGAGCTTCCTCGGTGATGCGGCCATGAGCCTGGCCCGTATTGTGGGTCCGGATGTGATCGAGCAGCGTCTGCATCAGAATCCGCAACGCCAGCTGCTCGAGCAACTGAAAGAGGATTTCAGGCAGATGGAGTCCTTCAACGACCCCAACCATGAGTATTATTTCTGTGACACCTGCGTGATTCGCTGAGCGCAGGCAGGGGGTTTGCCCAACGTGTGCCCCGGGTCGGCCTCTGGCCGGCCCGGGTTTTTTATCCGGGGCTTTGTGATTCAGGTTTCTGCGCCCATCTCTTCGAGACGGCTTCTCGCCGTTCTTCCCGCTTCGCTGTCGGAAGACGCGGCAGTCCGGTAGTGATCAATCGCCTTGTCACGGTTTCCTTCACGGCGTTCGATGTCGCCCAGACTCAGGTGTGCCGGTGCGGTGGGGAGTAACTCGAGGCTGCGTTCCAGATGCTTTCGGGCATCGTGGTAATCCCCGCGAGTTTCCAGAACCAGCCCTGCCTGCAGATGGTGCTGGAAGTAATCCGGTTCGTATTCAATCGCCTGCAGGTAGTCGCTGACGGCCCGTTGCAGATCCCCCTGTGCCTGTCTGATTTCACCCCGCAAGGCGTGAAAGCGCGCTTCTTCCGATTCGATTTCCAGGGCCTTTTCCAGAGCCTGCAAGGCAGCTTCGTGATCTCCCTCGCGCAGCGCCGTGCGGGCGCGGTCATGATGGGCGTAGGCAGGTGCCCGGCGCTCCAGATCGCCCGTGGCAGCACGAAAGCGTTCCCGTCCCCATTCACCCTCACTGCCCAGTCGTTCCGCGGTTTCGCGGTTCGCCTCCAGGCGCTCGCGGGACGGCGGATGGCTGGCAAACATGCCGTCCAGCCAGTGCTGTTCCCGTTGCTCGGACAGGCGGACGAAGGTCTCCATCAGCTCAGCGGCGGCCATGGGGTGATAGCCGGCTTGCGCCATGTATTCGGTGCCGTAGCGATCCGCTTCCAGTTCGGCCTCGCGGCTGTAGCGTTGCGAGATCAGCAGGGCGCCCACCGCGGCGGAGCCTACGATGGTGTTGGCGTAGCGGCTGTCCGAAGTGGTCGCGGCGATTGCCAGCAGGCCGAGCTGGAGGACGAGTTGTCGCTCCATCCGCTGGGCGCCGTGCCGGGCCGCGGCATGGACGACTTCGTGACCGAGGACGGCGGCAAGCTCGGCTTCGCTGTCGAACTCGGTCAACAGTCCACGGTTGACCGCGATCTTGCCCCCCGGCAAGGCCCAGGCATTGGGCACGCTGCTGTTGATGACGGTGAATTCCCAGGGAAAGTCAGGACGCGGGCTTTCGGCCGCGACGCGCTGGCCGACCTGATCCACATAATCAATAAGCTCGGGATCGAGGGCATACTCGCCGCCCTGCATCTGCTTGAGGGGGGCGTATTGCTGGTTACCAATCGCAATTTCGTCGCGTTCGGAAACCAGGCCGAGTTCCCGGTCGCCGGTTACCGGGTTGACGACACAGGACGCAACCAGCAGCGAAACGAGGATCGCTGGTATCAATTGCGCAAGCCGTCCCGTCATGACTCTGGCCTCCTGCGGGTCGGGAGCCTGCGCCTGCCCAGGCGTCAGCTCCAGTCGAGGACTACCTTGCCGGATTTGCCCGTGCGCATGACTTCGAAGCCTTCCCGGTAATCGTTCGCTGCCATTTCGTGGGTCAGCACCGGAGTCACGTCCAGTCCGGATTCCAGCATGGACAGCATCTTGTACCAGGTTTCAAACATTTCCCGGCCATAAACGCCCTTGAGGAACAGGCCCTTGAATATGACTTCGTTCCAGTCGATCGCGGTATCCGAAGGCGGGATTCCAAGCAGTGCGACCTTGCCACCGTGCAGCATGGCAGAAATGAGCTGACGGAAGGCGGGGCCGGCACCGGACATTTCCATGCCCACGTCGAAGCCTTCCTTCATGCCAAGCTCGGCCATCACTGTGTTCAGGTCCTGCTGCTGGACGTTGACCGTGCGCGTGGCTCCCATCCTGGCGGCAATCTGCAGGCGGTAGTCGTTCATGTCGGTCACCACCACATTGCGTGCCCCGGCATGCCGGGCGATGCCGGCCGCCATCATGCCGATCGGGCCGGCTCCGGTAATGAGCACGTCCTCGCCGACCAGATCGAAGGACAGGGCGGTGTGCGTCGCATTGCCGAGCGGGTCCAGGAAGGCCGCGACCTCGTCCGGCAGGGAGTCGGGCAGGGGGTAGGCATTCTCCGCCGGAATCACCAGGTATTCGGCGAAGCAGCCCGGCCGGTTCACGCCCACGCCGACCGTATTCGGGCACAGGTGGCGGCGTCCGGCTCGACAATTGCGGCAGTGGCCACAGGTGATATGTCCCTCGCCGGAGACCCGCTGGCCCTTTTCATAGCCCTGGACCTCCGAGCCCATGTCCACGACCTCGCCCGAGAATTCATGGCCCACGGTCATGGGAACGGGGATGGTCTTCTGTGCCCATTCATCCCAGTTGTAGATATGGATGTCCGTGCCGCAGATCGCGGTCTTGCGTACCCGGATGAGCAGGTCATTAGGGCCCGGTTCGGGGGCCGGCACCTCTTCCATCCAGATGCCTTCTTCGGCGTGCTTCTTGACCAGCGCTTTCATTGCAACTCCTCGGGTCCGGCCTGGCCGGATTGGGTTTGAGCGGTTGAATTAAGAGTCCCCGGCCGGATCAGGGGTTCCCCTGATGCAGCCGTCAGATGATCTTCATCTCCCGTCCCACCTTTTCAAAGGCCGCCACTGCCTTGTCGAGCTGTTCCTGGTCCAGCCCGGCCGACATCTGGGTACGGATCCGGGCCTTGCCCTTCGGAACCACCGGGTAGGAAAAGCCGATGACGTAGACCCCTTCCGACAGCAGGCGTGCGGACATGTCCTTCGCCAGTTTCGCATCCCCGAGCATGATCGGGATGATCGGGGTTTCGCCGGGCAGCAGATTGAAGCCGAGGGCCTCGAGTTTCTCGCGGAAGTATCGGGTGTTGTCCCAGAGGCGCTCGCGGAAGCTGGAATCGGACTCCAGCATGTCCAGCACACGGGCGGACGTGGCGGCGATCATCGGTGCCAGGGTATTGGAGAACAGGTAGGGGCGGGACCGCTGGCGAAGCCATTCCACGACTTCCTTGCGCGCCGAGGTATACCCCCCCGAAGCGCCGCCCAGGGCCTTGCCCAGGGTGCCGGTGAGGATGTCTATCCGACCCATGACATCGCAGTGCTCGTGGGTACCCCGGCCATTTTCACCGAGAAAGCCGGTGCCATGGGCATCGTCCACCATGACCATGGCGTCGTAGCGGTCGGCCAGGTCGCAAATGGTGGCAAGATCGGCGATGTAGCCGTCCATGGAGAAGACACCGTCGGTCGCAATCATCTTGAAGCGTGCGCCCTGGGCATCGGCTTCCTTGAGCTGGGCCTCCAGGTCGGCCATGTCGTTGTTGCGATAGCGGAAACGTTTCGCCTTGCACAGGCGGATGCCGTCGATGATCGAGGCATGGTTCAGCTCGTCGGAGATCACCGCGTCCTCGGGGCCCAGCAGGGTTTCGAACAGTCCGCCGTTGGCATCAAAGGCGGAGGGGTAGAGGATGGTGTCCTCCTGCCCGAGAAAACTGCTCAGCTTGTCCTCGAGCGCCTTGTGAATCGACTGGGTGCCGCAGATGAAGCGCACCGAGGACATGCCGTAGCCGTATCGATCAAGCGATTCCTTGGCCACCTTGATCAGCTCGGCATGGTTGGAAAGACCCAGATAGTTGTTGGCGCAGAGGTTGATGACCTCGGAGCCATCAAGCAGGCTGATGGAGCCTTCCTGGGGCGTGGTGATCACGCGCTCATCCTTGTACAGCCCCTCGGCACGGAGCCCATCGAGTTGCTTGTTGAGGTGATCGAGGAATGCCTGCGACACGGTCAAGCTCCTGTATCGGGAAAACGGCCCGCGATTATAACAAGCCTGCCAGGCCATGAGCGGGTGGTTTGCAGCCCGCAGCGGGCCGCGAACTGGTAGGCTGGAGGTCCGATTTCCCTGGAGAAGGTGAGATGTCCGGGCTGATTTCACTGGTGGAAAAGGGGCTGGTGCCTGACGCGCTGACCCGGCGGGGTGTACGGCAGATGCTCCGGGTCCGGGCGGACCGGCAGCGTCCCGCTCACTGTGAAGCGCGCTCGATCGAGATCGAGGCCCTGGTGCGGGAGCTGGGGCAGGGGCCAATCGCGGTTGCGACCGATCAGGCGAATGCTCAGCATTACGAACTACCCACCGCCTTCTTCGAGCGCGTTCTCGGGCCGCACATGAAGTATTCCTGTGGACTGTGGCAAGAGGGCACCCGGGATCTGGAGGAAGCCGAAGCGCGCATGCTCGAACTGTCCTGTCGGCGCGCCGAACTGGAGAACGGCCAGCGCGTACTTGAACTCGGATGCGGCTGGGGCGCCCTGAGCCTGTGGATGGCGGAAAATTATCCGGATTCCTCCATCACCGCGGTTTCCAATTCCGCCAGCCAGCGTACCTTCATCGAAGCACGGGCGGCAGAGCGCGGATTGAATAATCTCCGTGTCATTACCGCCGATATCAATGATTTCAGCACCGAGGACACATTCCACCGTGTGGTGTCGCTGGAAATGTTCGAGCACATGCGCAACTGGGGGGAATTGATGGACCGGGTCGCTTCCTGGCTACGCCCCGGGGGCCGCCTGTTCATCCATATCTTCTGCCACCGCGACTTCCCGTATTTCTTCGAGCCGGATGATGGCAGCTGGATGGCGAAACATTTCTTCACCGGTGGCCTGATGCCCTCCGACGAGCTGCCACTGCGGTTTCAGAGTGAACTGAATCTGTTGCGGCGCTGGCGCATCAATGGCACCCATTATGGCCGGACCTGCGAAGCATGGCTGCAGCGCCTTGATGATGCCCGCAAGGAACTGGCGCCGATCCTGCGTGATACCTATGGCGAGGAGGCGCGTACCTGGTTTCATCGCTGGCGTATCTTCTTTCTTGCCTCCGCGGAGTTCTTTGCCTGGCGCAGAGGAGAAGAGTGGTGGGTTTCGCATTACCTGTTCGAAAAACCGGCGCATTGAGCTTGCCAGGCGGAGAGTACGGGGCCTGGAACACCAAGGATCATGGAGGGTGAGGCATGTGGAATCTGGTTCTGCGGTTCGTATTGGGCTGTCTTCTGCTCCTGTTGCTGGGCTTTGTCTTCGTGGCCAGTGTGGATCGTGGGGTCTTGTCCGCCCTGGAGGAGCTTGCCGCGGATCCCTGGGTGGCGACCACCCTGGTAGACATCTACATCGGGTTTTTCATTTTCTGGTTGTGGCTGGCGTACCGCGAGACCAGCTGGTTCGCTCGCCTTGGCTGGGCGGTGGCCATCGTGGTGCTCGGCAATATCGCGACCCTGGTCTATCTCCTGCTCCGCCTCTTTGCCATGAAGGCGGATGAAGGGGTGCCGGAGCTGCTGCTGCGACCGGAACATGCCGAGCGCTTTCGTAGCGGCGAGGCGGAGGACGAAGTGCCATGAACATGGGGACGGTCTTTGCGGCGCTGATCGGGCTCGGTATCAGCCTGGCCCTGATGATCGTGATCTGGGCCTTCAGTGTATTGCGAAAGGATGCAAGCCTGGTTGATCGCTTCTGGGGGCTTGGCTTCGTGCTCCTGGCCTGGTTCTGGTGGGCTGTCGGGCCGCAGTATCTCGCTGCCCTGGTGCCTGTGGTGCTGGTGACCCTGTGGGGGTTGCGCCTGTCCCTTTACCTCAGCTGGCGCAACTGGGGGGAAGGAGAAGATCGTCGTTACCAGGCCATGCGTGAGCGGCATGGAGACGGTTTTGCCAAGCGCAGCCTCTGGTCGGTGTTCCTGTTGCAGGGCGCGATTCTCTGGCTGGTCGCGTATCCCTTCCTGATGATTGGGCTGGGACATCTGGATCCGGCACTGATGCAGTGGTGGGGGAGTGCGGGGATTCTGCTCTGGGTGATTGGTTTCTTTCTGGAGACGACTGCGGATTTTCAGCTTGCCCGCTTCAAGTCCGATCCGGAAAACCGCGGCAGGGTCATGGATCAGGGCCTTTGGCGGTATTCCCGTCACCCCAACTATTTCGGCGAGATCTGTGTCTGGTGGGGCTTTTATTGCTTTGCCATTCCTTTCGGTGGCTGGTGGACGCTCTTCGCACCGGTCCTGATGACTTTCCTGCTGGTCCGTGTTTCCGGGGTCACGCTGCTGGAGCGTGACTTGAAGGCGAGCAAACCGGAATATGCCGACTATGTTCGCCGTACCAGTGCCCTGATTCCGTGGCCCCCGCGGGAGGGCAGGGATGACTGAAAGAGTGGTTACCAGTGAGAGCCGCCTCCAGATCCGTCTTGCCATGCTCGTCATTGATTGCAATGGAGGGCTGTGATGGAGCGCCTGCGCGTTGACAAGTGGCTTTGGGCGGCCCGCTTCTTCAAGACCCGGGCGCTGGCGCAGAAGGCGGTCAACGGCGGCAAGGTGCACGTCAACGGGACCCGCATCAAGCCGGCGCACGAAGTCACGCCGGGCGACCGGCTCAAGATCACCAAGGGCAGCACCCATTTCGAGGTCGTGGTGGAGGCCATCTCGGATTGTCGTGGGCCGGCACGGGTCGCCGAGCAACTTTATGCGGAGACCGAGGAAAGCATCGAGCGGCGCAAGCGTGAGGCCGAGATCCGGCGCATGGATCGTCTGGCCAGACCGGTGCCGGATCGGCGGCCGGACCGGAAGGATCGGCGTCGCCTGCGAAAACTGGCGGGAAAGGAGTAGGGCATGGCGGCACCCGAGACGCCCCGGCTGACTGTGGATACAGTCATTGAATTGCCCGAGCGCAACGATGGCGGTGTGGTCCTGATCGAGCGGGCGAATGAGCCCCTGGGCTGGGCCTTGCCGGGGGGCTTTGTCGATATCGGCGAGACCCTTGAGCAGGCGGCCATGCGCGAGGCCTGGGAGGAGACCGGACTGGAGGTGCGTCTGGTGAGCTTTCTGGGGGCCTATTCCGATCCACGCCGGGATCCGCGCGGGCACACGGTCAGCGTGACCTTCGTCGGGCGGGCGGTGGGTGAGCCCCGGGCGGCGGATGATGCGCGTGCGGTGGAAGTCATGGATCCGGCTGATCCGCCGCCGCTGGCCTTCGATCATGGGCTGATTCTGCACGATTACCTGCGCTGGCGGGACAAGGGCGAGATCGCGCCGGTGCGCCCGCTGCCGTTCCCGCGCCGGCCCTGAGCCATTGGTGGTGCCTGAGCAAGCCTCGAGGTCTGTGTGAATGTTCGCGGAGGCTCGGCCGGCCGGGCTTGCCGTTTCGGTCACGCACCTTGGTGCGTGCTCCCCCGAAAATCTCGCACGGCGGGGGCTGCGGAATGGTTCTTCCGGGACTGTGTGCGACAGGACGTCGCACGCAGAGCCTCCATGGACGGATTCACGGCGATCCCGGAAGAACCATCCGCAGACCCCGTACCTGGCAAAGCCTCATACCGAAACGGCAAGCCCTGCAGGACAGTACGGGCAGTCACCGCCCCCTTTCCGTTACAATACGCGGGTTTTCATTCGGCGCCGGGCGGCAACCCGCCGGGGGGCGTCGTATTGTCTTTCCTTGCCATCCCAAATTCGGAATCAGGAGTTCTGCACATGGCCTACCAGCACATCAAGCTGCCCGAGGGGGGGCAGAAGATCACCCGCGAGAACGGCGAACTGAAGGTGCCCGACAATCCGATCGTCGGTTTCGTCGAAGGCGACGGGACCGGGGTGGATATCACCCCGCCGGTCCAGCGGATTCTCGACGCCGGAATCGAGAAGGCCTACGGCGGCAAGCGCAAGATTCACTGGGCCGAGCTCTACATGGGGGAAAAGGCCGCCGGCATCTATAACGGTGATTATTTCCCGGAAGAAAGCCTGGAGGCGATCAAGGACCTCAAGGTGGCGATCAAGGGTCCGCTGACCACGCCGGTAGGCGAGGGTTTCCGCTCGCTCAATGTCTCCCTGCGCCAGAGCCTGGACCTCTTCGCCTGCGTCCGTCCGGTGAAGTACTACGAGGGTGTGCCGTCGCCCCTGCGCAAGCCGGAGGAAGTGGACGTGGTGATCTTCCGCGAGAACACAGAGGACGTCTACGCCGGCATCGAGTACGAATCCGGCTCCGCCGAGAATGAGAAGCTGTCAAGATTCCTGCGCGAGGAAATGGGTGCGAACTTCTTCGAGGATGCCGGCCTGGGCGTCAAGCCTATCAGCCCCTTCGGCACCAAGCGCCTGGTGCGCAAGGCCATCGAGTGGGCCATCGAACAGGGTCGCGAGTCCGTCACCCTGGTCCACAAGGGCAACATCATGAAGTTCACCGAGGGCGCCTTCCGCAAGTGGGGCTACGAGGTGGCCGCGGAGGAATTCCCGGAGCAGACCATTACCGAGGACGAACTCTGGGAGAAGTACGACGGCAAGCGCCCGGAAGGCAAAATCGTGATCAAGGATCGCATCGCCGACATCATGTTCCAGCTCATGATGCTGCGTCCGGGCGATTTCGATGTGCTCGCCACCATGAACCTCAATGGCGACTACCTGTCCGATGCCGCGGCCGCCGAAGTGGGTGGTATCGGGATTGCCCCGGGTGCCAACATCTCCGACGAGGTCGCCGTGTTCGAGGCTACCCACGGTACCGCGCCCAAGCATGCCGGCAAGGACAAGGTGAACCCGGGGTCACTGCTGTTCTCCGCCACCATGATGCTCGACTACATGGGCTGGAACGAGGCCTCGGAGCTGATCCAGCAGGCCTACGAGAAGGTCGTCACCAACAAGGTCGTGACCTACGACTTCGCCCGCCAGATGGACGGCGCCCGCGAGGTCAAGACCAGCGAGTTCGCTGACGAGGTGATCAAGAACCTCTGAGGCGTCGGGCATGATGCCTGAAGGACAGGCCGCAGCCCTCCGGGGCTGCGGCCTGTCCTGGAGGTTAATTTTGCCCGGTCAGCGATCAGGGGAAAGACAACCTGGAAGCGCTATGGCTTCACCGGGCGGCACCGGGCGCGCCAGCAGGAACCCCTGCACCATGTCACAGCCTTCCTCGCGCAGGAACTGGTACTGCTCCGGCTTTTCCACGCCTTCCGCCACCGTCTGAAATCCCAGGCCCTGCGCCATCCTCAACACCGTCCGCGTGAGCGTGATATCGCTTTCATCGTCCGGCAGCCCGGCAATGAAGAAACGGTCCAGCTTGACCCCGGCAATCGGCATGCGGCGCAGGTACTCGAGCGACGAGTAGCCGGTGCCGAAGTCATCGATGTAGATGCGTACGCCGGCATCGGCCAGGGTGTCCATGCACTGCTTGACCGGCAGGCTGTCGCCCACCAGGGAGAACTCGGTGACCTCGATGTGCAGTTGCCCGGGTGTCACCCCGTGTTCTTGCAGCGCCTGCAGGATCTGTTCTGCAAATCCCGCCTGTTCGAGCTGCACCGCTTCGACATTGATGGAGACGAAGCGCTCGTGCCCGTCCTGTTTCTGCCATTGCCCCAGTTGCCGGCAGGCCCGTTCTGCGACCCAGTCACCGATGGGCATGATAAGCCCGCTCTGCTCGGCCACGGAAAGAAAGTCGCCGGGGGACACCCGGCCAAGGTCCCTGTCCTCCCAGCGCAGCAGTGCTTCGTAACCGGCAATGCAGCCGTCGCTCACGCGCACGATGGGCTGGTAGTGGAGCTCGAAGCCCTCGAATCCTTGTTCCCGTTCGGCCCGCAGCCGGGATTCGACTTCCAGGTTGCGCGAAATGCTTTCCACGTCCTTGCGCCCGACGATGCGCAGGCGTCGCTGGATGACATCACGGCGGGGACTGTGAATGGCGGCGGCGGCACGCTCGACCAGGGTGTTGGCCGTGGTGCCGTGCTCGGGAAACACGGCTCCGCCAAGCTGGATGTTGAGGTACTGCTGATGCCCGTCCAGGGCGAATGGCCCGTCGAGATGCTTGCGCAGGTGCTCGGCGCAGGTGTCGATGTAGGCGCTTTGGCGTTCCGGTGCGGGTGCGGCGAGGACGAATTCGTCGGCCTGCAGGCGGGCCACCGTGCCGCCGGCCGGGCAGGCCTCGCGCAGCCGGTCAGCAACCTGCCCCAGAAGGTTGTCGCCGACCCGGGTGCCGTAGGCCTGGTTGAGCAGGCGCAGGCCCTTGATGTTGACCAGCAGCACGGCGAGGGTTCGCTGCTCGCGGTCGCACAGTTCGAGCAGGCGTTCGAGGCGGTCATTGAACAGGCGCCGGTTGGGCAGGCCGGTGAGGGTGTCGTAATAGGCCGTATAGGTGACCGAGGCCTTGAGCGATTCGATTTCGTGGGAGTGCTTCAGCTCCCGTTCGACGAGTGCGGCAAACTCGCGAAGCTGGTTGCATTGCTGTTCGCTGAACTCGCGCGGCTGGTGGTCGATGACGCAGGTGGTGCCCACCGGGTAGCCACTCGGACCGTGTACCACGGCGCCGGCATAGAAGCGGATATAGGGCGGCCCGGTCACCAGCGGCGTGTCACGAAAGCGCTCGTCCTGGTGGGCGTCGGGGACGACGAGCAGCCCTTCCTCTTGCTGCACAGTGCGGTTGCAGAACGAGATCTCGCGAACCGTTTCGCGCACCCCCATGCCCAGCGCCGACTTGAACCATTGCCGGTCGCGGTCGAGGAGGCTGACAAACACCACGGGAAACCGGAAGATGTCGGCAATCAGGCGGGTGATGCGGTCGAAGCGTTCCTCGTAGGCGGTATCGAGCAGCTCCAGCGCATGAACGTCGGCAAGGCGGCGCTCTTCATAGGCGCCGCTGTTACTGTGTCGAATGTTCGAATCGTAGTTCATGGCCACCGCCTGCACGCGTCGTGCGCCGGGTGTCCTTCCCCTCCACTGGAGCCGCTGCCCTCATTGTAGCTGGCGGGGTGAGCTTGGGGTACGGTGCCGGTGCGGCTAAGCTCACGGCTTGGGATGAGGCGAGGGGAGGACGCGCTTTGGAAATCGTGCTTTGGGGGCTGGCGGGGCTGCTGGTGGTGGTGGGCCTCGTCGGCAGCGTGGTGCCCATCCTGCCCGGTGTGCCCATGGTATTCGTGGGCCTGTTCCTGGCCGCCTGGGCCGGCGGTTTCGAGGCGGTGGGGGGCGGCACTTTGACAGTGCTCGGACTGATGGCCCTGGCCTCGGTGTTTCTCGATTTCGCCGCCACCGCGCTCACTACCCGCCGTTATGGTGCGGGTCGGTCGGCAGCCCTGGGCGCGGTGTTCGGTCTCCTGGTGGGATTGTTCTTCGGCCTGGCCGGCGCGATTTTCGGGCCGCTGATCGGAGCCTTCTGCGGTCATCTCATGGCCCGAGGCACCATGGAAGAGGCCTCGCGCGCCGGGATCGGCGCATGGCTGGGGGTGTTTCTGGGGGCCCTGGCCAAGCTGGTGGTGGCGCTGCTGATGCTGTCAATCTTTGCCGTGACCTGGTTCCGCTGAAGTCCGGATGCTTGCATGCCGGGCCGGGAGCGGATTCCGGAGCTGCGGTTTCTCCTTGCTCGAATCTCCCTTGACATTATGGACTACGAGTGTAGTCTTGGTGGCGAGGCTTACGGTTGTAGTCCAAGCTTATGAATATTTCCGAATCCGAAAGTCGAGTCATGGAAGTGCTCTGGCGCGAGCACCCGCTCACCTCCAGCGAGGTCGTCGAGCGTGTCGCCCCGGGTGAGAACTGGAGTCCCAAGACGGTGCGCACGCTGCTGACACGCCTGACCGAGAAGGGTGCCCTGGCGCGCGAACCTGAAGGGCGAACCTATCGTTTTCGGCCGCTGATCGAGCGCGAGGACTGGCTGCGGGAGAAAGCGGGTCAGCTCGTCAATCAGCATCTGGACGGGCGGCTGGCACCGCTGGTGGCGGCCTTCGCGGAACGCGAGGGGCTGTCCGAGGCTGATCGCGAAGAAATTCGCAGTCTTCTGGAGAAACTCAAATGACTCACGTGTTTCTCGAATGGCTCTGGCACTCGAGCATCGCGCTCGCGGTCCTGGTGCCGCTGGCATGGTTGTTGTCGCGGTTGTTGTATCACGCCGCCGGGGCGCGTGCCGCTTATCTGGCCTGGCTCCTGCCGCTGGCCGCACTCGTGCCCACCGGGGTACTCGGCGGCGTGATGCCGGCCACCGCCGGTTTCACCCTGGTAGCCGACGGCGTGCCTGTCGGGGGCGGTGCGGCCCTGGAAGGCTCTGCCGTTGGCGGCTGGCTGTGGGCCTTGGCGGCAGTCTGGGCGATGGGTGCCGTGATCGCGGCGGTCTGGTTCGGGCGGACCCAACTCCGCTTTCAGGCCGTTTTGCGTGCCGGCGCCTGTAACCGCACCGAAGTGGCCAATGAAATCCAGGCGCACGGTTTCCCGCGCCTTGTGCGGGTGCGTTTCTCGCATGCCTGCCGCAGCCCGATGCTGGTGGGTGCGCTGCGACCGACCCTGTGGCTGCCGGCCGATCTTGACGAGCGTGACAGTGCGCAGACCGCGCTCGTGCTGGCACACGAGCAAGCACACGTTCGCCATGGCGATCCATGGTGGCTGCTGCTGGCACTGTGGCTGCGCTGCCTGTTCTGGTTTCATCCGGCCGTGCAACTCGGCTGGTACCGCTTTCGGGCCGACCAGGAGCTTGCCGCCGACGCGGCTGCGCTGGCCGATCTGGGCAAACCGGATCGGCTGGTCTATGCCCAGACTCTGTGTCGTACCGCCGGACTCGACGTGCATGCACTCGGGTTCGGCGGATTGTTGCCATCGCTTCTGAAGGAGAGAGTGATGATGATAGTGGAGAAAAAACGACGTCCCCTGCCGTTCCATGGGGCATTGATGATCGTGAGCGGCCTGTTCCTGGCTTCCGGGTGGGTGATCGCCTCGGTCAGTGATGAGCCACGTGAGGTGGATTACCTCGAGCCGGTGGAGGTGGCCGAACCGGAATGGCCGCGCCAGGCCCTGGTTGAGGGCACCACCGGGCACGTGACCATGGAAGTGGTGATCAACGAGGACGGTTACGTCTCGGACGTGGAGGTCCTGGACTCCGAACCCGGCGAGACCTTCGATCGGTCTGCCTATCGTGCCATCCGCCAGTGGCAGTTCCCGGAACAGGATCAGCCGGTGGTCACACAGCAGACCATCGAATTTAGGCAGGACGAAAGCTGAACGACGAAAAGCAAGCTGTATCCGTGATAAGCGGCTGTGTCCGCTTGTTCGGCAGGGTCGGACGTCTTCGGGGCGGCCGATTCTGTCGTGAGTGCCCCACCTGAAGCCATCTCTCTCACTTCCCCGGCAAGCCGCCTGGAACCCCGCCCAGGGCTGGCAGGGTCGGCCTGTTCCGGTAGAATGGCGGGCGTCTTCAGGCCCCGAACATGCCGCCAATTTCCGGTCCTCAATGGGCCGTCTCGGCCTCGGGAAACTGACCCCAGATCCATTGCGGGAGGCTGACCGTGGCACTACCCGAACGTACCCAAGCTGCTACCACACCATTTGTCTTCGAGCGTGGCGCACCCAGGCTCGAAGGTGTGCGTGCGGAGATGAACCGGCTTTATCTGGCTGATGAGAAGTCGGTCATGGAAGAACTTCTGCCCCTGGCGCGGCTGGATGATGCAGCACGTGCGCGCATTGAACGCCAGGCCGAGGAATTCGTGCGCATGGTACGCCGCAAGGGCGTGAGAAAGGGCGGGATTTCGGCCTTCATGCAGGAATACGACCTGTCTTCGCAGGAAGGCGTGGTCCTGATGTGTCTGGCCGAGGCACTGATTCGGGTGCCGGATGCCGAGACGGCCGACAAGCTCATCCAGGACAAGATCAGTTCCGGCAACTGGGGCTCCCACCTTGGGGAAAGTGGCTCGCTCTTTGTCAATGCCTCCACCTGGGGCCTGATGCTGACCGGCAAGATCGTCAAGGTGGACAAGCGGACTCGCAAGAATGTGTCCGGTTTCATGAGCCGGCTGACTGCCAGAATGGGTGAACCGATGATCCGCGGCGCGATGCGCCAGGCCATGAGCATTCTGGGTTTCGAGTTCGTGATGGGACGAACCATAGGCGAGGCGCTCAAGCGTGCCCGCTCGAAGGATCATCGTGGTTACCGCCACAGTTTCGACATGCTGGGTGAGGCGGCGCTGACCTGGGATGATGTCGATCGCTATTTTGAATCCTATGCCGAGGCGATCCGGGCCACCGGCAAGGCGACGTCCCCGGATGAAAGTATCTGGGATGCCTCCGGTGTTTCGGTCAAGCTGTCGGCTCTCCATCCGCGTTACGAATATGCCGAGCGCGAAGCCGTTCTGGAAGAACTGACACCCCAGCTCCTCAGGCTGGCAGAGGAAGCACGTGATGCCGGCATTCAGTTGACGGTGGACGCGGAAGAAGCCCACCGACTCGATCTCTCGCTCGAAGTTTTCGAGCGGGTGTATCGCTCGCCGTCCCTGCAGGATTGGGAAGGCTTCGGGCTGGCCATTCAGTCCTACCTGAAACGCTGCATCAAATTGATCGACTGGCTCAATGAACTGGCCAACGATGTGGGCCGGCGGATTCCGGTGCGGTTGGTCAAGGGGGCCTATTGGGATAACGAAATCAAGGAAGCCCAGGTCGAGGGTGTGAAGGATTATCCCGTCTTTACCCGCAAGGTAAATACGGATGTCTCCTATCTAGCCTGTGCACGGAAGATGCTGGGTGAGGACTGCGATCGCCTCTATCCGCAATTTGCAACCCATAACGCCCATACCATTGCCTCGATTCTGGAAATGACGGGGGACCGCCGGGACTACGAGTTCCAGCGTCTGCATGGTATGGGCCAGGAACTGTATGACGAGCTGATTGCGGGGGAATCGGGAGTTCACTGTCGGGTTTATGCCCCGGTAGGGCGGCACAAGGAACTCCTGCCCTACCTGGTGAGACGTCTGCTTGAAAACGGCGCCAATACTTCTTTTGTCAATCACATCATGGATGAGAATGTCCCGGTCGAGGAGATCGCCCGGGATCCGGTGCGAGAGGTCGAGAAGCTGCAGCGCTACCGCCATCCCCGGATTCCCCTGCCAAAGGACATCTATCACGACCAGGGTTACGACCGCGACAATTCCCGGGGCGTGAATCTGGCGGATCCCGAGGAATTGTCGGCCCTGGCCGATTCCATGACCCGGGCCATGGACAAGCAATGGGAAGCACGGGCCGTGGTGGGCGGCCGGATTCACGGAGGCGGCAAGGAGGTTCATGCCGTGGATCCGGCGGATAATCGCCGGTCTCCGGGCAAGTATTACGAACCCGAAAAGGCAGTGCTGGAAGAAGCGATCGAGACTGCCTCGAAAGCGCAGCGAAGCTGGGATGAAACCCCCGCCGAGGAGCGCGCCAACATTCTCCTGCGTGCGGCAGATCTCTACGAGGAGCACTTCGGCGAGTTCATGGCGCTGTGCAGCCGGGAGGCCGGCAAGACCATTCCTGATGGCGTGGCCGAGGTGCGTGAAGCAGTGGACTTTCTGCGTTACTACGCCCTTCAGTGCCGCGAGAAGTTTGGTCACAACATCAAGCTGCCCGGTCCCACCGGTGAGAGCAACGAGTTGCGCCTGACCGGCAAGGGCGTGTTTGCCTGCATCAGCCCCTGGAATTTCCCGGTCGCCATTTTTACCGGCCAGGTGTCCGCCGCACTGGCAGCCGGCAACAGCGTGCTGGCCAAGCCCGCCGAGCAGACCACTCTGATCGGTTCACTTGCAGTGAAGCTGCTGCACAAGGCCGGGGTTCCCGGGGATGTACTTCACTTTCTGCCCTGTCGTGGTCGCGTCTTTGGTGAAGTGGTGATTCCCGATCCACGTATTGCCGGGGTGGCCTTCACCGGTTCCACCGAAACGGCACGAGTGGTGAACCGGACACTGGCGGCGCGCGAAGATGTCATTCCCACCCTGATTGCGGAAACAGGTGGGCAGAATGCGATGCTCGTTGACAGCTCGGCCTTGCCGGAACAGGTGGTGGAGGACGTTGTCCAGTCGGCCTTTCACAGCGCCGGGCAGCGGTGCTCGGCCTTGCGTGCTCTTTTCCTGCAGGAAGAAATTGCACCCCGGGTGCTGGAAATCCTGTCCGGGTACATGGATACCCTGACTGTCGGGGATCCTGGCCTGCTGAGTACGGACATCGGTCCGGTGATCGACGAGAAGGCCTTGAACGGCCTCCAGGAGCATGCGGAATGGATCAAGACGCAGGGGCGGCTGATCAAGGAGGCCCCACTGGGACCGAATTGTGGTCACGGCACCTTTCTCCGGCCGACCGCGGTGGAGATCGACGACATCGATATCCTTGAGCGGGAACAATTCGGTCCGATACTGCACATCATTCGTTACAAGGCGAAGGATCTCGACAAGGTCATCGATGCCATCAACCGGACCGGCTATGGACTGACCCTGGGCATTCATACCCGTATCGACCGGGAGGCGGAATACATTCAGCGCCGTATTCAGGTGGGCAATGCCTACGTGAATCGCAACATGGTGGGTGCTGTGGTCGGGGTACAGCCCTTCGGTGGTCAGCGCCTTTCAGGGACCGGCCCCAAGGCCGGCGGACCTCATTACCTGCTGCGTTTCGCCAATGAAAGGACCCTGACGATCAATACCGCGGCGGTTGGAGGCAACGCCAGCCTGCTTGCGCTGTCAGACAGTGAGGATGTGGAACAGTCCCAGGGTGGATCCTCTGCGGATTGAATCAGGGCTGGAGAGGTTCTGCCTGGTGTTTGGCTGCACCTTGCTCCTTTCCGGGGGCCGGGGCTGATTCAACAATCTGCCATGGATGAATTGTCCGGGTCCTGTCGGCCGCCAGTCGGCGCGACTCCGCACAGGGACCGAGCGGTCCGTATCAATCAATGGAGTAGGCCATGGCGGTAAGCGTATTCGACATGTTCCGCATTGGCATTGGTCCCTCGAGTTCCCATACCGTGGGGCCGATGCGGGCGGCACTCGCCTTTTGCGAGGAGCTGAAGGACCGTGGCCTGCTGGAAGATACCGCGGAGATCGTGGTCAAGCTCTACGGCTCATTGGCACTGACGGGCGTGGGTCATGGCACCGACAAGGCCGTGATTCTGGGACTGCTCGGCGAGACACCGCAGGGGGTGGACCCGGAGCAGATCGAGAACCTGCTTGCCGCGGTAGGTCAGGAAAAACGCCTGTCGGTGCTCGGGCATCATGAAATCGACTTTGATGCCGAGACCCATATCGAATTCCTCAAGGAAGATCGCCTGCCCCGTCATTCCAACGGCATGGGTCTGGTGGCCCGAGGTGCCAAGGGCAAACTGCTTCACGATGATATCTATTACTCCATCGGCGGTGGTTTCATCGTGCGGGACCAGGAAGATGCCGATCAGGAAGAGCAGGAGGAAGACGCTCGTATTCCGCACCCCTTTGATACCGCTGCGGACCTGATGGCGCAATGTGAACAGCATGGGCTTGCAGTCTGGCAGCTCATGCTGGAGAACGAAAGGACCTGGCGGGATGAAGATGAAATCCGCCGTGAATTGCTGCGTATCTGGTCCGTAATGCAGGAATGTGTACAGCGGGGCACGCGCCAGGATGGGAAGCTCCCCGGCGGACTGGAAGTCCGGCGTCGGGCGCCACGCTTGTACCGGGAACTGAATGCCCAGGACAAGGCCGGCCACCTGGACCTCCTGGACTGGGTCAATGTCTATGCCATGGCCGTCAACGAAGAGAACGCGGCAGGCAGTCGTGTGGTGACGGCACCAACCAATGGCGCGGCCGGCATCATCCCGGCAGTACTCCATTATTATCATCGATTCATCGAGGATGCCTCGGAAGAGGGTGTCGTCCGTTTCCTGCTGACGGCCGGGGCCATTGGCATCCTCTACAAGAAGAACGCCGGCATCTCCGGTGCCGAAATGGGCTGTCAGGGGGAAGTGGGAACCGCCTGTTCCATGGCCGCGGGGGGGTTGACCGAAGCGCTGGGCGGGAGTCCTGCGCAGGTCGAGAATGCCGCGGAGATCGGCATGGAGCACAATCTCGGACTGACCTGCGACCCGGTTGCCGGACTGGTCCAGATTCCCTGCATTGAGCGCAACGCCATGGGGGCGCTCAAGGCGATCAATGCATCGCGCATGGCGATTCGGGGTGATGGACAACACAAGGTCTCGCTCGATCAGGTGATCCGCACCATGCGCCAGACCGGCGAGGATATGCGTACGATCTACAAGGAAACCTCCCAGGGCGGCCTTGCGGTCAACGTCCCCGAGTGTTGAAGCAAGCCGTCGCTGACTGATCCGGGCAGTTTGACCGTTCCCGGGGGACGTCCGGAGAGGCCTCTGATAGACTTCATCTGTTATGTCATGTATCGCTGGCTGGAGGCTGGCCACGAAGAGCGACAGGGAGTGCGCGCGGCAGGAGCCCCGAGTTGTCTGAAGAGAGTGGCAATCAGCCCCGGTCGCAGGTTTCCAGGGCACGCAGATCCGGGAACTCACTGGCCGGAATGGGCCTCATTGCACTGCTGGCCACCCTGCTCGCGGTCACCCTGGGTGCCTGGAACTTCAGTCTGAGCGCCGAGCGCACTGCGCAGGAACGGGAACTGATTGGTGAAATGTCCCGTTTGAGCGCTGATCTCAGTGATCAGACTACCCGCTATCTTTCCATGCTTCATGCCGGTGCAGCCGCGTTTACACTCCTTGAAAATCCGGGTGCCGATCACTGGAACCGTTTCATCGGGGAACTCGACCTGCGCGAGAACTACCCCGAGGTCGAAGCACTTGCCTACATTACCCGCCTGGAACCGGAGCAGGTGCCCGGGTTCCAGGCATTCATGCGTGAACAAGGTGGGGCGGACTTTACCGTTCAGCCGGGTACCGGTGCCGCAGTTTACTGCGTTCTGACCTTCCTCGCGGATCCCGATCCCCGCGTGGCGGACGGATTCGATGTCTGTAGTTCGGAAGCTCCAGAGGCGGCCCTGTTGGCTGCCACCGAAACCGGTACGGCTGCCGTCTCGGGTTTGCTGGAACTGGCACCCTCAGAGGGCGACGATGAGGACTCGGAGCCGGTCCCGGGGCTGGTATTCGCCATGCCCCTGGAATCTCCCTACGCACTCGATTTCGCCCAGGGCTGGCTGGGACTGGCCCTGCCTGCCCGTTCCCTGCTCGGTGATATCGGAGATAGCGCAAGCGCCTATCATGTTCGAGTGGTGGACTTGACGGAAGATGCGCCGGAGATCCTGATGGAATCGGATGGCGCTCCGGACAACGGTAATGGCCTGGATATCAGCGACACGGTGCAGGTGGCAGACCGGACATGGCAAGTCGAATTGAGCCAGGAATTCCAGCCTGGTCCGGTTCCCGCCATGATTCTCTGGGGCGGTGTACTGGTCAGCCTGTTGCTCACCGGGCTCCTCTGGTCCGGTTACCGTACCCGTGCGCGGGCGGTTCAGATAGCCGACCGCATGACCCAGGCCCTGCGGGAAAGCGAGGAACGTCGGCGACGTACCGAGGAGCTTTCCCTGGTCATGGTGGTGCATCTGGATCTGGCCGGGCATTGGCAGAAAGTGACGCCACGTCTGTGCGAATTGCTGGGCAGAGACAGGGAAGCCTTGCTCCGGCAGCCGGCACTGGATGTGGTCCATCCGGACGATCAGCGAGGCATGCTGGTGGATTCGCAATCCCTGCTGGACCGAAGGGAGGTCTCGACGACCCGGGAGGTTCGGCTCCTGGATCCTGATAACGAAATCCTGTGGGTGGATGTGAGTCTGGCGCTGGTTCGTGACAGCAGCGATGAACCGCTCTATTTCATGGGATTCATACAGGACATCACCGAACGAAAGGAGGGCACGGAGGCACTGGCGCAACGGGAAGTACTGCTGGAAGCCATTGCCGGATCCCTGACCGAACTGATCCGGAATCCGGATTTTGATGCCGCAGTGAACCAGTCCCTGAAGATTATTGGAGAGGCGGCGGATGCGGATCGTGCCTATATCTTTGAGGTCCATCCTCATTCCGAGGATGGACTGCCGGCTCAGAGCATGCTCTACGAGTGGGTGCGCGAAGGTGTGACGGCGCAGATTGGCAACCCGGAAATGCATGATCTCCACTGGCACAAGCTGCCTGACTACTGGTACGAGACCCTGAAACGCGGACAGTCCCTGCGAGTGCTGACACGAGAACTGCCACAGCCGGCTAGAAGCATCATGGAGCGTCAGGCCATCAAGGCACTACTGCTGGTGCCGATGATTCGGGACGGCGTGTTCGAAGGCATGATCGGATTCGACGACTGTCGCCACGAGCGATACTGGACGGAAAGCCAGTTGGCAACCCTGCTGGCGGCGGCCGCCAGCTTCGGTAATGCGTTGCAGCGACAGCATACCGTCCGCGCCCTGGAGGAGAACCGCCAGCTCCTGTCCTCGATTACCAGCAATATCACCGATGGGATCTATCGGAGTACGCCGGAAGGCCAACTGGTCTATGTCAATCAGGCTCTGGCGGAAATGTTCGGGTATGACAGCCCGGAGGAAATGAAGCAGGTACGTGCGCCCATACTTTATGTCTCGGCGGAACGGCGGGATGAGCTCCAGCACAAGCTTCTGCATCACAACGGGTACCGTGGGGAAGAGGTCGAATTCGTTCGCCGGGATGGCTCCCGTTTTGTTGGGATGAACAATGCCGTAGCCATTCATGATGCAGAAGGAAACATGCTCTATTGTGACGGTGTGATCACCGATATCACCGAGCGCAAGGACGCGGAACGACAGATACATTACCTGGCGCACTACGATCTGTTGACCGGTTTGCCCAATCGCACCCTGTTGCGGGACCGAATGGAACAGGAAATGGCCCGGGCAAAGCGCGACGGCAATCACCTGGCAGTGCTTTTTCTCGACCTGGACCGATTCAAGAATGTCAATGATTCGCTGGGGCACGCCGTCGGGGATCAGCTATTGGAGCAGGTCGGGAGGAGGCTGCAGGCGAGTATCCGGGGCCAGGATACGGTGAGTCGTCAGGGGGGTGATGAATTCCTCATCATGCTTCCCGACCTGAATTCGGCCAATGAGGCAGCCACCGTCGCACGCAAACTGATTGACCGGTTGAGTGCGCCCTATGTGGTAGGCCACCATGAGCTGCGGGTGACACCAAGTATCGGTATCAGTCTGTACCCCGGGGATGCTTCCGGAATTGAGGAATTGGTGCGTAATGCCGACGCCGCAATGTACCAGGCCAAGGAACGCGGCCGTCACAATTTTCAGTTCTTTACCCATGATCTCAGCGTAGCCGCGTGGGAGCGTCTTTCCCTGGAAAACCAGTTACGGCGTGCGATTCAGGATAACCGCTTCGTACTCCATTATCAGCCACAGGTGGACATCGAGAGTGGGGACATTGTCGGCCTTGAGGCCCTGGTCCGGTGGAACCATAACGGGCGTCTGGTTTCTCCCTCGGTGTTCATTCCGGTGGCCGAGCAGACCGGCATGATCATGGAAATTGGCGAGTGGGTCTTGTCCGAGGCCTGCCGGCAGGCCTGTCTCTGGCAGGATCAGGGATTTGCGGATACGCGGGTTACGGTCAATCTTTCCGCGATTCAGTTTCGTCGACGCAATATTGTGGGCGTAATCCAGAAGGTCCTGGCGCACACGGGGCTGGCTCCGGAACTTCTGGAGCTGGAACTGACCGAAAGCACGGTCATGGAGGAAGTGGAGGAAAGTGTGCGAATGCTCAGTGACCTGAGTCGTATTGGCGTGGGCCTGAGTGTTGATGATTTCGGGACGGGATATTCAAGCCTGAATTATCTCAAGCGCTTCCCCATTCGCAAACTGAAAATCGACAAGTCCTTCATCGAGGATATCCCGGGTGATTCGGATGACGAAGCTATTACCGGGGCAGTGATTGACATGGGGCGCAATCTGAACCTGGACGTTTTGGCGGAGGGCGTGGAAACCCTGGAACAACTTGAATTCCTCAAGGCTCGTGGCTGCAAGGAATTTCAGGGCTTTCTCGCAAGCCATCCGGTACCCGCGGATCAGGTGCCGGCCTTGTTGCGCCGCCGGTTCCGCCTGGTCGGCAGTTGACCGGCAAGCAGCTCGTGAGCTGAGCGCATTTCTCTGCCTGAGACTGAGGATCAGAGCAGGCTTTCGATATCCTCGAAAGATTGGGTGCGGGCCAGGTCACGGGCGGTGAGTCCTTCCTTGCTCCTCAGGTCCGGGTCTGCACCGTGATCCAGCAGCAATTCCACCACTTCAATCTGGCCCGTGGCTGCAGCCGCCATCAGGGAAGTTAGGCCATCTCCCTGACGTGCATCCGGGGTGGCGCCGGCGTCAAGAAGCAGTTCTGCCGCTTCCAGGCTGTGTCCGGCGACAGCAGCGTGGAGTGGACGAAAGCCCAGCGGGTTGTCGCTGATCCGGTCCGGATCAGCGCCACGATCCAGCAGCAACTGGCAGGCCTCCGGCTGGTTGAAGCGGGCTGCGAGATGCAGCGGGGTCAGTCCATCGGCGCTGTAGTGTTCAGCGCCTTCCGGGTCCAGTTCAAGGCTTCTTTCCAGGTGAGATCGATGACCGAGGGCGGCCGCCTCGAATATATCCAGGCCTTCCCGGTTTTCGGCAATCTGGCGGGCGATCGATCGGCGTCCGCCATAGATGGCCAGGAGCAGAGCACTGACGCCACCCTGTGTGCGGGTATCGGCAAGTCCGGGGGTGGTGGCGAGGAGATCCGTCACAGTCTGCGCGTCGCCATTCTGGATGGCATCGATGAGGGACTGTTCCATCGGTGTCATGGCAATAGCTTCAGGGACCGGACAATGGGGTGCAAGGGATTCGAGCTTGTTCCTGCCGGCGCTTTTTCAGCTCCTGGTATTTCACGGAACCAGCGTGGGAAAAAGAAAACCCCGCATGTGCGGGGTTTTCCTTCTCTCTGGGCAATCCGGAGAACGTCCGGACAAGCCGCAGCAGGCTTTACCGGGCGGCGCCGGTGTCGAAGCCCTCATCTTCCAGGCGGCTGGTGACCTGTTCCCGGACCTCCGGGTCGGCATTCACCGCAATCGCGACTTCCTCGTATTCTTCGACTTCCATGCCGGCATCCTCGATCGCCGCGAACATGGCTTCGTTGGCTTCCTGCTGGAGCTGCTGGGCCTCTTCCTGATCCTCGGCCTGCTGCAGGCGCTGGGTAAACTCCTGACGAACTTCGTCCAGGTTGATATGGGCCTGCACGAAAGCATCGATCTGCTCGTCAGTCACATCCGGAACTTCCTGCTGTTCCGGCATCGGCTGGGCTTCCTGCTGGGGCTGCTGTTCCTGGGCAATGGCCAGGGGGCTCAGCAGAAAGGCGCCGGCCAGGGCGGCCACGAGATAGGTCCGTTTGTTCATTTTCCTGTCCTCTCGAGTAATGGATATACAATCAGCACCAAAGTATAAGCAGATTGCATGCCATATCCAGGCCTTTCTCAGGAAAAACAATGTAGCTTATTGATTCTTATATGAAAAAGAGGAAAATGGGGAGGATGGTGGGGCCTGGCAATGGGCCTCAACCGATGGAATTGGGTGTAACAAAATAAAACATGCTCCGGAATGAGCCCGCCAGGGAGGGGAGGGAAGGGGAGGAACGGGCTACATTCCGGGCATGTTGGTAAAGGGCGGCTGACGGACCAGTCCCGCTTGGGTCCGGCCGCCAGCCGGCGTCCGTGTTTACCGGGGCTGGGCCCCGGTATCAACGCCTTCTTCGTCCAGGCGCTGCATGACCTCATCCCGGACTTCCGGGTCGGCATTCACGGCCATGGCGACTTCCTCGTATTCCTCCACGTCCATGCCGCTGTCCTCGATTGCCGAGGTCATGGCCTCATTGGCTTCCTGCTGCAACTGCTGGGCTTCTTCCTGATCCTCTGCCGCCTGCAGCCATTCGGTATACTCCTCTCGGACATCATTGACGGCCACGTGGGCATCCACGAAGGCATCAATCTGGGATTCGGAGACATCCGGAATTTCCTCTTCCTGAGGCATCGGCTGGGCCTCCTGTTGCGGCGGTTGCTCCTGTTCCTGCGGAGGCTGCTGCTGTGGCGGCTGTTGCTGCTGGGCCAATGCCAGCGGGCTGATCAGAAATGCGGCTGCTGCGCTTGCAATAAGGATCTTGCCTGTCTTCATGGCTTGACCTCCTTGCATTGCGTTCGCCTGAAATCCTTCGGGCGCCAATCGGTGACGCTACGTACGAAATGCATAGGACATGCCAACTTTTGCGCAGGAAGGACAATCCTCCGGCGAGGATTCCAAGTGCCTGATCTTGCCGGGTTGTTGGGAATCAGTCGGGTGCCGTCAGCAAAAGGGAAGGTCCGGGGTTCGGTACGTGAGGACGGGGTGTCTTGTCTTGGTCTGAAACATGTTTCCCGAACTCACAGTGAAATTGTGCATGGGCACAGGATCCAGAGTCTACGTTAGTGCAGCGCCCGAAACTTTGAGACAAAAAAATGCCCCGCCGGGGGCGGGGCACTCATTGAGGAGTCGGGGCCGAAGGCCCCGTCAGCCTTCACCACTTATTGCGGCGCGCCGGTGTCCACGCCGGCTTCTTCAAGGCGCTCCATCACGTCGTCCCGGACTTCGGGATCGGCGTTCACGGCCATGGCCACTTCTTCGTACTCCTCGATGTCCATGCCGGAGTCTTCAATGGCTTCCTGCATGGCCTGGTTGGCTTCCTGCTGCAGCTGCTGGGCTTCTTCCTGGTCTTCGGCCTGCTGCAGACGCTCGGTGTATTCCTCGCGAACGTCGTTCACGTTGACATGTGCTTCAACGAAAGCATCGATCTGGGCATCGCTGACGTCAGGAGCTTCCTGCTGCTCAGGCATCGGCTGAGCTTCTTCCTGCGGCGGCTGCTCCTGCTGTTCCTGCGGGGGCTGCTGCTGAGCCACGGCCAGCGGGGCCGCCACGAAACCGGCGATCAGCGTTGCGAGAATGCTCTTGTTCATGCTCATGCGATTACTCCTTACAGGTTGCAAAAACGCGGGGGAAGAGGGTGCAGGTTGCGTGCCAGGATTTGCCTGCAAGCCTTCTGGAATGTGTAAGTAACTGAGCATAAACAAAAAATGGTGTCTTGCCCCGGTGACAGGCCGAACCAGAAAATTGTCGTAGAGTCTTCGTACGATGTTGCAATGTGGAACATGTTACGGCGGGGGGCAGGCAGCAGCGAGGGTCGGAGCGGGGTGGACCGGGCAACCCCCGGGACAGGCCCGGGGGTTTCCACGAACTCATGCCGGCGATTGTTTACCGGAGGCCACTGCCTGAATGGGGCGCTACCCCGGCATCCTCGAGCTTGCGGTTCAGTTTGTCCCTAAGCTCGGGGTCTGCGTTGATGGCCACCAAGACCGCCTCGTAGCTGCCCACCGTCATGCCGGAATCCTCGATCGCTTCATTTGCACTAGTCTCGGATTGTTCCTGCAGGTCCTGTACCTGCTCGTACTCGTCGGCTTCCTCCAGTTTGCCGGCATACTTCTCGCGCACCTCCGTAACCTGAATGTGGGCCTCGACGAAGTCGGCCAGGGTGTCCTTGTCGATCTCCGGAAGGTCCGGCTCATCCGGATCCGGGGCCGCCGACCGGTCCTGTTGCTGTTGCGGTGGTTCGTCCGGATCTTCGACTGGCTGCACCTGGCCGGCCTCCACGCCGGCCAGGCCGATCAGAAAAATCCCGGCAACAACGAGGGCGGTTGTGAGCTTGAGTGGCAGCATTGAACGCTCCGTCATTCTTCGCGCAACCTGGAGACCTTCTCGGTGATCTTGTCCCGCAGTTCCGGGTCAGCGCTCATGGCCGCGGCAATCTCCTGGTATTCATCCACTTCCAGGCCGGCGTCTTCAATCGCTTCAGCCATGGCGTCGCTGGCCTCGTGCTGCAGGGACTGGATCTCCTCGCTGTCTTCGGTGTCCTGCAGGCGCTCGGAATAATCTTCGCGTACCTCGGTCAGCGCCAGATAGGCCTGGGCGAAGGCCTCGACCTTGTCATCGTCCACTTCGACCGGCTGATGCTCCTGTTCCATGGGTTCGGCCTCTTCCTCCGGCGGCTCTGCGGCTTCTTCGGGGGGTTCCGCCGGGCCTTCTTCCGGCGGTTCCTGGGCGAGCAGAGTCCCGGAGCTCAGGGCCAGTCCCGCCAGGATGGCAATCATGCTGGTGGTGAAGTGCTTGCTGCGATGTGTCTTCATGGTTCTCCTCGTCGTTTCGGTTTGCTCTGCCAAAGTAAGAAACTTTCCTCTCTTACGGGCTGTCATCCGCCTCGTCCAGAAGTTCCGTGACCCGGGCGCGAACCTCCGGGTCCGCATTCACGGCGGTCGCGACCTGCTGGTATTCCTCCGGGTCCATGCCGCTCTCCTCGATGGCCTCGACGTAGGCCTCGTTCGCTTCAAGCTGAAGCTCTCGCGCCTCATCCTGGTCATCGGTCTCCTGCAGTTTGCGCTCATACTTCGTGCGAACCCGGTCGAGCGCCGCATAGGCCTCGGCAAAGGCCTCGATCTGGGCATCGGAGACCTCGGGTACCGACTCCTCCAGCGCATCATCATCGGCCGGGGCCTCCTGGGCCGCGTCCTGGGTCACCGATGCCTGGGCCAGCGCCAGGGGCGCGATGGCCAGGCACAGTACGAACAGGATCGACAGTCGAATTGTTGTCTTCATTGGATTTCGCTCCGTATTCAGGGAACCTCGGGTCAGTCCATACCAAACGCTTCCGGCTGAAAGTTGTCTAGCAGGTATCATGCCATGCCGCGCCACCCGGCAGCAGGGCCGCCTTGTCCGGGCCGTCCATCAGCCGGTGGGTGCGTTGGCGATTGAACCCGCGGGGGTTGTGGTGTCAAAATATGTGACATGTCGTCGTTTTTCCCGTCCCGCCAATCCCGACCCGGCGGGTCGCCGGAGGTCATTCGGATGCCTATTCCCCGATTTCCCCTGAGCCTGCGCTGGCGCCTGGTCGTCGGCATCGTGCTGCCATTGCTGGTAGCGATCACGCTCGGGATGACGGCCGTGATTGCCACCATGGAGCAGCGTGCCGAACAGCGCATGCAGGAAGACATGGAACTGGTGGCACGGGCGATTCAGTTGCCGGTCGGCTACAGCCTGGAGCGGGAACGCGAGGGCAGTGTCCGCCAGGCCCTGGAATCCGTGTTTCAGCTCGATCAGGTCTATGGCGCCTATGTCTACAACGCTCATGGCGAGCAGCTCGCCCACGTGGGGCCGGGCCGGCCACAGCAGGAACCGGAAGCGATCCGCGATATCGGCGCCGAGGAGCAGGAAACCGGGCAGTACGAACAGATGGAAGGGCGCGACGTTTATTCCCACTACGTCGCACTGACCGACGAGACCACCGGACAGATCATTGGCTGGCTTCAGGTGACCCGCCGTGCGAGTGATTTCGTGGAATACATGCAGGTGATCCAGCGCCAGATGATCGGCGCGGTCGGTATCGGAACCCTGGTGGTGATGGCCCTGGTGCTGTTCGGTTATCACCGGGCGGTGGGGCGTCATATTGAATCCCTGGTCGGCACCATGGGCCGGGTCCGCCGTGGTGAGCGTGATGCGCGTGCCGGCGCGGCGGGGCCACGTGAGGTGCTGACGCTGGCACAGGCGCTCAACGAAATGCTCGATTCAATCGAGCAGGCCGAAAAGGAGATCAGCGAACGCCGCCTGACGCAGCTCGACCTGGAAGAGCGCCTGCGACATTCGGAAAAACTGGCGGCCATCGGTCGCCTGGCGGCGGGTATTGCCCACGAGCTGGGTGCGCCGTTGTCGGTAGTGGATGGCCGCGCGCGCCGGGTGCTGCGCGAAGGCGACCTGTCCGACAAGCAGCAGGCCAATCTCGAGGATATCCGCGCCGAGGTTCAGCGCATGAGTCACATTGTCCGCCAGTTGCTTGATTTCGGACGCACTTCCGCGAGTGACCGCAAGACCCTGCATGGCGGCAATCTGGCCCGCAGTTCCGTGGAACAGGTATCGGAACTGTCCAGCGAGCGTGGCATTGCAATCGAAACCGAAGGCGAACTGCCCGGGCCCCGTCTGCATGCCGACCCCATCCGGATCGAGCAGGCGCTGGTCAACCTGTTGCGCAACGCGGTACAGGCGGCAGATTCCCGGGTCCGGATCACATGGACACTGGAAGGCGACAGAGTACGTTTTGATGTTGATGACGATGGGGACGGCATTTCCGAAAAGGATCGCTCGCGCCTGTTCGAGCCCTTTTTCACCACCAAGTCGGTGGGCGAGGGGACCGGTCTTGGTCTCTCGGTAGTGCACGGGATTGCCAACGAGCACTACGGCGAGATCGAAGTGGATGCGAACGACTGGGGTGGGGCGCGATTCACCCTGTATCTGCCTGCGGGAGCCGAAGGTGCGGAAACAGCGGACTCGTCCGCGGGTGGCTCGGCGGATGAAACGGAAGATGGACAACAGCAGCCCGTGCCGGGTACCGCGAGTGCCCGGGAGGGCGTGGTGAGCAAGGCATGAGTGACAACGAGAAACGTGACCGGGTTCTGGTGGTGGAGGATGACGCCGGCCTGGCGAAACTGATGGTCGAGGAACTGGAAGAGACCGGGCGGGAAGTGCGCGCGGTGGATTCGGTGGAAAAGGCCCTGCCGCTGATCTCCGAATGGTCACCGGATCTGATACTCAGCGATCTTCGTCTCCCCGGGGCGGATGGCATGAGCCTGTTGCGGGAAACCACCGAGCTCCATCTCCCCCCTGCCTTCGTGATCCTGACGGCCTTCGGCAGCATCGAACAGGCGGTGGAAGCGCTCAAGGCGGGGGCGGATGAATTCCTCACCAAGCCCATCGATGTCGATCACCTGCTGCTCACCGTCACCCGGGTACTGGAGAATCGCCGGCTGCGCAGTGAAGTGCAGCGCTTTCGTGAAGTATTCAGTGGCGATGACTTTCACGGCCTGGTGGGGGAGAGCCGTCCCATGCAGGCCCTCTATGACCAGATCCGCAGTGTGGCCCGTGCCAGCGGACCGGTGCTGGTCATGGGCGAGAGTGGTACCGGCAAGGAGCTGGTGGCGCGGGCGGTACACGAGGAAAGCGAGCGCAGTGACGGCCCCTTTCTCGCGGTCAACTGCGCCGGCATCCCGCCGGATCTGCTGGAAAGCGAGTTCTTCGGCCATGCGGCCGGGGCCTTTACCGGCGCCGTGAAGCGCCACGAGGGCATCTTTACCCGCGCCCACGGCGGTACCCTGCTGCTGGATGAAATCGGGGAAATGCCCATGAACCTGCAGGCCAAGCTGTTGCGGGTACTGCAGGAGGGCATGATCCGTCCGGTCGGGGGCGAGTCCGATCGACAGGTGGACGTGCGTGTACTGGCCGCCACCAACCGGGATCTCGATGCCCTCGTGGAAGAGGGGCAGTTCCGCGAAGATCTGTTCTATCGTCTGGAAACCTTCGCCCTGTCGATTCCGCCACTGCGTGAGCGTGGCAAGGATCTGGAGCTGCTGGCCGCGCAGATGCTGCGCCGCTACAACCTCCAGCAGGGACGGAACGCGAGCGGATTCTCAGAATCGGCCATGGAGGCCCTGCGCCAGTACCCCTTTCCGGGCAACGTACGCGAGCTCCAGAATGCGATCGAGCGGGCGGTGACCTTCTCGCACGGAGAAGTGGTAGAGGCCGAGCACCTGCCCACCCGGATTCGCAATTACCGTCCGGACAACGCGTCCTCGGCGGGTGGCGGCCAGGCCGCGGCGGACAGCCTGCTGGCCTCGCTGACCGACGGGCCGGTCCTGCCCACCCTGGATGAGCTGGAGCTGCGCTACATCCAGCACGTACTCGACCAGGTGGATGGCAACAAGCGGCGGGCGGCGGCCCTGCTCGGGGTCAGCCGCCAGACCCTGTACCGCAAGCTGGGTAACGGCAAGGATTCCGAAATGGCCGGTTAAGGCGAGATCCGTCTTGCAAGCCGGGATGGACTGTATATAATCACAGTTGGTGATTTTATATACAGCCCCTGACCCCCGGAGGCCGCCATGGAGGAACTGACTGCCCGCCAGCAGGAAGTACTCGATCTCATCCGCCAGGCCATTGCGAACACCGGCCGTCCCCCCACCCGGGCCGAGATTTCCGAACATCTCGGTTTCCGTTCCCCCAATGCCGCCGAAAGCCATCTGCGGGCCCTGCACCGCAAGGGCGCGATCGAGCTTTCCTCGGGTGCTTCCCGGGGGATTCGTCTGGTCGAGGAGGAAGAGGCCGGCCTGCCGGTGGTGGGGCGGGTGGCCGCGGGCAGTCCGGTGCTGGCCGAGGAGCATATCGAAACCCGCTATCGTCTGGATCCGGGCATCTTCCGTCCCCAGGCGCATTACCTGCTGCAGGTGAAGGGCATGAGCATGCGCGATGCCGGTATTCTGGAAGGCGATCTCGTGGCCGTGCACCGTGCCCCCGATGTGAGAAACGGTCAGATCGTGGTGGCCCGCCTGGATGACGAGGTCACCGTCAAGCGTTATCACCAGCGTGGGCGTGAAATCCGCCTGCTGCCGGAGAATCCGGACTTCGAGCCGATCAAGGTGGATCGCAGGCGCCAGTCCCTGGTGCTTGAAGGCGTGGTGGTCGGCGTCATCCGCAACGGGCACGTGCAGTGACCCTGTCCCTGTCGTCGCCGGCTTGAGGCATTGCCCAGAGCCATGGTCGGGCAATGGATAACTCACTGCAGACACTGCTTGCCGATCCGCGCATCTTCCGGCCCCGCCGGGACGATGGCGCTGGTGCCGGTCATGTCGCCACCGGTTTTCCGGCCCTGGATGCGCGATTGCCGGGAGGTGGCTGGCCGCGCGGCAGCCTGAGTGAAATCCTGTCCGCGCAATGGGGCGTGGGCGAATTGCGCCTGCTGCTGCCGGCACTGCGGGACCTGGCCGGCAGGGGCGGTCGGATCCTGTGGCTTTCACCCCCCTGGATTCCCTACGCACCCGCCCTGGCCGCGGCCGGTCTGGCGCCGGCCTGCAATATCGTCACCTGGCCGGATAACGTGGAAGACCGGGTATGGGCTGCCGAACAGGGATTGCGCTCCGGCAGTTGTGCGGCGGTGCTGACCTGGGGATGCGGACAGGGGAGGCATCATTTTCGGCGGCTGCAACTGGCCGCCGGCGCGGGCGGGATTCCCGCCTACCTGTTTCGCGAATCTGGCGCGGCCCGGAGTCCGTCCCCGGCGACCCTGAGGCTGTTGCTTGCGCCCCGCAACGAAGGCCTGGAAGTCGAAATCCTCAAGAGCCCGGGGGGCCGGGGAGGACGGGTGTTGCTGGGCCCCTGAGTCCGAGACATGCGATGAAGAACCATGAACTGCCCCTGTTTCCGCCGGCGGCAGCGACGCCGCGCCGTCCGCGCCCCCGTAAACGCCTCCCCGGACCCCGGTCCGGGAGCCGCCCCCGTCGGCGAATCCTGTGGTTGTGCCTGCGCCTGCCTGACCTGCCATTCGAAGCGGTCGCCGGTACCTGGCGGGATGCCCATGAACCCTGTCTGGTGGTGACAGGGGAAGGGGCCGCCACCCGGGTCATCGGCTGCAACCAGGCCGCGCTGACTGCGGGCGTCCGGCCCCGGATGCGCCTGTCCGATGCCCTGGCGCGGGTGCATGCCCCCATCCTGCAACGCCGGAATCCGGATCGGGAGCGGGCGAGCCTGGAAAACGTGGCGCAAATGGCAGAAGGCTTCAGCTCCCTGGTGAGTCTCGCGCCGCCCGCTGCCGTGCTGCTGGAGATCGGAGGCAGCCTGTCCCTGTTCGGCGGTATCGCTGCGCTCCGTCGGCGGCTGGAGACACAGGTTGCCGCGGCCGGACATCTGCCGGTGATGGCAATCGCACCCACCCCGCTGGCGGCGGAGTGGCTTGCCCGGGCCGGCGACAGCAGGCCGGTGACCGATACCACCCTGCTTGCCGGCAGGCTGGGCGAATTGTCGCCGGATTGTCTGGCTCCGGATCCGGGCACCGCCCGGACCCTGGCGGGCATCGGTGTCCGCCGGCTCGCCGATGTCATGCGCCTGCCGCGGGATGGCCTGGGCCGGCGTTTCGGGGCTGCTTTCGTGCGTTCTCTGGATCGGGCCCTGGGGCGCGTGCCGGACCCGCGCCCCGGCTGGCGGGGGGCACTGAGCTTCGAGGAATCCCTGGAACTGCCCGCCGAGACGGGGGATCGCGAGCGGATCATGGCCGGCCTCGAGCCCCTGCTGGAATCGGCGGTGAGCTTTCTCCGTCGCCATGACAGCACCACCGACGAACTGCGCCTGTATTGCCGTCATCACGGCGGTGAGGAGACCCCGATCCGGCTCGGCCTTGCCGGCAATTACCGGCATCCGGATCATCTGGCACGGCTTTTCCGGGTGCGCCTGGAGCGGGTTGCCCTGACCCGGGCGGTGCGGGCACTGCGCCTGGTGAGTGGACCGCTCAGGGCCTACCGGGGACGGAGCGTGGCACTGTTCCGCGAAGCGGATTCGGGCGAGGAGGTGGAAGCGCTTTTCGAGTCCCTCCACGCCCGGCTCGGACCGGATGCGGTCCATACCCTCGCGACCTGTGCCGACCACCGCCCCGAACGGGCCTGGCGGCTGGCCGGCAGCGACGTGACGGAGCCGGAAGGAGGACGTGCCGATCGGCCCTGCTGGTTGCTGGAGACGCCGCGGATGCTGGAAGAGGGCGGTGGCATCCCCGGCGACATGACCCTGCTTGCGGGGCCTGAGCGGATCGAGACCGGCTGGTGGGAAGGGGCGGATGTGGCCCGCGACTATTACCGGGCACGCAGCCGTGCGGGAAGAGAGCTCTGGATTTTCCGGGACCGCCGGGCAGGGGTCTGGTACCTTCATGGACTGTTCGCTTAGGGAATCTGTCCAACGCTTCCAGGAGCCTGGCCCTGATGCGCCGTCGCCCCGTCAGCCCGCTGCGCCTGCTGCTATTGTTCATGATCGTGACGGGCATTGCTGTCATTGGATTGAGTCTGATGGTGAACATGCCGGGAGAATCCGCATCCACGGAGCTGAGCGAACTCACGGATCACGAGCGTGATACCGCGCGCCGACTCGAGGCCGACGTCCGGGCACTGGCGGAGGATATCGGCGAACGCAATCTCCATCACCCCGATGCCATGGCCCGGGCCGCGGACCATGTGGACGAGCGTTTTCGCGAGATCGGGTTCGAGCCGCAACGTCAGGAATATGAATTGAGCGATGCCCTGGCCGGCCACTATCGCGAGCCGCGCGCGGAAAACATCCATGTGGAAGTGACGGGCCACGAGCGCCCCGAGGAAATCATCATCATCGGCGCCCACTACGACACCGTGCCCGGCTCCCCGGGTGCCAATGACAACGCTTCCGCCGTGGCCACCCTGTTGCACCTGGCGGAAAGCTTCGCCGACGATCCACAGCCACGGACCCTGCGCTTCGTTGCCTTTGCCAACGAAGAGCCACCTTTCTATATGAGCGAAGACATGGGCAGCCATGTCCATGCCGCCCGTGCCAGGGAAGCCGGCGAGGACATTCGTGCCATGATGTCCATGGACGGACTGGGCTATTTCAGCGATGAGCCCGGAAGCCAGCAATTCCCGGGGCCGGGGCTGGGCATGCTGTACCCCGACCGGGCCGAGTTCATCGGCTTCGTGACCCGTCTCGGTGACCGCGCGCTGTTGCGCCGGGCGATTGCTGCCTTTCGTGAAGAAGCCAGCATTCCGTCCGAAGGCGCGGCCCTGCCTTCCGCCATTCCCGGGGTCGCGTGGTCGGATCACTGGTCCTTCTGGCAACACGGCTATCCCGCATTTTTCGTCACCGATACCCTGCCGTTTCGGGATCCTTACTATCATTCGCCCGGGGACACGCCCGAGCGGCTGGACTACGAGCGCATGGCGCGCGTGGCGGTGGGCCTGGAAACGGTGGTCCGTGAACTCGGCGGCGAAGACGGGTAGCACCGAGGGGAAACTCATTCCGGGGAGACGAACGCGCCGGCCAGACGGCCCCGGTATGGCCTGGCGCGAATGGAGAAACCGGCATGACGGCAATCGATCACTGTCCCGGGCACCGCGAGCGCAGTGCGCAACCGGATACCGAGGAGCTCTTTCCAGATGCCGGGTTCCGGGCCCTGCGCCACGCCCTGGAGCAGTGCCCGCGATACGCACCGACACCACTGCTCGGCCATGACGACTCGGAGGGGCGAATCGCGGGGATTCTCCTCAAGGACGAGCGGGCGCGGCTGGGACTGGGCACTTTCAAGGCGCTCGGCGGGACCTGGGCGGTGCTCGAGGAGGTACGCCAGGCCCTGGTCCGGCGCACCGGAGAGAGGGTCCCGGCCGACGTGCTGCCGCAGGCGGCGGGGCGTTTCCCGGACCTGGAGGTGATCACGGCCAGCTCCGGCAATCACGGTCGGGCGGTGGCGGCCGGGGCGCGCCTGGCGGGAGTCGCCTGCCGCATCCTGCTGCCCGCGGCGACCTCGATGTCCCGCGTGGCCGCCGTCGAGGGGCTCGGCGCGCGGGTGGAGCGGGTCGCGGCGGATTACGACGAGGTGGTCGCCGAGGCTGGCCGGCGCGCAGCGGATCCGGGGGTGCTGTACGTGCCCGATACCGATGTCCACGGGGCCACGGAGACGGTCGCGCGGGTGATGACCGGCTACGGCATGATCCTGGATGAGGCCGTGGATCAGGCCCGGGCAGCGGGTTGGCCGGCGCCCACGCACCTGTTCGTGCAGGCGGGCGTGGGCGGGCTGGCGGGCGCTCTCGCGGTACGCGCGGCGAGGCTTCCGGAGGCCCAACGCCCGCGGCTGGTGGTGGTGGAACCGGCCGGTGCGGCGGGGCTGATGGCCAGCGTGCGCGCTGGCCGGGCCACGCGCCGTCCCGGACCGGTGGATTCGGGCCTGACCGGGCTGGACTGCGCCGAGGCCTCGCCGCTGGCGTTTCGGGTGTTGTCACGCTGCGCCGATCATTTCATTGCCGTGCCGGATTCGGCTGCGGAGCGCAGCGCGGCCGACCTCGCGCAATCGAGCCTGGCCGTGGAGACCACGCCCACGGGTGCCGCGGGTCTCGCGGGACTGGAGGCGGTGCTTGATGATCCGGCCCTGGCCCGTCAGCTCGCGCTCGACCGCGACTCGATGGTCCTGGCGGTGATTACCGAGACGCGGCCATGAACCCGGCCGCCGCCATCCTGATGTTTCTCGGTGCCCTGTTCGGATCACTGGTCCTTCTGGCAACACGGCTAT
>SLND01000170.1 GCA_007133205.1 Natronospiraceae bacterium | reverse complement strand
TGAGGGTCTTGCCGCGAAGGACGGGCGCGGACCGAAAGCGCTGATCGAATCCGCCCTGCAGGTCATGGAGGAGGGCGCCCGGGCGGCCTGATCAGACGGCGCTGACCGGGCCCGCCCGGCATCAGGTTCATTCCTCGTCGTTTTCTTCTTCCTCTTCTTCTTCTTCTTCCGCTTCGTCTTCCTCGTCTGCGTCATCCGCGACCACCGGCGTGGGCCGGAAATCCTCCTCCACATTGGCCGCCAGCCAGGCCAGGGCCGCGTAGATGGCCACATTCTGCTGCAGTGACTCCGGGTCCACCTTGTCCAGGGTGTCATTGATGGTGTGGTGGATATCGAAGTAACGAGTCGCATCCTGGACCGGGTCGAGGATGGGTACACCCTGTTCGCGCAGGGGAATGAAGTCCGGAATGCCGTAGCCGTCGTTGTCGCCCCATTCCACGCCCAGGGGTTCGATCAGCTCGAACATGGCACTTGCCGTGGCGAGTGCGTCTTCATTCATCACCGTATCGAAACGCCAGACCCGGTCCCCGCCGAGATCCGCACCCAGGGCAATGAAGTGTTCTTCCAGATTGTCGCTGCGGTTTTCGGCATAGGTCTGCGCGCCGGAGAGTCCGAATTCCTCGTTGGCATACAGCACCACGCGCAGGGTGCGTCTGGGCTGGCGGTCCAGTTCCGAGATCAGGCGTGCGGCGGTAGTCACGATTGCCACCCCGGCGGCATCGTCGTGGGCGCCGGGGGTGATGTCCCAGGAATCGAGGTGGGCGCCCAGCAGGACGACACCGGCATCCGGATCCCGTCCCGGGACTTCCGCGATCACGTTGGCGGAGGTAGTCGGCGACAGTTCGCGCGCGGTCAGGTGCATGTCGAGCTTCACCGTGCGCCCGGTATCCAGCTGGCGTTCCAGCATATCCGCGTCGGGGTTGGGCAGGGCCGCGGCCGGGATCGGGTCCACGTCATCCGGGAAACGGGTGCCGCCGGTATGGGCGACGCGCTCATCGGAGGACCCCACCGAACGTATCACCGTGGCGACCGCGCCCATTTCCGAGGCGACTGCCGGTCCGGCGCTGCGGTTGGGGACCACTTCAGCGTAGCCGGAGGCATCGCGCGTCGCCTCCATGCGTTCGCTCAGGAACACGATCCGCCCTTCCACTTCCGACCGGTCCATGTCCTGCAGCGCTTCGACGTTCTCCGCCGCAACCACCGGGGCCTGGATGCCGTCATCCGGGGTGCCGGGGCTGCCACCCAGGGCCAGTGCCACCATGTCCTGCGGATAGGGCTCGGTAATCTCCACCTTGATGTCACCGCGAACCCAGCGCGGGACTTCCACCTCCTCGGTTTCAATGCTCTCAAAGCCCAGTTCCCTGAGCTCGGTGAGCGCCCAGCTCACTGCCGCCCGGTCCCCGGCAGTGCCGGCAAAACGCGGACCGACTTCGGTCACCAGTCCTTCCAGCAGGTCCCAGGCAATGCCGGTTTCCTGACCGCGTTCGATCAGTGACTGGGCGACCGTGAGCAGATCGTCATCCAGTTCCTTCGGGTCGGGACGTTCCGTCTCCTCGTCATCCGCGAGGGCGAGGCCTGCAGGAAGCAGGCAGACAAGGGAAAAGGTGAGGGCGCATGCACGCGACAGTTTGAGCATTGGATTGAACTCCGGGGCGGCTCTTTTCAGCCTGGCAGTCATTTTTGGTTGGAAATCATTGCCTGTTCCGGACCGGATGAACCCGATCCGCAATCCAGGGGCACCAATTCTGGAGCATCCTGTACAATACCGGACGCCGAAAGGGGGGAGCGTAACCGAAAAGCGTGATTTCGTTAAGGAATCCCCGGTTCAGTCGGGGATTTCCCAGTCGGGCAGTTGCCCGGTCACCGGCATCCGTGGGGTTCGGACGGGACCGTATTCACACCAGATAACAGGAAGCAACAAGGCCATGGGCAAGAACAGACAGGCAGCGGCATCGCGGAAAAAGGAAAGGATGGCGGATCGTGCCGACCGCCATGAATTGTACGAGGCCTCCGTCCAGGAGCCTGAAGCCGAGATGGATTTCGTCGAGGAAACCTTCCGCGAGCTGCGCGGCCGCGAACCCTTGAGTCTGCGGGAAGATTTCTGTGGCACCGGCAATTCCTCCTGCGAGTGGGTACGCCGCCATCCCGAACACACCGCTGTCGGCGTCGACATCGACCCGGAAGTGCTCGACTGGGGGCGCGAGAATCACCTCCCGCGCCTGGATGAATCCGCCCGCAAGCGGATTCAGCTGATCGAGGGCGATGTACTCGATACCTCCACCGAGCCGATGGACGTCGTCCTCGGCATGAACTTCAGCTATTACCTGTTCCGGACCCGGGAGGAACTGCGCCGCTACTTCGAAGTGGCGCGCGAGAATCTGGTGGACGACGGCATTCTCTTCCTGGACGCCTTCGGCGGTTACGAAGGCTTCCGGGAGATGGAAGAAGCCACCGAGTACGACGATTTCACCTACGTCTGGGACCAGGACAGTTACGACCCCATCACCGGGCACATGACCTGCCGGATTCATTTCCGCTTCCCGGACGGCTCGTCACTCGACGATGCCTTTGTCTATCACTGGCGCATGTGGACCCTGCCCGAGATCCAGGAGCTGCTCCACGAGGCGGGCTACAGCAAGGTCACTGTGTACTGGGAAGGCACCGACGAGGAAACCGGAGAGGGCGACGGTGAATTCCGACCCGCCGAGCACGGTGAGGCGGATGCCGGCTGGATTGCCTACGTGGTCGCGGAGAAGTAACTCGCCGGAACGCGGACGGCCGAACAGGTAATCCGCAAGACAGGGTAGGGCGGCGCTCAGCCCGCCGCCAGTTCGGACAGACGCCGTGAGTTCGGCGCCAGTTCGAGGCCCTGGGCAGCCGCTGCCCGGGCATCGTCTTCGCGTCCCTCGTCCAGCAGGTATTCGGCGCGTTCCACGAACATGGTTTCCATGCGCTCCTGATACTCATCCGGCCAGGTCCGTCCCGGCCGGAGCCAGGCCATGGCTTCTCGCCAGACGACGATCAGTTCCCCGGCCCAGGGCGGGGTGTGGCGCGCATCCTCCAGCAGCGCACCGACACGCTCGCGGCGTTCTTCCATGCCCTGGCGTTCCGCGCGGATGGAGGCCGGGCGGTAGTCAGCTTCGGACTGGGCCCGGCTGAGGTCACGCCGCATCGAACGCAGGGTGTCGGTCGGCAGCAGCGGGGCAAATTCCCGCAGCACCTGATTGGCCTCCGCCCATTCCCCGGCCTCGCCGAGGCGATCGACTTCCGAGCCCACCAGATCCGCGATTCGCGAACCCTGCTCGCTCAGCAGGTCATGCTGACCGCCGGCGCGGAGCAGGGCAATCAGGTCCTCCCGCACATTGGCCAGGGCCTGAAAGCTGCCCGGCGGCATCCGTGGTCCGAGCCGACCCGTAATTTCCGCCACCTGTTCCCGCGAGGCACGGGCTTCCGCCGTCCGGCCTGCTTCGATCAGGCTTTCGTGCAGACGCTCGTCGCCGGGAAAGATGTCGCGCGCGGCACTCAGCAATCCCTCGGTGTGTTCCCGGTTCGCGGTCTGCGCCGCTTCCTCGCCGGCCTCGAGGTAAAGATCGCGCAGGGCCTCCAGGTTGACCACATCCTCTTCCACGCCGAGCCTTTCCAGGTGTGCAATCAGGCCGGGCACGTCGTTGCCTTCGCTCCTCGGCGTCAATTCACGGGCCTCGATCAGGGCCGACAGTTCCTGTTG
>SLND01000104.1 GCA_007133205.1 Natronospiraceae bacterium | reverse complement strand
CGGGTGGTGGCGTATTCCACGCTGTCGCAGCTCGGCTACATGACGGTGGCCCTGGGCGCATCGGCTTATGCCGCCGGCATCTTCCATCTGGGCACCCATGCCTTCTTCAAGGCCCTGCTGTTCCTGGCCGCCGGTTCGGTCATTATCGGCATGCATCATATCCAGGACATGCGCCAGATGGGCGGCATCCGGAAATACATGCCGATTACCTACTGGACCTGTCTGATCGGGGCGCTGGCGCTGATCGGCTTCCCCGGATTCTCCGGCTTCTTCTCCAAGGAAGGCATCATCAAGGCGGTCGAGTATTCGGAAATCCCGGGTGCCACCATTGCCTATTGGGCGGTATTGCTGGGTGTATTCGTGACCGCACTCTATACCTTCCGGATGTTCTTCCTGGTCTTTCACGGGGAAGAGCGCATGGATGAGCACACCCGCCATGACCTGAAGGAAAGCCCGGCGGTGGTCACCGTACCCCTGATCCTGCTCGCCATTCCCTCGGTGCTGATCGGAGCGCCGCTGGTGGGACAGGTGCTGTTTGGCGATTTCTTCTCGGACAGCATCTACGTGGCCTCCGAGCGTGATGTGCTCGGACAGCTTGCCGCCGGCTACGAGGGTGTCTGGGCCTTCATGCTGGAAGGCTTTGCCATGGCGCCCATCTACCTGGCCTTCGCCGGGGTGCTGACCGCCTGGTACCTGTACATCAAGCGCCCGGAGTTGCCGGGCCGGATTCGGGAGCGTTTTGCCGGCGTGCATCGTGTCCTGGTCAACAAGTACTACTTTGACGATCTGAACGAGAAGGTGGTTGCCCGCGGTGGCCGCAAGCTGGGGGAAGTGTTCTTCCAGGTTGGTGACCGCAAGCTGATCGATGGAACCATCGTGAATGGTACGGCGGCACTGATTGGATGGGCGGCCGGAGTGTTCCGGCGCATCCAGACGGGTTATCTGTATCACTATGCCTTTGCAATGATTATCGGGCTCACGGCAGCGGTCGCCTGGCTGGTCCTCCGCTGAGCAAACAATTAAGGACGTACAAACGATGTTCGAGTCCCTGCCACTCCTGAGTGTGCTGATCTGGCTGCCCATCCTGGGTGGCGCCGCCGTGCTGGCCGTGGATCGCCTTGGCCTGGGCGACGTGCGCTGGTGGGCACTGGGTATCTCGGTGCTGACTTTCCTGCTCAGCGTACCGCTCTGGATGGGTTTCGATACCACCACGGCGGACATGCAGTTCGTGGAGCGCGTGCCGTGGATTCAGGCCCTGGGGGCCTATTACCACCTCGGCATCGACGGGATCTCCATGCCCATGATCCTGCTGACCACCTTCATGACGGTTCTGGTGGTCGTGGCAGGGTGGGTAGTCATTCAGTATCGCCCGGCCCAGTATTTTGCCGCCTTCCTGTTCCTGGAAGGGATCACGATTGGTGTCTTCGCGGCCCTGGACGTGATCCTGTTCTATGTCTTCTGGGAAGCCCTGCTGATTCCCATGTTCATCATCATCGGGATCTGGGGCGGGCCGAACCGGGTGTATGCCACCATCAAGTTCTTCCTCTACACCTTCCTCGGTTCGGTGTTCATGCTGGTGGCCTTCATTTACATGTACATCCAGGCCGGCAGTACGGAAGTGGCCGATTTCCATGGTCTGCCGCTGGACATGACCGAGCAGATGCTGATCTTCCTGGCGCTGTTGCTGGCCTTCGCGGTGAAGGTGCCGATGTGGCCGGTACACACCTGGTTGCCGGATGCGCACGTGGAGGCACCCACCGGCGGTTCCGTCATTCTGGCGGCCATTCTCCTGAAGCTGGGTGCCTACGGCTTTCTGCGCTTCAGCATGCCGATTGCCCCTGATGCCTCGGCCGAGCTGGCCTGGCTGATCGCGGTACTTTCACTGATCGCGATTGCCTATATCGGTTTTGTGGCCCTGGCCCAATCGGACATGAAGAAGCTGATTGCGTACTCGTCCATTGCGCACATGGGTTTTGCCACCCTCGGCTTCTTCATCGGCTTCCTTATCTATGTCAGCACAGGCGATGTGCAGGGCGCAGCCTTCGGTATCCAGGGGGGCATCGTGCAGATGATCTCCCACGGATTCATTTCCGGGGCACTCTTCCTGTGCGTGGGTGTGCTCTATGACCGCATGCACAGCCGCAACATCGCCGACTATGGCGGCGTGATCAACACCATGCCCAAGTTCGCGGCACTGATGGTTTTCTTTGCCATGGCCAATGCCGGCCTGCCGGGGACCTCGGGCTTCGTGGGCGAGTTCATGGTGATCCTGGCGAGCTTCAAGGCCAACTTCTGGGTGGCGGCGATTGCCGGGCTCACGTTGATACTGGGTGCGGCCTATACGCTGTGGCTGGTCAAGCGGGTCATTTTCGGTGAGGTCGCCAATGACAATGTGGCGAAGCTGCAGGAGGCCAATCCGCGTGAACTCTGGGTGCTTGGTATCGTGGCCGCGCCGGTGCTGATACTGGGCGTGTGGCCGGCACCGTTGATTGAGGTGATCGCGCCGAGCGTGGAAAACCTGGTCGAACAGATGATGACGAGCAAGCTCTGAATGGCGAGGCACGGAACCGTGCGGGAATACCCCGCCCCGATGACAGGCGCAACAGAATTTCAGGAGTCCTGAAGGATCATGAATTTCGAGACACCGCAGCTCACCCCCGCAGTGCCGGAGATGTTCATGGCGGGCATGGCCTGTCTGATCCTCGTCGTGGATCTGTTTCTCTCCGAGCGTAACCGGGGTATCACGCACTGGCTGACACTCGCGACCCTGGCCGGTGCGGCCATTCTGACGGCGCGACTGATGGGCGAGGGCAGTGTCTGGACCTTCGGCGGCATGTTCGTGGCCGACGAAATGGCCCATACCCTCAAGCTGATCCTGTACGCCATAACAGCCCTGGTGCTGGTCTATTCCCGGGATTATCTCAGTGACCGGCAACTGTTTCGCGGTGAGTACTATGTGCTGGCCCTGACCGGCCTGCTGGGCATGATGATCATCGTGTCGGCCCATAATCTGCTGGTCATCTACCTGGGCCTGGAGCTGCTCTCGCTGTCCCTCTATGCCCTCGTCGCCATGGATCGCCAGTCCCCTTCGGCCTCGGAAGCCGGGATGAAGTACTTTGTCCTCGGCGCGATCGCCTCCGGGGTGCTGCTCTATGGCATGTCGATTCTGTATGGCGTGACAGGCACTCTGGACATCAACGAGCTGGCGGCCTATGCGAACGAGGCCGACGAGTCCCACATCGGTCTCGCTTTCGCGCTGTCCTTCGTGCTGGTGGGCCTGGCCTTCAAGATCGGGGCGGTGCCTTTCCACATGTGGATTCCCGATGTCTACCACGGGGCCCCGACCTCGGTGACCCTGTTCATCGGTTCCGCCCCCAAGATCGCGGCCTTTGCCCTGTTCATGCGCCTGCTGGTGGATGGTCTCGGCGGACTGCATGAAGCCTGGCAGGGCATGGTGGTGATTCTGGCCTTGCTGTCGATGGCGGTGGGCAGTTTCCTGGCGATTGCCCAGACCAACATCAAGCGCATGCTGGCCTATTCGACCATTACCCACATGGGCTTCATCCTCATGGCTATCATGGCCGGCACCACCCTGGGGTATCAGGCGGCCATGTTCTATACCGTGGCCTATGTGATCATGGCCTCGGGCGCCTTCGGCATGGTAATCCTGCTCAGCCGTCAGGGCTTCGAGGCCGAGCGGATCGAGGATTTCAAGGGCCTCAACGAGCGCAGCCCCTGGTTCGCGGCCATGATGGGCATCCTCATGTTCGG
>SLND01000173.1 GCA_007133205.1 Natronospiraceae bacterium | reverse complement strand
TTCATCGGCATCCTGATCGAGGAGCACGCCGGTTCCCTGCCCACCTGGCTCGCGCCGATACAGGTGGTAGTGCTCAATATCACCGACCGTCAGGCCGATTACGCGCGGGAAACGGCTGACATGCTCGTGGCCCGTGGTTTCCGTGTCGAGACCGATCTGCGCAATGAAAAGATCGGCTTCAAGATCCGTGAGCACACCATGGATCGCGTGCCGTGGTTGCTGGTGGTAGGTGACAAGGAGATGGAAAGCGGCCAGGTCGCGGTACGTACCCGAGGTGGAGAGGATGTCGGCGTGCTGGATCGCGAGACCTTCGCCGAAAAACTGGCGGAAGACGTCGCGCGTCGAGGACGCGCTGTTCCGCCGGAGGATGCCCCTGAAGCGGCAGAACACGCCTCCAGGCAGCAGAGTTCAGCCTAGACGGCAAGTCAGCACATCCCGTAGCCGCTCTGTCTGAGCGGGCCCTCAAGTCGAGGCAACTCGCTCCCCTGTTGATACGAAAAATGGGGTTCCCGCTACGCGGGAACCCCGTCTGTCGCGATGCTTGTATCAGTTGGCAGCGATGGAAACATGGACCGTGTCGCTATAATCACCGGCAACTACACCCTGCGGCAGTTCGTCAAGCTTGAAGATGATGTTGGCCGGGAAGCCATTTGCAATTGCGGGTGTGAAGGACACGTTGGTGTTCACCGGGGCTTGCAACTGGACTGGCGGAAAGCTCAGGAAGCTGCCTCCACCGCTGCCCAGCAAATATGGGATCTGCCCGGAACTGTTTGTAAGATAGCCTGAGTTCTGGCTGGAAATGGTCCGGGTGAATCCATCCGGGGCGTTACAGGTGTACTTGAACTGACCGAGGATCTGGGGCGCCAGCTTGTCCAGATCTACGTAGGCCACTTCCCCGACACTCTTGTTTTCAAGGAAACAGACTGCGCTCAGGCTGCCCTGAATCACGAAACTGTCACTGGTGTTTTCGGCCTGCACTGGCGACGCAATGACGAGCGTTGCAATGAGGCCTGCAGCGGATACTCCAATCAGGTTTTTCATGTGAAGGTCCTCTTGACTCTTCTATGACTCCGAACCCCGGAGTCCCGGGTTGCCCGATGCTTTCTGTCCGCGACGGTCGGGCCACCGCCGCGATTGATAATCCTTCAGTAATGTGCGAGCACACTGACGTGAACCACGTCCTCGTATGTGCCGGCAAGGTAACTGCCGACTTCCCCGATGTGGATATGAATCGGAAGATTGATCCCATCGGGAGTCATTGGACGTGGCATTGACAATTCCAGGGGCGCGGAAAGGTCCGTGCTGCGCCCAGCAACGACAAGTCGGTAGTCGATTCCCGGTTCCTGCGGCCAGGCCGGGCGACGGAGCTGCCCCCTGTTCTCGGATCTGAAACTGACCCGGTAGGTCTGGTTGGCCCGGACCTGAAGATTCACGGCGCGCTGGGCACCGGTCTCCAATTCTCCGAAGTCGACGACATGGGCTCCATTGCCGGTTGATCGTTGGGGGTCACTACCCGCCAGATTCAGCTGGACTCGGGTAGGCACTTCAATATGAATCCGTACCAACAGTTCTTCCAGGGCCAGCTGCCCGGTATCCCGATCACGCAGTGCCAGGGAGAGACCATCCGCATAGGAGCCGGGCATGGGGAAGGCACCCGGTTGCAGGCGCATTCCGATTTCGAGTGATTGTCGGCCATTGGCGGGCATCAGGAATTCCAGAGGGCGGCCGGTAGTCATTTCCTGAAGACTGCGACGATCCGTTCCCACGAATAGTTCTCCCCGCAGACTGGTATTGGCCAGGGCCATCTCGATCCGGCCGGAGCCGTGACTCTGGGGCTCGAGCAGGATTCTGCATGGGCGATCTGCAAGATTCTCCAGTCTCAGGCGAGTGGTCTGCAGGGTGTTGCCGACAGCAAAGGCATCATAGGTCAACTGCAGTTCCAGTGGTTCCGCAATGAGTCGGAGCAGGCATTCGCCTTCGACATCGGAGGCTGATGAGGGCACTGGCAATCCAAGGAGCAAGGTCGCGACCATGCTCACCAGTAATCCACCGCGCAAGCGCCTTTTAGCGCATTTCAATGGTGCCGGCATCGATGAGGCTCTCCGCATCAGATGAGATCACGAGATTTTCCACGCTGCGCCACTGACCGAGTTCCACTTCATATTCACCCGGAGCAACCCGTTCGGCCACGAAACGACCCATGCGGTTGGTAAACATCGGAATCCGTTCGCCATCGGAAATACGTACCAGGGAACCGGTCAACTGGCGAAAACCCTCACCATCGGCGTCGACCAGAAACCCGAGAACGGTTCGGTTGTCTTCAGAACCTATGGGAATGACGTGGCCACTGAACGCACCCGGCAACAGCCTTTCCTGCTGCGCACCCAGGTCGTAACCCAGCGGGAGATCGGGGACCGACGTTTGCAGGGTTTCCGGCACATAGGCGCGTTGCAGTGGTACAGTAGGCGCCCCCAGGAAATCGCTGCGGGCACGCAGACGCCGGCCGCCACTGTCCCTGATCTCGATCCTGTGTTCACGCAATGACTCATGTGGCTGGTAAATCGCGAAACCGTTCCCGACCCGGGGGGCCATACCGAAATGGCCATCGGCCCAGGCCAGTCCCGTTTCCAGACGTGTGACGGAGCGGCTGTCATCGTAGGCGGCCACACCACGTTGGCGTGTTCCCTGTGCCTGGTATTCGAGATTGGCGCGGTTGCCGCGGTAGCGCAATCCGGCATCGACTTCCTCGGTATCCGAGGAACGAGTCACACTCGATCGGGCACCGAGATCGTGAATCCCGCTTCCCCCCAGCCGTTGTACCTGCACGCGGCTGCGTTGATCCCGGGTCAGATACTGGCTGCGGACAAGCCCGCGTTCACCGAATCGCCAGGACAAGCCAACATTCGCGGCGTAGCGGTCAGAATCCTGGTCCGTGGCGCCACCGGAACTGCGCTGGAATGACGTAAACAGGTTTCCACGACCGGAAAATCCGCGCGAGAAACTCAGCTCCTGGCGAACCAGTGGCTCCACCTCCTCGTGGAAGCTCTGGCGTTGCATTCCGATCCCGGCACTCCAGTTGCCTGCCAGGCGGAAGTTTGTTCGTGCACCCATGGTCAAACGCCGGCTGGAGGGACTGTCCGGGGCAATCAGGCTGCGGTAATCCCGCTCAAGGTAGTCGGCATGAAGATTCAGACTCAGTGGCCGTTCGGCGCCGGATCGCCGGTTCCATTGGTGTGACATCCCGTAGGCGTAGCCAGAATCGTCATCGCCCTTGTGAAATCCGCTGCGTGAGACGTTGAGTCCGGTGACACCGGCGCGGTGGCCGGTACGTAATGCAAGGCCGGTCGAATGGTAGCCCTCTTCACTGATCTGGAGATCTGCTCCCAATGTGGTTCTTTCATTGAGCCCTTGTTCGGTGAACCCGGTGAAAGCATGTCGGTTGCTGTAGCGGATGCTGCCCTCGCTTTCCGCTTGTATACGACCCAGGCTGGCATCGAAGAGACGGGTTCCGGGAGCCAGCAGCTCCGGGTGATGATAGGGGTCGAAACGGGCAGCTTCACGACGCCCGAGGTCATCTTCCACCAGAAGGCGAACTTCGTTGCTGCCAATCGCGAGTGGGAAATCACGCAGATCGTATCGTCCCGGAGGCAGTTGCTCACTGCGAACCACCACCCCGTCGATTTCCACGTCCACAGACGAGGGCCGCTCCAGGATGATTTCCCGCTGACCGGAGGATCGGATGTTGCGGTAGGGCTGGATTTCTCCGTAGAGGCGGCTGACGGAGGCGCCTGCCAGTCGCGGACTCTGCTGGAATCCCTGAACACCGGGAATGATGTCGCCTACGGTGTAACGCGTTGCTGTCGTACGGTCGTCATGGAAGAGGCGAGCGTCACGCCGCTGCAGCCGCTGTTCTGCGCCCTCGTTGTACAAGGCGGCAGTAGCCAGGTTGACACCGCCCGGTCCGCCGAGATTACCGCGGCCTTCAAGCAGTGCAGTGGCCGGGGCCCGTCCACGTTCTCCCAGCGGTGTGCGATGGATGTATTCCTGGTTGTAGAGTACGTCCAGGGCCATGCTGGCATTGGCTGTGGCTAAGTAATCCCGGGCATCGGGTACGCCAGTGCCCGAGATCGAGATTTCGCGCGATGCGAAGAATTCATGAGGCGCCTCTACTCTTATGCTGAGTTCCTGCGGCGCATACTGAATATCCAGGGGCGGCGTCGCCCTTTCACCGATGGGAAACATGCCACGGGCAGGAGGATGTTCACGGAGGGAAGTGAGTGCGGTCTCATCCAGGTGCCGTGAAAGCAGATCGAGCAAGCGTTCGTATTCCACCCAGGCGTTGCCGGTGAGACTGACTTCGCCCGCAAGATCGCCCAGGTAGCGGCCGTTCAGTACCAGGGGCAAGGTCAGGGAAAAGGCGGCTTCCTCGGCTACCAGCGTCGGTGTGCCAAGCGCCAGCATCAGGCACAGACAGGAACCGGCCAATGCCCATTCCCTTGGCAGTCGGGTGGCGTTGCGCGGCGCAATTTCATGCCGGATCGATGCCGCGCGAGTCAATGAATCAAGCACCATGACGACTCATCCGGATGCTGAGCGTGCTGTCAGAGCCGGTACCCATTACTTCTGCAGGCAGGGGAATCCGACGAGTGTGCCCGGGATAGATGATCGGGTTGTTCAGCATTTCCTGGACGGTCTCCCGGTCCAGGGTTTGTTCACTGCCGTCGCCGTTTCTGACGCTCCAGAGGGCATTGTGAAGATTGGTATGTCCATTGCCCCGGTTGTGCACTACCGCAATGAGTTGATTTTCATCGTCGGAATGGATGATTTCCACCGGTGCGAGTTCCGCACGCGCACCCCGTGGACGTACATAGGCGGCCGTGCCCATATTGAAAACGACCTGGACAGTGGCTGTGTCCGATTCGGGTGAACGCACCGGGACCTGACGGGCGGCAATGGTGTAGGCGTGCGTTTCGGTCAATGCAGGGTCGCCGATGTACTGGACACGTACGGCCTGGATGGCACCTGGCTCCAGACGGGTCTGGGGCGGAAAGACAAGGAAATCCTCTTCAGCCGGTTCATGGCTCACCTGTCCGGATTCATCCATGAAGCGCCGGGAGACTTCGATCTCGATGGCTACGGCGTGACGAAATGAGTTCTCGATACGCAGCGTCTGTCGACTGCCTTCCCCCGACGGTTCCAGGACGTAGGACATGGGCTGGACCTGAAAAGCCTGTGCCGCACCGGAAATGGCCAGTGTCAGCGCCAGGGTAAGCAGGCCCAGTGTCATGGAAGTCCGCTTTGAGAAGCTGTGAGGCGTGAATCGGGTCATGATTGGCTCCTCGAAAATGCCGGAGGGTCAGGAACCCTCCGGCATCGTTTTCTTCAATCCACCGAGGGGGTGGTCTCAGTTGGCAAAGATCTCGAAGGTGACATCGTCAGAGTAGTCACCCGCCATCAGTCCACCGGGAACTTCGGGAAGGTGGAAACGAACGGCACCCGTCTGGCCCGCCGCGAAGGCGTTGGAGCCGGCAAGGGTGTCAACCCGCGGGCTGGTCAGCTGCATGGCCGAGAAGCTCAGGCCGGAACCACCACCATGCGACATGTGATAGTCGATCTGGCCATAAGGACCATTCAGTACACCGTTGTTGGCGCTGGTGATCACACGATCGAAGCCACCGGGATTCGTGCAGCGGTAGGTGTAGCTACCGAGGACCTGCTGGTCGGTGGTGTCGAGACTGACAACCGAAATGGGGTCGATGCTGTTGTTGATCAGCAGACAGACATTGGCGATTTCTCCGGTAATCACGAAGGAATCGCTATCGGTCGCGCCGGTTTCGGCAACGGCTGTTGCGGTGAAGGCTGCAAGAATGGATCCCGCAAGGGTGAGGGTTGCTTTGTTCATGGTCGTATACCTCGATGGTCAGTTGGTCCGGAGCGTCTGCCCCGGATTCCAGGAAACTTCCTGGACGGCATTGACTAAGCAACTGGCGTGCCAGGTCGGCGAAACAACCGTGCGGCAAACCTGCCCTCAGGGGGGGTACCGTGAGTCATGATATTTCAGCCCTTTTTGATCGGCCGTATGATTCGCCCGCGATACATTCTCGGGCTGGAAAACCGTGGGTTGGAGTGGAAAAACGCAAGCTGTGGCCTTGAAATACAAGGACCGGGAGTGTTCGGGATGGGCTGTTCGGCATTTCTTCGTAATGTTTCAAATTTGAAACACGTGAACTGAGGTGGCTATTTCGACTGCGGCCAGGAATTTGGGAAAATTTGAGTCTTGCGCCCGGGTGAAAATGATCGTATAGAAGCCTTCAGGGAATAAGTTAAACAAAAAGGACTGCCAGATGGCGCATGATCCCCGGAGTGATTCAGTTCATGATCTGCTTTATCTACGCCCGAAAAGGACAGGTCAGGAGGGCGCCGAACCCGATCTTCTCGCCTTGCTGCAGGAACGAGGATGGCGTTACAGCCTTGCGACACGGGGCGAAGAGCAGCACGCCGACAGGTGGGCGCAGCATGCGGTGGGGGTCATAGAGTTCGACGGAAAGCCGGACGAACTGGAGCAGCTCCAGGCCTCGGGGATGCTCGACCGGGCGGATGAATGGGTTGCCCTGATACCCGCCGGATCCCTGGAATGTGATGAACTGAGAAGTTTTGTCGGCGGCTGTTGCTTTGACTATCACACGCTGCCGGTGGACCCGTCCGTTCTGGTCCCCATGCTCGGGCACGCACGCGGAATGGCGGTCTTGCGTCGATTCCGCGATCTTGATCCCGTCCTGTCGATCGCAGATGAGGGGGCTGATCGAGACACGACCGTGATCGTGGGGTGCAGCGCGGTCATGAAGGAACTCCAGGAGCTTGTCGGGCGGATCGCCCGGTTCGACGCTCCGGTGTTGATTGCCGGGGAAACCGGCACCGGGAAGGAACTGACTGCACGGGCGATTCACGCGGCCTCCCCCCGTCGGCAGGGGCCCATGGTGACGGTGGATTGCGGGGTGATTCCCCAGGACCTGATCTATGCGGAACTGTTTGGCAACGAGCGCGGGGCCTTTACCGGGGCAACGGAGCGGCGCCTGGGACAGGTGGAACGTGCCGATGGGGGGACCCTGTTTCTCGATGAAATCGGGGAGCTGCCTCTCGCACAGCAGGTGCATCTTTTGCGCGTGCTTCAGGAAGGCCGTATCCGACGTCTTGGGTCTGGCGAAGAACGTGCCGTCGATGTGCGGGTGGTCGCCGCCAGCCATGTCGATCTGGCCCAGGCCGTCAGGGAGGGTCGTTTCAGGGAAGATCTCTACTATCGGCTCAATGTCGTGCCCTTGCGGGTTCCACCCCTGCGTGAGCGGGTAGAGGACATCGAACCGCTGGCACAGTATTATTTCGATCGCTTTCGCAAGGTGCCGGGCAGTCGGGTTCGCAAGCTCAGCCGGGATGCCTGTGCCGCCATGCGCGAATATGCCTGGCCGGGCAATGTGCGGGAACTCCAGAATCGGCTGCGGCGGGCGGTCGTCATGTGCGAGGGGCCCGTCATCCGGCCCAGCGACCTGGGCTTTTCCGAGCGCAGTCACCTGCGTCCTCGTTCCCTGATGCAGGCTCGGTCGGATGCGGAAAGGGCGGCAATTCGTGAGGCACTGACATGGGCCGGCGGCAGTCGCACCCTGGCCGCGCAGGCGCTGGGTGTCTCCCGGGTAACCCTGTACCGCATGATGGAGCGGCTCGGCCTGGGCGGGACCGCTGATTCCGACAAGGAAGACCGAATCCTGCATTTCCCTTCAGAGGAGCCGGAAATGGCCGAATATGGCCCTCGCAGTAGCGAGCGTTCCAGCGCATGATCGAATCTTCGGGCCAGAAATTCCCCCGCACGCGCGGATTGTTGCCGGAATCCGGTTGAAATGCTGGAAAATCAGGGATTTCGGCCGCAGACAGACTTGAGAAACGGGGAAATCAGCTTTAAAATCCGCCAACACAGATCGTAGTTGTCCCCTGACCCCCGTCGCGGGCGACAGGGCAATCGAGACCGGCCAGTTCGCCGTGCGCACGCGAGCCGGCGGGGATCTCGGCAGCATCGGCCGAGAAGCCTTCGCTGAAAAGTTCGCGTCAGAGGTCGCACGGCGGGGTCGTTCGTTATCGTCTGGAGGAATGGAATATCGCTGCAAAGAACAGAGTTCGGCGTAATCGGGACATCACGGTACCCCAGGTCCGCCTGATTGATCAGGACGGAGAGCAGATCGGGATCGTGCCCATCGAAGAGGCTCAGGAGAAGGCCGCGGACGCAGACATGGACCTCGTGGAGGTCTCGCCGAATGCTGAGCCGCCCGTATGCCGCATCATGGACTACGGGAAATTCGTCTTCGAGCAGAAGAAGAAGCAGCAGGGGCAGAAGAAGACGAAGCAGATCCAGGTCAAGGAAGTGAAGTTCCGGCCGAATACGGACGATAACGACTACAACATCAAGCTGAGAAAGGCCCGGCACTTTCTGGAAGAGGGCGACAAGCTCAAGGTCACCCTTCGCTTTCGTGGCCGGGAAATGCTGCACCAGGATCTCGGACGCAATCTGCTCGAGCGCGTCGAAAAGGACCTGGAGGAGCTGGCGCAGGTCGAACAGCGTCCCAAGCTGGAAGGCCGGCAGATGATCATGACCATGGCGCCGCGCAAGCGCTGAAGGTCACTGGGCAAGAAGAGCCGATCCAGGGAAGGAAGCGGCAAAAGCAAAAGCGGGGACAGGACCCGACAAGGGCCGTCCTTCGCCCCTGGTAAGCAACGCCCGGCGGGATGGACCGGGGACCAGGCGTAGAAATCAAACGGAGACTGACATGCCGAAGATGAAATCGCACCGTGGTGCGGCGAAGCGCTTCCGCGGAACCGGTTCCGGCCGGATCAAGCGGTACAAATCACACCGCAGCCACATCCTTACCAAGAAGGAATCCAAGCGCAAGCGCCACCTGCGCTCCAAGGCCTACATTCATGCCAGTGACGTGCCGCTGATCAAGCGCATGCTGCCCCATCTCTGAGGAGGACTGAATCATGCCGAGAGTCAAGCGAGGAGTTACCGCCCGCGCCCGGCACCGCAAGGTCCTCAAGGAGGCGAAGGGCTATTACGGTGCCAAGCGCAGGAGCTTCCGGACCGCGCGCCAGCAGGTGATCAAGTCCGGCCAGTACGCCTACCGGGATCGCAAGGCCCGCAAGCGTGAGTTCCGGGCCCTGTGGATTCAGCGGATCAATGCCGGTGCCCGCGAGCACGGGCTGTCCTACAGCCGCATGATCAATGGGCTCAAGAAGGCCGGGGTGGAGCTGGACCGCAAGATCCTGTCCGACATGGCCGTGCGCGACAAGGCCGGTTTCAAGGCCCTGGCCGAAAAGGCGAAAGCCCAGCTCGGCTGAAGCGGCTGTAACCGTCACGGAAGCAGTAGACACGGGGGAAAGGCCGCAAACCTTTCCCCCGTTTTATTTCGCGGCCCGGAAAGCCTTTGTATGAATCCTGCCCGGCACAGGGGAGGGCATTCCGGAGGCCGGCGACGAAGCTATTGGCGCAACAGGAGCCGTACGCTGTGAAAGAGGTCGAACAACTTACCCGCGAGGCCGAACAGGCCGTGGACGATGCCGAAGACCTGCGCAGTCTGGACGCGGTGCGGGTGGCGTGGCTTGGCAAGAAAGGCCGGCTCACCTCGCTGCTGAAGAGTCTGGGGGATCTTCCGAAGGAAGAACGCCCGCAGGCCGGTCAGGCCATCAATGAGGCCAAGCAGGCCGTGCAGGCACGGATCGAGGCGCGACGTGAACATCTCGAGCGTGCCGCCCGGGAAGAACGCATGGCGCGAGAATCCGTGGATGTGACACTCGCAGGACGAGGGCAGCGACGCGGCGGATTGCATCCGGTTACCCGCACCCTGGAGCGTATCGAGGAGATCTTTCGTCAGGCCGGTTTCGGTGTGGTCGACGGTCCCGAGGTGGAGGACGAGTTCCACAATTTCGAAGCCCTCAACATGCCCGAACATCATCCGGCCCGGGCGATGCAGGACACGTTCTTCGTGCGGCCGGGCGAGGTGCTCCGCACCCACACCTCGCCGGTCCAGATTCGATCAATGCAGCACAGCGAACCGCCCCTGCGCATCATTGCACCGGGCCGGGTCTATCGCTGCGATTCCGACGTCACGCACACCCCGATGTTCCATCAGGTCGAAGGCCTGCTGGTGGACCGGGAAGTCAGCATGAGCCACCTCAAGGGGGTGCTGACGGACTTCCTGCGACATTTCTTCGAATCAGACCTGGCGGTGCGTTTCCGTCCGTCCTACTTCCCCTTCACCGAACCCTCGGCAGAGGTAGACATGGAATGCGTGATCTGCGGCGGACAGGGCTGCCGGGTGTGTTCGGGTACCGGCTGGCTGGAGGTGCTTGGCTGCGGGATGGTTCATCCGGAGGTCTTTCGTCACGTAGACATAGACTCTGAAACCTGGCGCGGCTACGCCTTTGGCATGGGTGTCGAACGCCTGGCCATGCTGCGCTATGGCGTCGATGATCTGCGGCTTTTCTTCGAGAACGATCTGCGTTTCCTGCGCCAGTTTGCCTGAGCCCCCGGGCACCTGAGGGCAGCCGCAAAGAGATCATGTTGTATCTCATAAATAAAATATAACTTACTGACAAATCGGGAAAAGAAATGCGTTTCAGCGCCAACTGGCTGACAGAATGGATTGATCACGGACTCACGGACCAGGAGCTTGCCGATCGTCTGACCATGGCCGGCCTGGAGGTGGATGCCATCGAAGCGGCCGCGCCGGAGTTTTCCGGGGTGGTGGTGGGTGAGGTGCTGGCGGTCGAGCCACATCCCGATGCCGACAAGCTGAGTGTCTGCCGGGTCAGCGACGGTGAGGGCGAGCACGATGTGGTCTGTGGTGCTGATAATGTCCATGTCGGCATGCGTGCACCCTACGCGCAAGTGGGTGCGGAACTCCCGGACGGAACCCGGATACGCAAGGCCAAATTGCGCGGTGTGGCATCGAGCGGCATGCTCTGTTCGCCCCGGGAACTGAGGCTGAGCGAGGAGGGCGCGGGTCTGATGGCGCTGCCGCAATCCTTGCATGCCGGGACCGATCTGCGTACGGCACTGGCGCTGGATGATCGGGTGATCGAACTCGATCTGACGCCCAATCGCGGTGACTGTCTCGGCATGATCGGCATTGCCAGGGAAGTGGGCGCACTTACGGGCAAGCCGGTATGCCGTCCGCCAGTCGAAGAGGTCGGGACGGAATCCGAGCGAAAGGTCGGGGTCAGCGTCGAGGATGCCGGTGATTGCCCCGCCTACGCCGGGCGGGTCATCGAAGGGATCGACACCCGGGCGGAATCCCCGGTCTGGCTCCAGGAGCGGCTTCGCCGCGCGGGTCTGCGTCCGATCAGTCCCGTGGTGGATGTCACCAACTACGTCATGCTGGAACTGGGGCAACCCATGCACGGCTTTCGTCTGGAGGCGCTCCAGGGCGATATCAGCGTTCGTCGGGCCCGCAAGGGGGAGCGACTCATCCTGCTGGATGATCGCGAGCTTGAGCTCGATCCAGAGCTTCTCGTGATTGCCGACGAGTCCGGCCCGGTGGCCCTCGCCGGCATCATGGGTGGTCGGGAGACGGGTGTGGATGCCCGGACCGCGGACGTGTTCCTGGAAAGTGCCTGTTTTGCGCCGACGACCATTGCCGGCAAGGCCCGCAGCCTGGGCATGCAGACCGACTCCTCACACCGTTTCGAGCGTGGCGTGGACCCCGAAATCCAGGAGCGCGCCCTGGACCGGGCAACCAATCTGATCCAGCAGATTGCCGGCGGCCGGGCAGGGGAACGCACCCTTGTCCGGGGCTCACCGGTGGCGCGTCCCGAGATTCGCCTGCGCCGGGACCGCCTGCGTGCTGTACTCGGTTTCGAACTGCCGGATGATCGGGTAAGCGAAATACTCAAGAGCCTGTGGCTGGAGGTGATTCTCGACGATGCCGGCTGGAAGGTGACTCCACCGAGCTTTCGGCACGATCTCGGCATTGAAGAGGATCTGATCGAGGAGGTCGCCCGGATTCACGGGTACGACCAGGTCCCGGTCGAATCCCTCCCTGCCCATGTCCGGCCCGGCCCGGTACCGGAAGCCGAAATCCCCCTCTCGCGCCTGCGCCAGTGCCTGGTGGAGCGCGGCTACCAGGAAGCGATTACCTACAGTTTCGTCGATGAAACTGCCGATCAGTTGCTGAGTGAGCAGACGGAGCCCGCGATACCGCTGGAGAATCCCATTTCGTCCGATCTGGCGGTCCTGCGCACCAGTCTGTGGCCCGGACTGCTTGCTGCCCTGGCGCACAACGTCAGGCGCCAGCAGGGACGCGTCCGGCTATTTGAGTCAGGTCTGAAGTTTATTCCGCAAGACGATGATATAAAACAGGAAAAATGGGTTGCCGGCGTGGCCTGGGGTGCGAGCGAACCGGAACAGTGGGACGGTCGTGATCGCCCGGTGGATTTCTACGACATCAAGGCGGATGTGGAAGCGCTTATTGCTCTCGGGGATGGTCCGGCCGGTGATTACACCGCCGACCGGCATCCGGCCCTGCATCCGGGCCAGACAGCGCGCATCAGTGTGGCGGGGCAGGAAGCAGGCTGGGTCGGACGCCTGAATCCGGAAACGGCCGGCAGACTGGACCTGCCGGAAGACGTATATGTATTTGAGCTCCCTCTCGCAGTGGTGGCGTCGGGCAGGATCCCGTCCTACACTCAGGTATCCCGATACCCCGCCGTGAGACGTGACCTGGCTTTTGTGGTGGATGAGAGCGTCCCCGCCGGAGACCTGGTCGCGGTCGCCAGGGAGGCGGCGGGCGAACTCGCGACAGATGTCCGCGTGTTCGATGTATATCGCGGCAAAGGCGTAGATTCCGGGCGAAAAAGTATCGCTTTAGGCTTGATTTTACAGGATTCTTCGCGCACGCTTACTGACGAAGACGCTGATAAGGCAGTTGCTGCAGTATGCCGGCAGCTGGAGGGACGGTTTAGCGCAACAGTACGAGACTGATACCCATGGCACTCACCAAGGCGGAGCTGGCGGAATCGCTGTTCGAGGAACTTGGCCTGAACAAGCGCGAAGCCAAGGAACTGGTAGACCTGTTCTTCGAGGAGATCAAGGATGCTCTGGCAGACGGGACCCAGGTGAAGCTCTCGGGCTTCGGGAACTTCGATCTGCGCGACAAGAACGAGCGGCCGGGCCGGAATCCAAAAACGGGGGAAGAAATTCCCATTTCTGCACGACGCGTCGTGACCTTCCGGCCGGGACAGAAGCTCAAGACAAGGGTCGAAGCATATGCTGGAACCAGGGAACAATGACGAGCTGCCGACAATCCCCAGCAAGCGCTATTTCACCATCGGAGAGGTGAGTGATCTGTGCGGCGTCAAGCCGCATGTCCTGCGCTATTGGGAGCAGGAGTTCCCGCAGCTCAAGCCCGTCAAGCGTCGCGGTAACCGCCGCTACTACCAGCGTCACGATGTGCTGGTGATCCGCCAGATTCGGGCCTTGCTTTACGATCAGGGTTTTACCATCGGGGGTGCCCGCCAGCAGCTCTCCGGAGAAAACCACAAGCAGGACGTCAGTCAGAGCCAGCAGATCGTCCGCCAGATACGTGCCGAGCTCGAGGACATCCTCCAGGTGTTGCGCAAGTAGCCAGGCCGTCATTACCCAGGCCCATTTGCTTGCAAGCCAAGCTTTCAACCCGCCGCGTATTCCAGTAAAATTCGCGCTTCCCGGTCAGGGGGCGCCGGCGGCAGACATGGCCGGTGGCAAGTCTGGTAAGAAAACTGCTGAAAATTCGGGGTGTAGCGCAGTCTGGTAGCGCACCTGCATGGGGTGCAGGTGGTCGGAGGTTCAAATCCTCTCACCCCGACCAATTTTTTGTGGCCCGTCGATCATACTCGGCGGGTTTTTCTGTTTCTGGAGTCGGCAAAAGGGAGGATTTGAACCTACGGTTCACTTTCCTGCTCGGCTTTCCTGCCTCGCGACGGAAAGCCCGGCCCGGACCTTCCCTGGTCCGGGCGTTCAGGCCGCTGCGACAGGCC
>SLND01000078.1 GCA_007133205.1 Natronospiraceae bacterium | reverse complement strand
CCGCCCCCCGTCATTGCGTTCCAGATCCGGGATCAGCAGGCACTCGACGCGTACATCGGAGGGCGATACCCCGTTCAGGCCTGCCCGGACTTGCAGGCGCACCGGCTCGTCCACAGGCACGGCCGTGGGAGGCGCTTCGACCCACTCAAGCGCCATACCCGGCCACCGCTCCCTCACCTCCATCTTCCATCGGGCCAGTTCCAGGGCCCTTTCAGCCTCGCCCGCACTCATCGCACGGCCGGCTTCGGCGGCGGGCGCATAGAGTCGTTCGGCATATTCCATGACCATGCGCTGGGCATTGAAGCGCGGCAGCACCGTATACATTGATCGCTTGCAACGACTGACCCACGCCGATGAATAGCCACCCGGGCCGGTGTCGAAATATTCCGGAATGACCTCGTCCTCCAGCAGGTCGAGCAGATCCTGCGCTTCCACCCGGTCGCGATGTGCCGGCGACAGGTCCGGACCGTGGGGTGCGATGGCCCAGCCGTTGGCCCCGTCGTACCCTTCTGCCCACCAGCCGTCCAGGATGCTCAGGTTGACCGCCCCGTTCATGGCCGCCTTCTGACCCGAAGTACCGCTGGCCTCGAGGGGATATTCCGGCGTGTTAAGCCACACATCGACACCGGTCACGAGTTTGCGCGCCAGGGCCATGTCGTAGCCTTCCACCAGGAATACCCGATTGACGAATGGCTCGCTGCCGGCGAATTCGTGAATGCGCCGGATCAGTGCCTGTCCGGGCATGTCCTGCGGGTGCGCCTTGCCGGCGAAGATGAGAATCACCGGGCGGTCGGGATCGTTGAGCAAGCGAGCAAGACGTTCCGCATTTTCGAAAATCAGCAACGCGCGCTTGTAAGTCGCGAACCGGCGGGCGAATCCGATGACGAGCGGGCGGGTGTTTTCCGCTGAAAAGATTTCATCCAGGGCCTCGATCCGGGCACGACTCATGTGATTGCGCTCATACTGCGCACGGAGGATCTCGTTCAGGTCCTCGAGCATTTCGCTCTTGAGCGATTGGGTCAGCGCCCAGAAGCGGTGATCCGGCATCGCCTCGATGGCGCGTTTCCAGAACCGCGGGCGATTGAGTTGTTGACGCCATTCCGGGCAGCTGCCGTCCAGTCGGCTGACCCATTCGCGGGCGAGAAAGGTCGGTACATGGACCCCGTTGGAAATGGATGTGATGGGGTTGTCCCCGGCCTCTACCTCGGGCCAGATGTAGCCTTCCATTTCCGCGGCCACGTCACGATGCACACGGCTGACACCGTTGTGCCGGCGTGAACCCCGCAGGGCCAGCGCGGTCATGTTGAACCCGTCCTCGCTCTGCGGCGACTGCCCCAGATCCAGCAGATGCTCGACAGGCACATCCATGGCCTCGGCCAGCGGCGCCAGGTGCTCTTCTGCCAGCTTGCGAGTGAAGCGATCGTGACCCGCGGGCACCGCGGTGTGGGTCGTGAAGACCGTCGCCGCGGCCACTGCTTCCAGCGCCGCCCTGAATTCCATGCCTTGCGCGACACGCTGCCGACAACGTTCCAGGATCAGCAAAGCGGGGTGCCCCTCGTTGACATGCCAGGCGCTGGGGGAAAGGCCCAGTGCCCGCAGGGCCCGCACACCGCCAACCCCAAGCACCATCTCCTGGGCGATCCGGGTACGCCGATCACCACCGTACAGCTGATAGGTAATGGCACGGTCTTCCTCGTCGTTATCAACGACATCGGTATCCAGCAGGTACAGGGGCACACGGCCCACATCGGCCTGCCAGATGCGTGCCACTACCTCACGACCAGGAAAGGGAACTCTGACCCGGATTTCCTCTCCGTCATCCGCCGTCACCGGTCTCACCGGCAGATCTTCAACATCGAAAGCCCGATACTGCATCTGCTGGACGCCATCCCGGTCGATTGACTGGATGAAATAACCCTGTCGATACATCAGGCCGACACCGACAAAGGGCAGGTCCAGATCACTGGCGGCCTTGAAGTGATCCCCGGCGAGGATGCCCAGGCCGCCGGAATACAGTTTCAGACTCTCGTGCAGTCCGAACTCCATGCAGAAGTACGCCACCAGTTCATTGTCCCGCTCGAAGCCCTTGATCTTCGGCCCCCTGCGCTGCCGTTTCGGGTCCAGGTAGGCATCGAAGGAAGCAAGCACATCCTGGTACTGGAGCAGAAACTCCCGGTCTTCGGCGAGTTCGTCGAGGCGGCGTTGCGAGACGCGGCGCAGGAACACCTTGGGGTTATGCTCGCAACGTTTCCAGAGCTCGGCGTCGATGCGAAAGAACAAACCGCGCACACGCCGATCCCAGCTGTAAAAGAGGTTTTCAGCGAGCGTGTCCAGACGCTCCAGGGCCGCGGGCAGCCGTGGCCGGATTTCGAGGCGGTAATCATTTCGCTCCATTCACTCACTCCTTTGCCGCCGTGTCGCCACGGACGCATCATGCCCGGCGGGTCAGTCCGAAAACCCGATCACGCCAACAGTCTACGCCGCCCTTCCAGCGCCTGAAGCAATTCATTCCATGAATCCGTGAAAGCCGCCACCCCCTCGTCTTCCAGTCGCGCAGTGACTGCATTGAGATCAATACCCAGCGATTGCAGTTTCTCCAGAAGGCCGCGCGCCTCCTCCACGTGCCCGCTCAGCCGGTCGGAAGGGTCGCCATGATCGAGAAACGCTTCCAGGGTAGCCGGCGGCACCGTGTTGACCGTGTTCGGCCCGACAAGCTCATCCACATAGAGCAGATCGGAATAGTCGGGATTCTTGGTACCCGTGCTGCCCCAGAGGAGGCGCTGCACCGGTCCACCCCCGACCTCGTTCTGCCGACGCGCAGACCCCGGATGGCCATCAAGGACACTCCACGCGAGACGGGCATTGGCGACGGCCGCGCGTCCACGCAATGCCAGGGCTTCGGGCGAGCCGTGTTCTTGCAGCAGGGCATCGACCCGAGTATCAATCCGGCTGACAAAGAAAGATGCCACCGAGGCGACGCTGGCCGAACGCGGGCGGTCCGCCGCGATCGAGTGCCAGATGTCGAGTACCTGACGATAACGATCGACCGAGAACAGCAGGGTGATATTGACCGGAATGCCCAGGGTCAGCATGTCGCGAATCGCAGGCAGTCCCTCCACGGTACCCGGAATCTTGATCATGACATTGGGTCGGGCAACGGCTGCATGCAGGCGCTGTACGGCCTGCCGGGTCGCCTCCGTATCCCGGGCCAGCAAGGGGGAGACCTCCAGGCTGACGAAGCCGTCCTGCCCTTCCGTCCGGTCGTGAACCGGACACAGGAGATCAGCCGCGGCGGTCACGTCCTCCACCATGAGCTGCTCAAGCAGGGTTTCGGGACTGCCCGCAGGGTGCGAGTCCAACCACGTCCGAATGCTTTCGTCATACAGCTCACTGGAGCTGATCGCCTTTTGGAAAATGGTGGGATTGGTCGTGACCCCGGTGATTCCATGATCAATCCAGCTCGCAAGTTGCCCGTTGTCGAGGATCTTGCGATCCAGGTAGTCCAGCCACAGGGACTGCCCCTGTTCATTCAACTTCCGGATACGTTCATCCATAGGCCGCTCCCGTCATGGCCTCAGTAGGGCCAGACCCAGTTGCGAATCTCCGGCATGTCTTCGCCGTGTTCGCGGATGTAGTAATAGTGGTCGATCAGGCGATCCCGCATGATCTGCTTGGTATAGGCCGCCCGATGCCCCAGACCGGGCAAGCGATCGATCACGTCCTCGACCAGGTGGAAACGATCGATGTCATTGAGCACGCACATGTCGAATGGTGTCGTGG
>SLND01000083.1 GCA_007133205.1 Natronospiraceae bacterium | reverse complement strand
CGGTAGAGCGCGGCCATCATGCTCAGGCCGAATTCCCGCTTGAGGAGCAGAAGCTCCTGGGCATCGATGCGGGTTCTTTGCTCGCCCAGTCTGCCCCGGACCTGACTCGCGGGAAGCAGGAAGGCGCCAGCGAAGCGGTTGGCTGCTTTTTCTTCGTTCATCCCGGCCGGGAGATGGCCTTCCAGCAGGCGGTGGCCAAGCTCGTGCGCCAGGGTGAATCGCTGGCGGTCACCGGTCCAATGCTCCGAGACGACAATGACCGGGGTCCCGGCCACGGCGCCCGCAAGACCATCGAACTTCTGGTCATGGTCAATCTCGGTGGTGATGACGATGATGCCGAAAGCTTCCAGTACGTCGATCAGGTCAGGGATGGGGGAATGGCCCAGTTGCCAGGCCTGCCGGACATGATCGGCGACGCGCTCCACATCGGGCAGCGACGCCACGGCCGGCAGGGGCCTGGGGACTTCAAAACTCCGAATAGGCCGCTTGGGGAAGAAGGACAGCAATTCGGACCAGCGCTCGGCCTGTTCCAGGACATCCTCCCGGATTTGGTTGAGGACCTTCTTCGGGGTGCTGGCTCGCTTGCGGTACTCCACATCGGCCAGCGAAATTCGTTGCTGACGGAAGAAATACTCGGTACGCACGCCCAGCGCCTTGGCCAGCGCCAGGAGCTGGCGTGACCCGGGGGTACGAAGGCCCTTCTCGTAGTTCCTGATGGCGGTATGACTGACACCGCTGCGCGCGGCCAACTCGCGAAGCGCCAGGCCTTTCCAGCGGCGTGCCCGCTCAATCCGTTCGCCCAGCATGAGTATCCCTCCTTTCCGGTGTTTACAAGTGTAGCATTTTGACTCTTTTTGTAAACGGCCAGATACACCCAGGTAGTTCCAGATCTCTGGGTAGGTGCTCAGCCAAGGCGCTTGCCCGCGATGGTCTGAATTCTGGGGCGATGGCCCGGGGCCTGGGGCGGGAGGATGCAGCGGTAGCGGATGGTGCCGGTGTGGCTGTCCTGGACGCGGTAGAGGATACGGACCTTTTCGCCGGTACTGGCCAGGGTGGCCTGGGTGCCGGCTTCGTGGTGGCTCTGGTTACTCATGGTGGTGCTCCCTGCACACTGTCGGGATTGCTTTGGCGATGGGTGGACGCATCCCACCGCTTCCCTGTCAGTGCCGGTGGCCCAACCAGGCGGGATGCATCTCAGGATTCAGTATGCAGGGTGGGCACGACAGGTGGTGTCGCACGTAAAAGTGAACAGAAGGAGTGTGGCCCGGCCTTGGGGCACCTTCTCAATTTTTGCGATTATTGAGAAATTAGTCGGCCAGCTTCTCAGGTTTCCGTCGTTGTGAGAGACAACCGGAACGCACAGTGGGCTTGCGCGAAAACGCCTGCCGGACTCCCCACTACGGTTGCTTGAATCCAACCAAGGCCTGAGACGTTTCAACTGATCGGCAGAGTTTCCCGGCACTTCGGGAAATTGACGCAGCCCCAGAATGCATTCCCGGTCCTGGAGCCCCGGCGAGCGGCGTGGCGGGTATTCTCGGTGTTGCTATCGGAGAGGCCGGGGCCGCAATCAGGCGCCCGGACCACATTCCATGCAGTGATCGATGATTTGCTGGCCGATGTGGAGTTTGGCGTTGAGATCACGCAGGGCGGTGCGCAGACCTTCCTCGATCACGGGGTGGTAATACGGCATTTCGAGCATTTCACTGACGGTCATTTCCTTCTGGGCACACCAGGCGAGAAGATGTCCGATATGCTCCGCAGCCGGGCCGAGCATTTCCGCGCCGAGAAACCGTCCGGTGCCCTGCTCGCCATAGACCCTGATCAGGCCACGATTGACGCCCATGACCCGGCTGCGACCCTGGTTGTCGAAATTCAGTAAACCCACCTCGAAACAACTCTGGCAGCGTTCATCCACTTGCTGGATGGTCAGGCCGGCGGTTGCGATTTGCGGGGAGGTGAAGACCACTGCGAGGGGCGTTCGACGAAGGCCACGCTCGACGCCGGGGAAATGAGCGGCATTGCGACCGGCGATGCGTCCCTCGTCCGAGGCCTCATGCAACAGCGGCCGCTCATTGTTTACATCCCCGGCAATGAAAACGGGGCTGTTGCCACATTGCATGGTCAGATTGTCATAGGCGGGCATACCGCGCTCATCGAGATCCAGCCCGGCATTTTCGAGATCCAGCCCGTCGAGGTTGGGGCGCCTGCCGGTGGCTGCCAGTACATAATCGAAACGCTCGGTGAGCTGCTGGCCCTGCTCGTCAAGGAAACGAATCTCGACACCCTCATCCACGCGGGTCACGGACTCCACCTGGGCATCCGGGTCGAGGGGGAACTCCTCATTGAAGGTCTCGAGTGCGATCTTGCGGATCTCGGGATCCTGGATCGGTCCGACGCCACCGCCCACACCAAACATGCGGACCCGAACCCCCAGGCGGGCCAGGGCCTGGCCCAGTTCGAGGCCGATCACCCCGGGACCGAACACCGCCACCGAATCCGGCAGGGACTGCCACTCGAAGAGATCATCGTTGACGATCAGCCGATCTTCCGCGGCCTTGAGGAAGCCAGGTACATTGGGGGAGGAGCCGGTGGCGATCACGACCCGCTCGGCATGCAGACGGGTGTGGTCGCCGACGATGAGTGTATTGCTGTCCTCGAAGCGGGCGTAGCCGCTCAGCTTGTGCTTTTCCGGGATACGGTCGATGGATTTCAGTACCCCGCCCACGAAGCGATCACGTTCTCGGCGCACGCGCTCCATGACTGCGGCACTGTCGATGGCAACTTCCGTTCGGATACCGAACTGATCGGCCTCGCGGGCCTCATGCGCGGCATCGGCCGCCGCGATCAGCAGCTTGCTCGGCATGCAGCCGACGCGGGCGCAGGTAGTGCCATGCGGGCCACCCTCGACAAGCACCACCCGGTCGGTTTCTTTCTGCACCTCACGATAGGCACCGAGACCGGCCGTACCGGCCCCGATGATTGCCACATCCACCTCACGCGTTTGCATGCCTGCTCCCTGGGTTCAGTTTCATGAAAACATGGGACGCATGATGCCGAGGTTTGTGACAGCCTTCGCCACTGCCCAACCCGAAAAGCATCCAGGAGACGGAAGGCAAGACGGATTCAGAACCGCCGGAACAGTCGCCCGAGGCCGCGTCCGGTGACCCGGCCGGCGGCGCGCCTGCCGATCCGGCGCCCTACCCGGCCGCGCTGGACGGCGTTGACGTCGCCGAGGATTCGGGCCAGCCAGTAGAGCAGGCCCCGTGTGCGATTGATGGACATGATTGTCTCCCTGGCTTGCTGTGTCTGCCGTGTTGATCCTGCCCTGGATACTCCAATTTCATCCAGGTACTCGCCCGGGTCAAGGGCCGACGCGGAGTAGCCGCTTCAGCGGGCTCCGGGCTGATGGATCACTTCGAAGGCGCCGGCTTCGGCGGTGCTGCGCTCGAGCTTTATGGCGCGGGCCTTTCGTTTCTCGAGATCGCGCGGGATGCCCAGGTCTTTCTCGGGCAGGGCATGGAGGTATTGCTCCTGCGCGGGGGTCTCGATCGCGTTGGGGCGAACGGCCCGGACGCGGCGGATGGCTTCTTGCGGGGCGATGCCGGTTTCGATCAGCAACTGGGCGGCGACGGTGCCGGTCCGGCCCAGACCATCCATGCAGTGAAGCAGCAGCTTTTCACCCCGGGCGAGATGGAGATGCAGGAACAGACCCATTTCCGGCCAGCGGTCGAGAAATGCCTCGCCCGGAGCCCGGCAGTCGGGGATCGGCAGGTGACACCATTCCATGCCGCGCGATTCCACCGCACGCTGCAGGCCCTCCACCTGGAGCTGGCGAAATTCGTGATCCTCGATCAGGCTCGCGACGGCACAGGCGCCCCAGCGGCGGATCACGTCCATGTCGGTTTCCAGGTCCCGCGCCCAGGCGCCGGTCCTGGCATTGGCCTGCTGCTTGCCCGGACACAGGGTCAGGCCGATTCGCCCGGCACCGTCGGGATAGTCGAGCACGTCGATGCGCAGGGGATGGGATTCGCTGGTTCGGATGTTCATTGCGAGGTCTCCTCTATACAGGACCGGGGCTTGTACATGACCGAGGCGGGCGCCGGCCCGGGAAATGGGGCCTTATGCAGAATATACGTCGCACGCGCGACATCCGGTGTCGCGATGGCACCGGGGCTTCGTTGGGAGACAGCGTCAATTTCTCAGGGCATTTGCTGAAAAACCCATGAAATTCGAAGGGTCCGTAGGGGCAACTCAGTCACTGAACAAGTGAATGTAGTCGGCGTAAATGAACCTTCGGTTCCTGCGTTGACCGGTGTATTCTTCGAGAATACCGTTTTTTTCGAACTGACGTACCAGGTTGTTCGCTGCTGGGTAGGTCGTTGCATTGAATTCCTGGATCTGTCGGACCGACACAATTGGGTATTCGTATAGATACTCTAGTACGCGATGGCCGCTGCCCGCCGCACGCCCAAAACATTCTGTGATCAAGGTCCGATGCCTTTCTCTCATCTCGAGAATTCGGCGGGCCGTCTCGGTAGCTTGCTCACTTACTTCATATACGCCCTGAAGGAAGAATTGGAGCCACTCCTCCCAGCGCCCAAGATCGCGAACCTCTTGTAGTGCCTGGTAATACCCTGCTCGGTACCGCTTGAAATAATGTGACAGATAAAGAACCGGCTTTCGAAGAACCTCCTGTTCACACAACAAGAAGGTAATCAACAGCCGCCCCACACGACCGTTCCCGTCCAGAAAGGGATGGATGGTTTCAAACTGTGCATGGGCGAGACCTACGCGCGCCAGCAATGGGAGCTCGCTGGCATTGGAGTGAAGAAAATGTTCCAGCTCGCTCACCATTCGCCCTACTTCTGACGGTGGGGGCGGTACGAATGTTGCTTCGCGCAGAGTACAGCCACTTGGACCGATCCAGTTCTGGCTTCGCCGGAACTCTCCGGGGGTCAAGTGCGCGCCCCGGACGCCCTGCATAAGCTCAGCATGAATCTCGCGAATCAAGCGTGAGGAGACCGGCAACTCGTCCAGTCGCTTGAGTCCGTAATTCATTGCCCGAACGTAATTGAACACCTCGTCCACGTCGTCTGGAGTTCCAGGCGTGAGTAGGCGCGCCTCGGCGGCGAGCAGATCTTGCAAGGAGCTCTGGGTGCCCTCGATCTGGCTTGACAGTACGGCTTCCTTTCGAACATACATCGCCACAAAAAGGTCGGGGTTGGGCAGCGTCTGAATGGAGCCGTCCAAGCGGCCCAGTGCCCGATCAGCTGCGGACAAGATCTCCTGGAGTCGGCCCTGGATCAACACAGGTGGTTCTGGCGGCAGGGGCGCAGGGAGGAAGGCCCGGTATCCCCCGGATTGACGAACGTAACGCCCGGCCCGCGCTTGTAAGGCATCGTCATTCATGTGAATTCCTGCCTTTAATATTTCCTTTACAGACTATATTATTAAATTTTGAGTTTAATATGAACCGGCAGCGGCCTCCATATTAACGGGAAGTTCATCAATCAGGGGAAGCGTCCCTATCCGGGTATCAGGGCTGGGCGCAGGCGCGACACAAGGTGAGACCACAGCCTGCGCTCTTGCCAGGGCCTGCCGGGAGGAATCACCGTCCGCCGAGAACCTCGGGCGGGACCTCGTCCGGGGCCGGGATCTGGCCGGGCAGGTCGTAGCGTTCATGGAAGGCGGCGGTGACCTCACGCAGCTCGGATGGGAGGCGGCGCCAGGCCGGGGCCAGAATCTCCTCGGGAATACCTTCGAACCAGGCCTCGGCGATGGCGCCGGCAATGGCGGCAATGGTGTCGCTGTCACCGCCGATGGAGACGGCCTTGCGCAGCGTGTCCTCGAAATCCTCGGCCTGCAGGAAGCAGGCAATCGCCTGCGGGACCGAGCCCTGGCAGGAGACATCGAATTCGTAGTACGCGCGCAGCTGATCGAGGTCGTGGTCGAGGCGGTAGTCGAACTGCCTGCTGATGCGCGCGGCGATATGCTCGCGTGAGCTGCCCTGGCGAGCGAGGAAGATGGCCAGGGCGACCGCCTGGGCGCCCTTGATGCCCTCGCGGTGGTCGTGGGTCACGGCCGCCGAGTTGCGGGCCAGTTCCAGTACCTCGTCTTCATTCGAACCGGCCCAGCCGCAGGGGCTGACGCGCATGGCCGAGCCATTGCCCCAGCTGCCATAGGGGGCCGAACCGCCAGAGCGGGCCCAGTTGTGAAAGCTGCCGCCGTAGCTGCAGTGTGGATATTGTGCGTACCAGTCCTGCAGCGCGCGGTGGAAGGGGCGGTCCTCGAGGATGGCCTCGGCCACGGCAATCGTGAGCACGCTGTCGTCGGTGAAGTCCGCCTCCTGTGGAAACAGCGGGAAACGGGTGGAACGGTGGTTGTTGAACTCGTAGGGCGAGCCGACTACGTCGCCGGTGATGGCTCCAAGCATGACAGCTCCTTTGTCTTTTGGAATCCAGTCCATTGTAGGCCGCCCCTGCGACAGTTCGTGTCGCGCTTGAGGGGCCGGCGGGGACGGTATTTTCCATTATCCCCGGGCAGGCCGTCGTGTACATGATCCATGAAGGGCAGCCGCCCCCAGGGCAAGGGGGCCTGATCCGGCGGCGCGGCGTGCTGCTCGTACAGGCTCCAGATCTGGTCGGCATTCAGATGGCGGTGGCGTTCCAGGGCGCGGGCATAGCAGGCCACCAGCGACCAGGATCTGGGCCGGGCAAGCCAGCGGGCCACCCAGCGACGCTGCTCGTTGAGGAGATCGAGCGGGACCGGACGCGGCGCCGCCTGCCAGACGCCGAAAGCCTCCCACAGAACCAGCAGGCGGTTGGCAAGCCGGAAGGCGGACTTGAAATCATGCTCCGCGCAGAGGCTGCGCAGGGGCGTGCCCAGCGCGCGGGCCTCGGCAACCGGGCCGGCGAGGGAAACGCGCATCCGCGTCCGGGTTCGGGACAGGGTTTCCTCCCAGGCAAGGCGGGCATTGCCGGGGCCGAGTGTCGGGTCGATTCGGGTCGGGCCGAGCGGCCAGTGACTCACCGCACCATTGCCGGGCAGCTCCCCCGAAACCCGGGCACGCACCACCCGCAGGCCTTCGTGGAGCGCCATGACCAGGTGCCCCGCCTCGTGCCAGCTCGCGACCGACAGGTGAATGCGTTCAGAGGGTTTCATTGCCGGCTCCGTCGCTTGGGTGCCCTTCTTCGTAACAATGTACCAGCCCCACCCATCCCGGGGTGCCGCTCGCCGCCTTACTTCCAGCGGAAGCATTATCCACCCGCCAGGCTTTGTGGGGAACCGGTTTCGCGGCCCTGACATCCCCTGGGAAGGCGGATAGCACGGCCGGCTTTCTCGTCGCCACGAGCCTGTGCCATAGTCGCGATGATTCAACACTAAAAACAGGGAGGGAATATGGGTTTTTCTCATCGCTCGACGTTTTCGCTGCCAGTCATCAGCGGCATGCTGGTAGTGCTCTTTTCCGTGGGCCAGAGCGACACGGTTCAGGCGGAGGAGGTCGTGGAAGGCGGGCTGGAGTTCCGCGTTCTGTCCGTCGGCACCGTCGTCCGCAACAATGCCGGCCGGGGTGAGGCCAAGGGCAAGTTCGTCTACTTCGATGCCGCACCGGCGGAGGATGGCTATTTCCTGGATCGGTGGATCAATGGCGATCTGGAGTATCCGGATGGAACGGACCGAAATCTTGCAGAGCGTGTCCGGGAGGACAATGCAAGCAGCATCTGGGATATCAATTTGATCATTGACGTGCCCAACGAAGCCGGAGAATCGGATGCCGGCAAGACCCCGGAACCGGGCACGTACCATTTCGATGCGCAAGCCATGGTGGAGGACGAAGATTTCCGAATCCAGGGAGAGGCAAGCTTCGAATTATCCGAGGACGAGGCGGAGAACTTTCTGCCCATGATTCGTGAGGAGGATGTGCACCTGGAGCTCACTGACAATGGGCTGGAAATGGAGTGGCCGGACCTGGATGGGGCCCAGTCCTATCATGTTTCCATCCGCCTGGATGATCCGCGGAAGGAAACCCAGTTCGTGACCGAGGACAATCACTACACCTACGCGGAAGCCGAATCCGACGATATCCAGACCCTGATCATTCGGGCATTCAGCGCAGCCCCGAATCACGACTACGACGGGGAGCGCACGACCCGCCCCTTCCAGGCCGAACCCGACGAGCCCATTCACGCCTCGTACTTCCAGAAGTAACGGACACCATCCGCAGCAATGACCCGGCACCAAGCGTGCCGGGTCAGTCACTTTCGGACCGGCGTGTCGTTGCGTGGGACGGGAGCATCCAGGTCAGGGACGGCAGTGCGACACCAGTTGTCGCAAAAGCCTTGAAACTGGCGGTGGCCCGTGCGAAAAATGACACAGCCACCGTCTGGAGGGAGTCAGGACGATGCCCGATACCGCCCTGCGGCATGTGCGGATGCTGATGAAGGTGCCCCGCCATCCGCGCAAGATCAGCACCGGGGAACTGGCCGACTACCTGGAGCAGGAAGGCTTTTCCGTGACCAAACGCACGGTGGAACGGGATCTCGACAAGCTTTCCGGGACCTTTCCCATCACCCACGATGAGGCCAACCCGCGTGGCTGGCACTGGCCGCAGGAGGCGGCCGGACTGGAACTGCCCGCCATGAGTCCGGCCACGGCGCTGGCCTTCCAGATCCTGGATGAGTTTTCGCGCCCGCTGCTGCCCAATAATCTGCACAGCTTTCTCGACCAGCACATGCACCGCGCACGCAAGGTGCTCGCCGAGGTCGGCGACCAGAAGCCGGGCATGCGGGAATGGTCGAAGCTGGTCGCGGTCGCCCCACGCAGCCAGCCGCTGCTGCCGCCGAAGGGCGACCCGGAAGCGGCGCGGGTCGCTTACGACGCCCTGCTCCAGCAGCGGCAGATGGAGGCGAAGTACGATTCACGCTCGGCGGAGAAGCCGCCCGACCGTTACCGAATCAACCCGCTCGGCATTGTCCTTCGCAACAACATCCTCTACCTGGTCGCGACCCTGTTCGATTACGAGGACACCCGGGTGCTGGCCCTGCATCGGATGAGCGAGGCGGTGCTGCTTGATGAGCCGAACCGGGTGCCGGAAGGCTTCGAGTTGCAGGACTATGTCGAGGCCGGGGAACTGGATATCCGCGAGGGCGAGGATATCCGCCTGGTGGCCCGCTTCAAGACAGATGCGGCGACCCATCTGCACGAGACACCGCTGGGCAAGGACCAGCGCATTGAAGCCCTGGATGAAAATGAATGCCGTGTATCCGCCACGGTGCAGAACACCCGCCAGCTTCGCTGGTGGCTGCTCGGCTTCGGTGGCGCGGTCCGGGTGGAAGCGCCTGAAGTGCTGCGCGATGAGATTGCCAACACCGCACAGGCCATGGCCGAGCAGTACGGGGTGGTCTCCGAACCATCCTGAGCGCTGACGGTCCTGCCTCAGGCCTTGCCGTCACTCCCGCCGGTCTCACGGATGTGGGTGGCCAGGTCGCTGAAGGCGCCGAGGGTGCCACCGAGCTGTGAGAATTCCGCCGGCAGGAACACCCGGTCTCCCTCCTTGGCGATATTGGGCAGGGTCTTGAGGTATTCGAGGCCCATCAGGTACCCGGTCACCCGCTCGGCGTTCAGACCACGATCACCACCGGCCTTGAGCACGGTTTCAATCGCCTGCTGTTCGCCCTCTGCACGCCGGATGCTGGCTTCCTTGTCACCTTCGGCACGCAGCACCGCCGCCTGCTTGTCGCCTTCGGCCTGCTGCACTTCCGCCTCGCGATAGCCGTTGGCTTCGGTCACCGTGGCGCGGCGCTTGCGTTCGGCAGTCATCTGCAAACGCATGGCTTCTTCGACTTCCTCGGGAAGCTGGATGTCCTGGATTTCAACGCGCGTGACCTTCACGCCCCACTTCTCGCCGGCCTGGTCGAGGATTTCGAGCAGGCGCTGGTTCACCTCGTCGCGGTTTTCCAGCAGGTCATCGAGATCACGGTTGCCGACCACCGAACGCAGGGTCGTGCGGGTCAGGGTATCCACCGCGAGGACGAAGTTCTCGACCTGATAGACCACCGACTGGGGATCCACCACCTGGTAATAGATCGCGCCGTTGACGGTGACGGCGACATTGTCCCTGGTGATCATCGACTGGCCCGGGAAATCGAGCACGGTCTCGCGCTGGTCGATGCGATTTGTCTGGGTCGTGACCGGCTTTCCGCTGCGATCATAGCGCTGCACGGTTACCGTGCGCGGCACGTCGAGAAAGGGAATGATCAGATTGACACCCGGCTGCAGAACCCGGTGAAAGCTCCCAAGCCTTTCAATGACCATGCATTCGGATTGCTGGACGATGCGCAGTCCCTGGGCAAGAAACACGCCGACCAGAATGACGGCGAGGATGATGACTATGAGGGTAAGATCCATCGCTTTCTCTCCTTGATTTATTCGGGGGCATCAAGTGCCCGCACGAGGGCGACAATGCCCCGGAACTCGACGATTTCCACCTGCATGCCCGGTTCGGGCGCAAGACCACTGGAGAACTCGGCCGGATAGAAGTCGCCGTAGATTTCCACCCCGGCGCGGCCGTCGCGTTCCACGACCCAATGGGGTTCAGCCGCCTGGCTGCCCGGCTCGTTCATGACACTGATCTGGCTTTCCGGGAAGTAGCGACGAAAGACCAAGATAATGGTCGGCACGATGAATGCGGCGGCAACCGCGAAAACCAGCAGTTGCCCGGCGAGGCCAATCTCCGGCACCACTGCCGCGACAATGGCAACAACCGCCGCGGCAAGGCCGAGTCCGAGCATGATGAAATGGGCTCCGGCCAGCTCGGCCAGGCCGAGTAACAGGGCCAGCCCCAGCCAGATCTGCCATGCTGCAACGCCCATGCTTCCCCTCCCGTGAAATTCACAGCCCCGGATCATAGCACTGGCCCATGGCCCGGGCCGACGAGAGTCGGCTTGACCTTCCCATCGAGGGAAGGTTTATCCTCACTCTCAGATTGACGCAGCAGGAGGGTCGGGCCATGAGGATTCGTGAGGCGGCCGAACGCAGTGGACTGAATCCCAAGCGGGTGCGCTATTACGAGCGGGTCGGGCTGATCGAGCCGGCGCGGCGGCTGGACAATGGCTATCGCGACTACGATGAGCGGGCGGTGCACGAGCTGCGCTTCATTCACCGCGCCCGGGAGATGGGTTTCGGCCTGGAGCGGATTCGGCGGCTGCTGGCGCTGTGGCGGGACCGCTCGCGTCCGAGCTCGGAGGTGAAGGCGGTGGCCGAGGAGCAGCTGGGAGAACTGGATGCCAAGATCCGGCGCCTGACGGAGTTGCGCGAGAACCTGAAGCACCTGGCCCAGTGCTGCGACGGGGATCATCGCCCGGACTGCCCGATTCTGGAGGAGTTGTCGCGGGAGGAAGCGGCCGCGGTGGAACAGGAACTGGATGAACGCGAGGCGGGATAAACAATGAATGACCACACGGCGGTGAGCGAAAGCAGCCTGGAGCTGCGGCTGGAAGGGATGACCTGTGCCGGGTGTGTGCGCCGGGCGGAACAGGCCCTGGCTTCGGTGCCGGGCGTGGCGCGGGCGGAGGTCAATCTCGCCAGTGAGTCGGGACGGGTCTTCTGGTCGGAAACGAAACCGGAGCTGACCGCGCTCGCCGAGGCCGCGCGCAAGGCGGGTTATCCGGTGGCCGAGTCACAGATCGAGCTCAGCCTCGAAGGCATGCATTGCGCCTCCTGCGTGGGGCGCATTGAAGAGGCCCTTGATAATGTGTCCGGGGTGATCGAGGCCCGGGTGAACCTGACAAATGAGAGCGCCCGGGTCCGGGTCCTGGCCGGGGCGGTCTCATCACGGGACCTGGAACAGGCGGTCGAGAAGGTCGGCTACCGCGCCCATGCGCGCGGGGCCGAGACGGATGATGACCGCGAAGCCGAGCGTGCCGCCCAGCGCGGGCGCCTGAAACGCTCCGTGCTCACCGCCGCCCTGCTGCCCCTGCCGATCTTCGTGCTCGACATGGGCGGACACCTGATTCCGGCCTTCCATCACTGGCTCGATCACACCATCGGGCGACAGAACCTCTACTACCTGTTCTTCGTCCTCGCGACCCTGGTGCAGTTCGGTCCCGGCCTGCGCTTTTATCGGCAGGGCTTTCCCACCCTGCTGCGCGGGGCGCCGGACATGAACTCGCTGGTGATGCTGGGCACCAGTGCGGCCTGGGCCTATTCGGTGGTCGCGACCTTCATCCCGGGAGTACTGCCGGAGGGCACCGCGCATGTGTACTTCGAAGCCTCGGCGGTGATCATCACCCTGGTACTGGTCGGACGTTATCTCGAGGCCCTGGCCAAGGGCCGCACCAGCGAGGCGATTCGTCGACTGATGGGACTGCAGGCGAAGACCGCACGGGTGATGCGCGAGGACGAGGCCGTCGAGGTCCCGGTGGATGAAGTGCGTGCGGGTGATGTCGTGCGGGTGCGGCCCGGGGAACGGATTCCGGTGGACGGTGAAGTCATTTCAGGACGTTCCCATGTGGATGAGTCCATGATCACCGGCGAGCCGGTGCCGGTCGCCAAGCGCGCGGGGGATGAAGTGGTCGGCGGCACCATCAATGATTCCGGCAGTTTCGATTTTCGTGCCTCGCGGGTCGGGGGCGATACCGTGCTGGCCCAGATCATTCGCATGGTGGAGGAAGCCCAGGGCGCCAAGTTGCCGATCCAGGCCATGGTGGATCGGGTGACGGCGGTCTTTGTCCCGATCGTGATCGGGGTGGCATTGCTTACCTTCGGGGTGTGGCTTGCCTTCGGACCGGTGCCGGCCCTGAGCCTGGCCCTGGTCAATGCCGTGGCGGTACTGATCATTGCCTGTCCCTGCGCCATGGGCCTGGCGACCCCGACCTCGATCATGGTCGGCACCGGCCGTGCCGCGGAGATGGGTGTGCTGTTCCGGCGTGGCGAGGCGCTACAGCGCATGCGCGAAGTGGACGTGGTCGCACTCGACAAGACCGGCACCCTCACCGAAGGCGGCCCGGCCCTGACCGATATCGTGACCCGGCCCGGTTTCGAGGAAGACCGGCTGCTCGGTCTGGTGGCCAGTGTCGAGAGCCGCTCCGAACATCCGATTGCCAAGGCCATTGTGCAGGCCGCGCAGAGCCGGCGGGTGGCGGTGCCCGACTGCGAGGATTTCGAGACTGTCACCGGCCAGGGCCTGGCCGGTACGGTGGACGGGCACCGGGTCCGGATTGGTGCGGCCCATTATCTTCGAGGCGAGAAGATCGACCTCTCCGAGCTGGAACAGCGCGCCACGGAGCTGGCGCAAGCCGGACGGACCCCGGTCTACGTCGCGGTGGATGAGCAGCTTGCCGGAGTGATGGCGGTGGCCGACCCGATCAAACCGACCACGGTGGAAGCGATCAATGCCCTGCATCAACTCGGCATGGAAACCGTGATGATCACCGGCGACAACCGCCGGACCGCCGAGGCCGTGGGCCGTGAGGTGGGCATCGACCGGGTGATTGCCGAGGTGCTGCCCGAAGGCAAGGTGGAAGCGGTAGAGGCCCTGCAGGCCGAGGGCCGTTCCGTGGCCTTTGTCGGTGACGGCATCAACGACGCACCGGCCCTGGCCCGGGCGGATCTCGGGATTGCCATCGGTTCGGGCACCGATATCGCGATGGAGAGTGCCGAGGTGGTGCTGATGTCGGATGATCTTCGCGGCGTGGCCACCGCCTTCCGGCTGTCGCGTGCCACCCTGAAGAACATCAAGCAGAACCTGTTCTGGGCCTTCGCCTACAACAGCGCCCTGATCCCGGTGGCAGCCGGGGTGCTCTACCCCATCGGCATCCTGCTCAACCCCATGTTCGCCGCGCTGGCCATGGCTGCCTCGAGCATCTGCGTACTGAGCAATGCCCTTAGATTGCGGCGCATTGCGGTTTAATGCGTAGGGGAACGCAATGTCGGGCAGCCCACCGTGATTGAAAATGGGCTGTAGAAGACCCTTTCCAGGGTCGATTGATCGGTGTGGGTTTTCACCATTTCATCGAGACAGGAACAATGCGTCGGGAACGCATTGTCGCGTAGCCCCGCGCGGAGCGCGGGGTGAGGCCCAGGGAT
>SLND01000049.1 GCA_007133205.1 Natronospiraceae bacterium | reverse complement strand
TCCGGCCCCGTAGGCCTGGCCACGCCTCGCGGGGCCAGACGCGTCGATGTCACCACCGCGCGGGAGATGCTGGAGGCCGTCAACAAGCACATTGACGAAGCCGATGTATTCATTGCTACGGCGGCGGTTGCCGATTATCGGCCGGCCGAGCATCAGGACAACAAGATCAAGAAGGACCAGTTCGGCGAATCACCCCGCCTGGAGCTGGTACGCAATCCGGACATCCTGGCCGATGTCGCGGGCCGCAAGCAGCGCCCGTTCACGGTCGGTTTTGCGGCCGAGACCGGGGATCTGGAAAGCAACGCGCGCGAAAAGCTCGAGCGCAAGGGCCTGGACCTGGTCGCGGCCAACCTGGTCGGCCCGGGACGCGGCTTTGATCAGACGGACAATGAACTCCTTCTCCTCACGCGCGAGGGCAGTGAAACCCTCGGGCGCCACAGCAAGCAGGCGCTCGCCCAGCGGCTCGTGGAGGTTATTGCAGAGCAGTTGCGCGCCCGGGACTGAGCCGTCCCCCCCACAAGACACTGACGAGCATCCAGTAACGACTGCCAGAAGGAAACGGACAAGCCATGCAGCGGATACCGATCAAGATCCTGGACCCCAGGCTGGGCCGGGAATTTCCCCTGCCGGATTACGCGACCGAAGGTTCGGCCGGCATGGATGTGCGTGCCATGCTGGATGAGGCGCTGACCCTCAAGCCCGGCGAGACGGAACTGGTACCCACCGGCTTCGCGATGCATATTGGTGATTCGGGACTGGCGGGGGTGCTCTGGCCCCGTTCCGGGCTGGGTCACAAGCATGGCCTGGTGCTGGGCAATCTCACCGGCCTGATCGATTCCGATTACCAGGGCCAGGTCTATGTCTCCTGCTGGAACCGGGGTGGATCGGATTTCACCATCGAGCCGGGCGAGCGGATTGCCCAGCTCGTGTTCGTGCCGGTGGTACGTGCGGCCTTCGAGGTGGTCGAGGATTTCGAAGAAAGCAAACGCGGGGCCGGGGGCTTCGGTCATTCGGGGCGCGCCTGAGGAAGCTGAGACCCGGGACCAGATCCCGGTCACGATGGGTGCCCGGGACATCTGGCTACAGGGAGATTCGGCTCAGCGGCGAGCCTGCTCCTCGTCTTCTTCCTCTTCGAGCAATTCAACCAGACGTTCTTCTTCGCGATCGAACTGATCGCGCGCCTCTTCCAGTTCGTCTTCGTGGCGAATCAGGCGGCGTTCGTAGCGGGACAGCTGGTCAAGGTATTCTTCGTAACGTTGCGCAACGCGATCCGGGATTTCCTCGTCGCGTGCCTCGTACTCTTCGATCTGCTCTTCCAGCGCCGCGACCTCCTCTTCCGCCTGTTCAAGATTGCGCGCGGTGGCCTGAATCTGGGAACGCAGACCACTGAGCCGGTTCTCACGAATCTCGCGCAGGTCCTCCCGGGAACCATAGAGCCGAAGCAGACGCTCGTCGCGCTGTGCCTGAAGGGCCGCCGCCTTCTCGGCTTCGTGGCGCAGGCGTTCCTCGTAGGCCATTTCCTCACGCTCTTCCGGCGTGAGCGCGGGGGCACGGCGGTCTATCTCGATCCCGTCCCGCAGGGTGCGCTGTTCCTGGTCGCGGTACTCCGGCGGGATGCTGTCGCCGTAGTGGACGTTGCCGTCCTCGTCGGTCCACTGGTAGCTCTGGGCCAGGGCCAGCGGCGACGCGAGCAGGGCTGCGACGAGCAAGGCGGAAACCGCCTGACTCACGGTCTTTTCGAGCAGTGACGAATTCCCGAATGATGCCCGTGCAAGTGAGCTGTGCTGGTCTGTCATGATGCCCCCCGGCAATTGTGCAACCTGAGTTTTCCGCTGAGTTCAGGCCTCATATTGGGCAACGACGAGTCGGCCGGGTTCCCCGCGCCCCGGCCCGGGCTCATTCCCGGATACGCTCCCATTATACCCGTATAGCAGCCCGGGCGCGGGATGTCAGGCCGCGCCCCAGCGATCCCGGTAGGCGGCGACATCGGCCCGATGATCGGCGAGGGCCGGGTCGCCGGCCAGCCATTCGAGCAAATCGTCGAGATTGACGATGCTCGCCACCTGCAGCCCGTGCTCGCGCTCGACGGCGGCAATCGCGGATTCGCCGTCGGGACCACTTTCCTGGCGGTCGAGGGCAATCACGACCCCGGCCGGGGTCCCGCCCGCGGCGCGGATGATCTCCACCGCCTCGCCGATGGCGGTGCCGGCGGTGATTACATCGTCCACGATCAGGACCCGGCGCCCCTCCAGCGAGGCGCCCACCAGGCTTCCGCCCTCCCCGTGGTCCTTGGCTTCCTTGCGGTTGAAGCAATAGGGCAGGTCCCGCCCGTGGTCGGCGGCGAGCGCGGCCGCGGTGACCGTGGCCAGGGGAATGCCCTTGTAGGCGGGCCCGAAGACCAGGTCGAAATCGAGGCCGGATTCGATCACTGCGCGGGCATAGAATTGCCCCAGCCGGTGGAGGGCCACCCCGGTATTGAAATGGCCGGCGTTGAAGAAATAGGGACTGACGCGGCCTGATTTCAGGGTGAATTCGCCGAATCGCAGCACTTCGCGTTCGTGCGCGAAGGCCAGGAACTGCTTCTTGTAGTCCTCCATGGAGACTGCTCCCAGGGGCCTGAGCGGACATCCGGCCGGGCGCGCATGCGCCGGCCGCCAAATCCGTTATGATACCGCCCTTTCGCCCCGAACCGGAGTCGCCCGGATTGCTCAGGTTCGAAGCTCATGGACTGACAGACAATCGAGGTTGCATGCGAATCGTCAGTTTCAACGCCAATGGCATCCGTGCCGCGGCACGCAAGGGCTTTTTTGACTGGCTCGAACGGGAAAAACCCGACATCGTCTGCATACAGGAGCTGAAGGCGCAGGCCTGGCAGCTCGAAGGCGAACCCTTCCACCCGCCCGGCTATCACGTCTATTTCCACGAGGCGGAGAAAAAAGGCTACAGCGGCGTGGCGATCTATTCACGCCGCGAACCCGACCGGGTTTATCGGGGCCTGGGCAAGGGTTTCGAGGATATCGATCGGGAAGGACGTTACATCGAGGCACGCTTCGGGCGCCTCTCGGTGGTTTCCCTCTACATGCAGTCCGGCTCGGCCAAGGATGAGCGCCAGCAGATCAAGGAAGACTTCATGGACCGCTTCATGCCCCTGTTGAAAAGAATGCGGCGACGCAAGCGCGAATACGTGATCTGTGGCGACTGGAACATCGCCCATACCAGGAAGGACATCAAGAACTGGCGTTCGAACCAGAAGAACTCCGGCTTTCTGCCCCATGAACGCGAATGGATGGACGAGCTGTTCGGGCCGGCGGGCTGGACCGATGCCTTCCGGGTGGTCAACCAGGAAGATGAACAATACACCTGGTGGTCGCAACGCGGGCGGGCCCGGGAGAAGAATGTCGGCTGGCGGATTGATTACCAGGTGGTCACTCCGGGACTGCGTGACCGGGTGCGCGATGCCGAGATCTACACCGAGGAAAACTTTTCCGACCACGCCCCGCTGATCCTGAAATACAGAAAGCCGGAGGCACTGATCCGGAATGACTGAATCCGTTCCGCAAAGAAGCTTCGCTCAGGCGGCGCAGGTCTATCTGCACCCGCGTGTACTCGGCATGGCCTTTCTCGGCTTCTCGGCGGGCCTGCCACTGCTGCTGGTCGGAGGGACCTTTACCGCCTGGCTGCGGGACCTGGGTGTGGACCTGGCGGCGATCGGCTTTCTTTCCTGGGTCGGCATCGCCCATTCGATCAAGGTGCTGTGGGCACCGGTGGTGGATCGCCTGACCCTGCC
>SLND01000110.1 GCA_007133205.1 Natronospiraceae bacterium | reverse complement strand
ATGAGGAGGACCGTCGCCTGGGAGGCTGGCTCGGATTGGCCATCGCGGTTCTGGCAGGACTGTACGTCGTCCACGGACTCGTGACCGGGGAGATATTGGGGCCTCGTTTTGGCGAGGCGTATCGATCATTCGCGGAGGTTCTCGTGCGGGGTGAGGATGCCAGTTATTGGTACAACGTCGGCGTGGGTCTTTTCGTCGTTGCCGTCGGAATCGGTGCATGGCTGCGACGGCACTGAGATCACCGGCACTCGGAGGGTGCAATGAAGAAACTGGAATGTCCGCATTGTCGAGAGCCAGGTATCCCCTGGGGGCGCAAGCTGACTCTGGGTCCGGCGGTATCCACACGGTGCAAAGTGTGCGACAAAAAGGTAAGTGTGCCCTGGGCGGCGATACTGGCTATCGTTCCATTCGTTCTGGCGATTGTGGCCTGGGAAGTGCTGGACTCCATGGCGCTGTGGGGCGGACTGTTGCTTGCCGGGTTCGCGGTGTCGTGTTTCATCCACATGTACTGGGTGCCTCTGAAGCGGCGATAGATTCCATCGGTAGTCATTAGAAGCTACAGAGTTCGTGTGGTTGGTGCACAGTCGTTGCGCCTGCAGCGCCTCTTCTATCGCCTAGCCCGCCTGGCCCGGCCCACGAAGGGGGTCGGGCGGACATCCTCCCTGCTACCTCCCGGGCCCGTGGCTCATTCTTGAGTCATGTCATGAGTCCCTGAAGGTTGTAACAATCCCGTTCCTCCTTCGTCACCTTCCCTGTTGGCCATGACTGCGGACCGTAGATATCGCACGGCGTATGCGCTGTGTGTATAGCAATGCAGCCTGGAAGTCGTTGATAAAAACGCCAAATCCGCGATAGGTCCGATTTCAATCCCCGAGGCTTGGAAGGCTCGGTAGCGGCAGAGGAGGGGTCCGATGGGACAGACCTATCAGTCAATAGTGATCAATACACCCGTGGATGAAGTGTGGAGCGCTGTTCGCAACTTCCACGACATGAGTTGGGCGTCGAACGTGGTGTTCAGAGTCGAGGCCGTGGGGGAGACACAAGGGGACGGGGTAGGCGCACAGCGGCTCCTCAATGCGGCCTACCGGGAAACGCTTCTGGAGCTTGATGATGCTGCCCGTAGTTTCGCATACAGCATCGACGACGGCCCATCACCCGTATCACGGACCGAAGTTGGCAACTATGTATGTCGGGCTTCCTTTCGTCCGGTTACCGAGGATGGCAGCACGTTCGTGGAGTGGTCTTCAACGTGGGAAGGTAATGACGAGGCAGTCTCGAAATTCTTTTCCAATATCTATGTGGCTCTCCTCAGGGGAATGAAAAACAGTCTGGAAGGTGGTTCGAAGGGTTCCAGGCTGAAGTTAGTCGCGGAATAGCCATGCCGCTCAGAGGCCGAGCAGATGTCCACCATGAACGATCTCCGCTTGATACTCGGACTTGTCGTTGCGCTATTGCTGTTCCCTGCAATCGCATCGGCAACGGAGGAGGGCACCGCGACTGGGGACGATCCCATTGGTGTAGGCGTGATTCCCGGCGGTGGGGGCTTCTATATCCAGGATGAGGGTTTCAGGCTCAGGGTGCTGGGTTACGTCCAGGCACAGGCCAATCTCCAGGATGGTTCGCTTGATCGCGATAGTGCCCGGGATTTTTCCGTGCGCCGTGCGCGCATCAACTTTCTGGTGGATATATACGAGGATTTCGAGGTCTTTCTGGAACTCGACGGTGCCCCCGAAAGCCGTACCGCCATGGTCGAAGCGCGGCTGAACTGGCGGCTTGTGGATGAAGCACTGCAATTGCGGGCCGGGAAGTTCACCAGCCAATTCAGTCATGAAAACGCCCGAAGCTCGCGTGATATAGATACTGTCGAACGCTATCTTGCGCTCAATAGCATGTTCCTGCTGCCAGCCCTGGACACGCAGTTCGGCATCATGGGTCACGGCCGGCTCGGAAGGCGCCAGGCCCTGGGCTGGTCGCTGGGCCTGTATAACGGCAACAGCTCGGCCAATGCCAATGTGCGCGATGACAATGATGACAAGGAAGTCCAGGCCCGTCTCGATTACAAGTGGACCGATCAGCTACGCACGGGCGTGGCCTTGAACTACACCCGGGAGACCGAGCAGACATTGAGTCTGGTGGATGCCAGTTTCAACCGCTTTGCCGGTGTCGATGTGTCAGGCAGGCGCCGGGGCGTGGGTGCGGACCTGTTCTGGCAGCGCGATGCCTGGAGCCTGCGGGTCGAAGGCCTTCGGTTTCGTTTTGATGGCGCGGATGAAAGCCGGATCGAGCTTTCCGGCGGCTTTGTGCAGCCAGCGTGGTTTGTCCATGGCAGTTCAGCCGGAGGGACCCAGCTTCTGCTGAGGATGGAAACCGCGCGGCTTGATGCCGATACAGACGATGACGGCGATAGTCTTTATGCCCTGACCGCCGGCGTCAATCATTTTCTCAATCCCAATGTGAGACTGCAGGTCAATGCCATGGCCACACATTTTGATGGCCCATCCCAGATTCAGGGCTTTGACAGCTCGCGGACGACACGCGCGCTCCTGACCCAATTGCAATACAAGTTCTGAAGCCGGAGTCACACGCCATGACCGACATGATGCCGTATTTGCCGGGGTTTATTGGTCTGCTGCTGGCGGTGGCAGCTGCGAGCCTGGTGTTTGCGCCGCGGACCGGGCAACTCGGCGGTTTCTTCCGCGGCCAGGACGCCCGTGGCCAGGCTCCGGGAGTATTCACTCTAACGTTCTCCCAGGTGACGACCTGGATCTTTGCGCGCTCACTGCTCAATGCCGGGATTCTGGGTTATTTCTTCGGCATTGCCGGAGCACTGGCCTATACCGCCTACTATGGCTCCTTTCTGACCGGGTGGCTGATTATCGACCGGCTACGCTTCCACCACGGTGTGGATAATGCGCAGTCCTTCCTCAAGCAGCGTTTCGGGCGCGTTGGCAGCGTTTCATACAATGTGCTGGCCTCGCTGCGCCTGTTGACCGAGGTTTTCGCGAACCTGCTGGTCGTGGGGATTATCTTCAGTGCCTGGGGTGATCGAGTCGCCAACATGGCCATCCTGGCCGTGGCGGGGCTGACACTGGTTTACTCCATGCGAGGGGGGCTGCTGGCCTCACTGCGCACGGATGTATGGCAAATGCTGATGCTCAGTGCCCTGATCGTCTCCCTCTCCGTGATGATGATCAGCAGCAGCGAGTTTTCATTGCCGGCCATCATTGTCAGCAGCCCGGAATTGAGCAGTCCGGGCTGGATCCTGTTGATTGTTGCCCTGCTGCAGGTGCTGAGCTACCCCCTGCACGACCCGGTGATGATGGACCGCGGCTTTCTGGCGGACCGGCGGACAACCCGGCGCAGTTTCGTCCATGCCTTCTGGATTTCCGCTGCCCTGATCCTGGCCTTTGGGCTGGTGGGGGTATTCACCGGGCTGCATGCCGGAGATGACGGCGACTTCCTTACCACGGTTCATCGGCTGCTGGGTGGGCCGGCCATGTTCCTGATTGGCCTGGCCCTGGTGCTGTCCGCGATTTCCACCATGGATTCCACTTTGTCCAGTGTGTCCAAACTGGTGGTCGTGGATGCTGGGCTGATGCGCCAGAGTACCCGTAATGGTCGCCTGGCCATGGTGCTGTTTGCGGTCTTCGGGTTGGTGCTGGTTTATGTCGGCACGGATGACCTGTTCGCGGCAGTGGCGGTCAGCGGGACGGCCTCGCTGTTTCTTACCCCCGTGATTGTGTTCTCCATTCTCGCCGGCCGTGATGTGGCCCGCTGGAGTCTGGTGGCGACCTTTTTCGTGGCCATGGTGGGCGCCATACTCTATTTCCTGGAGGATAGCGGCTACACCGGATTGATCGGCGGGTTGACTGGTTTCGAGCACAGCTACAGTCATCTTCTGGTGATTACGCTCGTCATTCTGGTTTCAAGCATGTTGTTCTTCGTACTGGGCCTCGGCCCACGACACGCTCTGGGAAGCCATGACTGATCACAGCGACAAGCAGACGGTCCCCGGGCGCAGTTGCCCATTGTCCTATCGTACCCGGCCGCAAGCGCTTGCCGGATCGCCGGGGCTGGAGGCCGATACCCTGTATATCATCGGCGGACTGTATGGCAATGCCCACGCACTGGATGCCACGGAAGCCCTGGCCACCACGGAACGAGACCACGGCCTGCCCGCGCCCCGCCTGGTTTTCAATGGCGATTTCAACTGGTTCAACGCAGAGCCCGAAAGTTTTGGTGAGATTAACCGCCGGGTGTCCAAATACACCTGCCTGCAGGGCAACGTTGAAGCCGAACTGGCCAGTCCGGATGCGACCGCCGGGTGCGGTTGCGGCTATCCCCCGTGGGTGGAAGAGGGCATGGTGGATCGCTCCAACCGGATCATGGAGTCCCTGCAGCACGTTGCGGCGGCATACGACGACGTCCGGGACGCGCTTTGCAGCCTGCCTCGCCAGTTGTGTGCTCGGGTCGGCAAGCACCGGATCGGGATCATTCACGGTGACCCGGAATCGCTGGCGGGATGGGGCCTCGCGGTGGAGCACATGCCACCGCCAGGCCAGGTTACTCCTACGCTCGAAACCTGGTTCAGGCAAGCCGGGGTGGACATCTTCGCTGCCACCCATACCTGCCTGCCTTTCATGCAGGATTTTGTCGTGGACGGGTCGGCACGACTGGTGCTCAACAATGGAGCCGCTGGTATGCCCAATTTTCATGGCACCGCCACCGGCATTCTTACTCGTATCAGCCGCTGGCCGGCTCCGAGTGGACGCCTTTACGGCACCCGGCTGGATGAGCTGTTCATCGACGCTATCGGCTTTGAGGCTACCAGTCCGGCGTGGCTTGCCTGGTTCGAACAACGGTGGCCTCCGGGTTCGCCGGCGCATGTTTCCTATCGCGCCCGTCTCGACGGACAGCTCGATTACACCCGGGAACAAGCGTTGCGGCTTGCAAGTTGACACAAGGTGCAAGCGACTCAGTCGCTGCCATTCAAGGGCCCCGCGTGCCTCCCTCCAGCGTGCCCTGTGTTATTTTGTCTTGCTTGCCTTTCCGGTATTCGCAGTCTGCGACGTTTCGGCCGGGTGTTTCGGGCTTTTCTGGTAGAGGGATTCGAGAATGGCAGGGCATTTGCCTCCCGCGACGGGGCTGGGTACGCCCGACAGGACAGTAGTGATCAGCACGATGTTTGTCGTGCTTGCGGCCCTGTGCTGGGGGCTGTCGGGCGGCATCGGCGGCATTCTGACCTCGGACGGCTGGGATCCGGTGGTGGTGTCCTTCTACCGCGGGGCAATCGGCCTGCTATTCGTTCTCGGCTGGCTGGCGATTCGCCCGCAGGGGAGTGGCCTGGGCAGTGGCCGGATGTGGTTCTGGTCGGCAGTGGCCGGGGTGGGCGTGGCCGGCAACTTCGCCTTCTATTTCATCAGTATTGCAGAGGGCAGCGTCGCGGTAGCAGCGACCCTGATGTACTGCGCGCCGGTGTTCGTCTATCTCATTTCCTTCATTTTCGGGCTGGAGAAGGTCACGCTGTTCAAGTGGGGCGCGATCGTGATGGTCCTGATCGGGGTCGTTCTGCTCACAGGCGTCCATGATATCGGGGCCGGGGATGTGACGCCGATTGCCGCCACAGCCGGACTGCTTTCCGGACTGTCCTATGCGGTGTTCATCTTCGGTTTCAAGTACGCGGCGCCGCATGGCAGTCCCCAGGCGATTCTGGTGATCGCTTTCCTGGTACTGATCAGCATCCTGTTCTGGCTGGGGGATCCGGAGCAGAAGGTCGAAGTACTGAGCACGGCAAGTTGGCCGCTGTTCCTGGTACTGGGGATATTCGGTGCGGGCCTGTCCTTCATTTTCTATATCGTCGGACTGAAACACACCGCGCCCGCCGTGGCGTCGATCGTCGCCATGGTCGAGCCGGTCACCGCGTCGCTGTTCGGGGTAGTGATCCTGGATCAGGCACTTGGGCTGAATCAGGTGATCGGGATGGCGCTGATTCTCATTACCGTCACCGCCCTGAGCGTTTATGCGAGCACTCGCAGAAAACCGCTGGCCGAGCAATTGAAGGCCAAATCGGGCTGAGGTGCCATCAGGGCCTGATGTCTCGCAATGCCGTCCGGCGCTCCTCGATCTGTTCCTGGTAGGCTTCGAGCTGGCGCTCGCGTTCGGCGAGTCTTTCCACCTGTGGGCGCAGTTCCGCCTGGAGCTCTTCTTCAAGTGCCTCGCGCGCCTGGGCCAGTTCACGGCGGGCCTCGTCGCCGATGGCGTTGCCGATGATGCGGTCGAGGTCCGAGCGCAGGCGAATCTCGGGGCTGCGCAGGGTGCCGCCGAGGCCCAGTTCCATGTTGAAGGCATCCACGCCTTCAATCGCACGAGCCAGACGGTCGATGACATCGCCGCCGTCACCGGCACCGGCGTTGAAGCGTGCCCCGGTGAAGCGTGAGTTGAGCGTGGAATCGAGTCGTCCTTCGGTGACCACGAGGTTGCCGTCGAAATCCGCCTGCGACTGTTCAAGGATGATCGGCAACCGTGAGCTGTCGGAGATCGTGGCGTCACTGAAGCTGAAGCGCTCCAGGCTGAACTCGAGCTCATCACGGGAGGGAGACTCACGGTGGTCAAAGCTGCCGTTCACGGCAAGTTCGGCGCCGCCCTCACCACGGCCGTCAATGTTGAGGGTCATGGGGCGGCCCCAGATGGCGGGCTCGTGGGTGATGTTCTCGATGCGTCCGTCGAAATCGATCGGGTTGCCCGCCATGTCGAAGACGCCGTCCAGCGCGGCCCGCTTGATCAGGAAGCGAGGCAGGGGATCGTCTTCGGGGAAGCGGATATACTCGCCCTCGCCGCGCGGCGGGCGCGGGTCTTCTTCCTCGGCCCTGCGTCCGGCGAGCTGTTCCGAAGCCATCTCATAGGCTTCCAGTCCGCGCAGGATCCAGGTGCTCAGTTCCTCGCCGAGCAGTTGCCTGGTGATGCCCTCGAAGCCATCACCCAGGCCGGTGGCGGGCATCAGGCGTGAGGCTTCCTCACCCGGCATTGCCCGGGCGCGTGATTGAAGCTCGCCGACGCGCTCGCGATCTTCCCGCATGCGCTCGCGCAGGCTGCGGACCCGGTCGAGATCATCATTGATGTCATCACGCAGCTCGCGGGTCGCAGCCGCCCGGCGCAGGCGGTCCATGTCGCCAATTTCATCCAGGCGCGCGCGGTGGCCGTCCACCGTGTCGCGATCGGGCAGTTCCCGGATACGCTCTTCCCAGTCCCGCTCGATGGCGGCGGCTTCCTGGTCGAGCTCGCTGATTCGTCCCTGCAGGCGCTCGCGTTCCTCGGCGACGATGGCGCTCGGGTCGGGCAGTTCCAGGCCCGGCAGGATGCGGCTGATATCGAAGTCTTCTGCTTCGGCCTCGGCACGACGGGCCTCACGGCGTTCCCGCGACAGGGTTCGGCCGCCGATATCACCGCTTCGCTCCCGTTCGGTGTTGAAGCGCAGCTCTTCTACCGCCATGTTCTCGGCAATGAACTGGCGGCGGAGCAGGGCGAAGCCGTCCAGGGCCAGTTCGATGCGACCGGCTTCGACGCTGTTGCGCATCGGCTCGGCGGGATTGGTGACCTGCAGGCGCTCGAGCTCCAGGGTGACGGGATTGAAGCTGAACGACACGCTGTCCAGTTCCACCTTGGCGCCCACGGCCTGGGAGCCGGCCGATTCGATGCTCCACTTGATCAACGGGTTGGTGCCCAGCCAGATGATCAGCACTATGAGAAGGAACAGGCCGAGGCCCCACCAGCGAATCCATTGGCTCATTGCCGACTCTCCGTCTCAGCGATCCAGCGTGGAATAAATGGAGTAGAAGCGCCGCCCCCACTTGTTGCTCTTGAAGGCGAGCATGATGCGTGACCGGCGCACGTATTCAAGCACGTGCTGGCGGTAATTGCGCACGCCCCAGGTCACCGCAAAGTACAGCGGCACCGACAACACCAGGGCGGCGAATGTGGTGCCCAGGGTCAGGGTGTTGTTGAAACCGAGAAAACGCCAGAAGCCGTTGTTGTAGAGCGCCGTCCATACACCCTGCAAAGCCTCGGCCTGCAGGAGGGCGAGGCCGAGGGCATGGGCCCAGGGGTCCAGCAGCCAGGCAATGCCGCTGAAGATGGCAAAGCAGACGATGAACAGGCTGAGATTGACCCGCAGCACCAGCACCAGCAGCAGGAGGAAGAGGTTGTGCGGTGCCCCCAGTGGCGACAGCCCCATGAACAGGGCCAGGATCACGGCAGCGGCAATCTGCGCCGGGGCGGTCTCCGAATTCAGTACTCTTAGAATGCGAGCGATGATCTTCAGCAAGGTCCCTCTCCTGAAGTGAAGGGGTTGGCTGGCCCATATAATGCATCAGCCATGGGTGGATTCATAGGCAGGCGTATTGATTGTGGCGGCCCACATGTGCCTGCGGTGGCATGAGCGTGGAGTATCGGGCCCGGCACGTAGGCATTCCGTGCTACTGGAAAAGCGACAGGGTTCCATGACGCCCCCGCTCAGTCGCCGGCCGAAGGTCCAATCCGAAGCTGGGGAGAGGCCCTGAAAACACCGCTGTTATCAGCTAGGCTCTTGTCTGGACTTGGGATCGATCACACGCCCCCGGAGAGCGTGGACACCAAAAAGGAGTTGAACCATGCCAACGAAGATGGCCGTGCTGGCGAGCCTGGTCATGGGGCTGGTGACTCCCGTAGCCCTGGCAGACGAGTCCGTCGCCGATCCCGGCGGCGAATGGGTGGGGGTGGCGAAGACGCCAGAGATGATCTTCGAGCTGGTGCTTGAAATCGAGCGCGAGGATGAAGAGTGGACCGGACAGTTGAAAAGCCCCTGGCCGATGTCGCTGGAATCGGTGAGCGCGGATGATTCCGGAGTGCAGATTGTCTTCTACAACCAGGGCCGGATCGAAGGGGACTGGGAAGATGGGGGGGTCGAGGGCCGCTTCTCGATGGGCGGCATTGACGAGCCGATACGTCTGGTGCCCCTGGACAGCGGGGAAGGGAAGACGCTGGTTGAAGAGACGGCCGAGCTGCGGGCCGAACACCGTCCCGAGCCGCTGGAGGCAGTGCGCGAGGGTCCGGCCCACGAACGCATTGACAATGAAGCCGTCGAGGCACTTGTGGCGGCGGCAAATGAAGCCGGCAGCAGTGGGCTGGCCTTGTTTTACAAGGGTGAGCTGGTTTCGGAGTGGTATGCCGGTGGCGAACCGAAGCCGGTCGAGAGCATGTCCGTGACCAAGCCGATATTGGCCCTCGGCGTGGGAGTGCTTCTCGAGGAGGAACGGCTCGACAGCATCGATACCTACGTCCACGAAATCTTCCCCGAGTGGGATGAGGGGGATCATGCCAAGGTGACCATCCGGCACCTCTTGAACCACAGCTCCGGCCTGGGCCGTGCCATGGACAACCATGCGCTGAACAAGGCCGAGGATCGGGTCACCTTCGCGCTCAAGACCGACATCGTGACCGCGCCGGGCGAGAAGACGGAATACAATAACAACGCCATGAACCTGCTGGCGGGCGTCGTCGGTAAGGCTGCGGGGCAGCCTGCGGATGAGTATCTTGCCGAGCAGGTGTTTGAGCCGCTGGGGATCGAAGACTTCGAGTGGAGCCGGGACGAGGCCGGCAATCCGCAGGGTCAGGCGGGCCTCTCGATACGGGCGGGTGATCTTGCCCGGCTTGGTCAGCTCATCCTGCAGGAAGGTGTGTGGGACGGGGAACGCCTGGTAGATGCGGAATTTCTTGAAAAGTCGGTACGCCCCCAGTCGCCAGAAACTCCAATCGGGCTCGCCTGGTTCCTGGAACTCGATGGCGAGCAGGTCAGGGCTGTCCATCACAGTGGCGATCTGGGTCAGTTCATGTTGATGCTTCCGGAAGAAGAGCTGGTCGCGGTGCGCATGGTTGCTGGCAGCAAGGGTTATGATCCGGCCAGCGATACCATGCAGGAATTCAATCAGCTCATCATTGAGTCGTTTGCCGACTGGGGAGACGATTGAGCGTTTGAATTAAGCCCATTGAGTATCAATTCTTTCCTGAGGCCCTTTCGAAGCGGGACGTGGTTTTGTATAATTCGCGCCGCACCCACCAGTACGAACGGGGCTTCGTACTTCAAGAACCAATATGCCCTGAAAGAATGACTCCAGGTCTATGACACCAGGAGCATGACTGGGGGTGCGCAAGGAGGGGGAGGCGATACTCCATCGCCTTTGTTTCTGCCCGGCTGATGTTTTTCACCAGCCATCCGGTATGGAACGTCCACGTACGTCCACATCTGGTCTGTAGTTTGCTGCTTTCGGCGGCCAGTCCTACCCTGTGTCCGAGGTATGGAGACGGACGTGTGCACACTTCTCCTTATATCTTTGGTTGATTAAGTCAATTCGATAAGCATTTAACGGCTGTCGCTCTTGCGTGGCCGGACGTCCCTGCGTGTCCGGTCCGTGGAGGGCAGCCCTGAAAACAATCATCGCAAATCCATTCTTGACTGGGGGAATCAATGCAAAAGGCTCGGATTATTGGAAGCTGGGTTTTTGTCTCTGTTTTTGCGGTCATTCTGGCAATGACACCACCGGCGCTGAGCGCTGAAACGGTGGGGGGTTCCTTTGAGCAGTTTGTGCCCTGGGGCAGCCTGGTCCATGCAGGCACGCTGCCCGAGGGCAGTCGCGACGCAAGTATCCATCTCAGCTCTGATCGGGATCTCGATATTCAGGTCTACGATGACTCCTATCCCGTCGTCGGCTACCCCAATGGGCTGATCAACAGTGCAGATGAGATCACGGGCGAATATGCCGGGGTAGAGATTCGTTACAGCGGGTATAACGGTGATGGCACCGGACCGGGTAATGAATTCGTCATCATGGAGGGAACCCTTGATCGCGATCTGGATATCTATGTCTACGGCTATCAGTCGGGCAATGCGTTCCTGGAATACGAAGCCACTGTTCTGGATCCGGCCGAGGATGGCCAGATGACACAACTCGGTGAGCTCCCCGAAGAAGCGCTGGCCCGTTCCGTGACGGTCCTTGAGGATACCGCGTGGGTCGCGGCAGACAACAATGTCTATCGTCTGTCCCTGGATGGCGCCAATGAGTGGCGTCTCGTTGAGGAGTTCCCGGCTCCGGTGAGTGACGTGCTGGTCCATCCCGAACAACCGGAGGTTATCATCGCGTCGCTGGGACACACCGAAGAGTTGTCCACGCGCCCGATCCACCGTTCCATCGATGGTGGCGAAAGCTGGCAGACCGTTGAAGGAGATTTCGGCCTCGGTGCCGGCTACTGGGCCAATGTCCATGAGCTGCACTTCGAGCCGGGAAGTGGCTGGCTGCTGGCCAGTGGTCAGGGCGATTCCATCGCCTATTCCGATGATGACGGTGCGACCTGGGCCTGGTTGCACGGGAGTGCCGACAGCTTTGGTTATCCCTGTGTGCTGGGTAGCATCGAAGTGCATCCCGGGGAAATCTACCAGGGCTGTGAAGCGGGGGCGTTCGACGTGGTGGACGTCTACCGGGTGAATCTGCCTGATGGCGAGCGTGATGCGGTCATTGAGTGGCCGGAGATCGACAATCGCCGGCCCAACGTGATTTCCAGTTTCGAAAGCGTTACAGACGAGGTATTCGTCGGTGTGGAAGGTGGGCTCCTGTACGTGGATGCCGAGGATGACTGGAACTGGATCTACAAGCACGATGGTGATGGCGGTGAGCCCGGCGACGAGCTGCGCTACACCTACGTCAATACCGTCTGGGTGAATCCCGTGGACAGCGATCACCTGGTCTTTGGGGGTACCTCCCAGGTCGCGGGTTCCCAGCCGGAGCTGTACGAAACCCGTGATGGTGGTGAGAGGGTGGAACGCATTGACTGGCCGGATACGCTGCCGCGTGGTGAAGAAAATTACATCAACGGTGGGGCTGTCACCGGGGAAGATGGCGAGAATTTCGTGTTCCTTCTGACCACGGACAAAGCGGATGGCCGGGGTGAGAGCGAGGAAGCTCGCTCCTGGTTGATCCTGTACGAGGGCTGATGCTGCTTTTCGGAGCCGGAGTCAATCCGTCTCCCCTCTCGCATTCGTCCATCGTGGGCCCGGTGTGTGCGAACACGCCGGGCCCTTTTCGTGCAGGGGGGGGCGATCGCCAGCCGCGAGAATGGTTTAGAATCCGGTCCGGGCGAGCCAATTGTGGATGGGATTCATGCTCCGGAGCTTCATCTATGATCGACTGATCTCGAACATGACCGCGCAGTGGTATGCGCAGGTCCTGCAGCGGCTCCCGGAGCAGTCGCGGGTGCTGGATGTCGGAGTGGGAACCGGCGGGGCACTTGTGGCCAATGCGGTATTGGTTCGAGAGAAGAAACTCGAGATTGTCGGGATTGATATCGACCCGGACTACGTGGAGCGGGCCCGACGGCACCTTCGGGATCGGGAGCTGGAAGAGCAGGCCGTGGTGGAGCTGGAGTCGGTCTATGATCATCGCGGCGGACCCTACGATGCAGTCTATTTCTCGGCGAGCTTCATGCTGCTGCCCGACCCGGAGGCGGCGTTGCGCCGCAGTCTTTCACTGTTGCACCCAAAAGGCCAAATCTATTTCACCCAGACCATCCAGACACGCCGAGCCCGCTGGCTGGAATCGTTGAAGCCCATGCTCAAGCGCCTGACCACCATCGATTTCGGTCGGGTGACCTACGAGGAGGATTTCAGGGCCCAGCTCCGGGCCGCTGATCTGGTGCTTGAGGAGTTCACGACTCTGAACGAACGAGGGAGCCGGGCCTATTGCCTGGCGGTGGCAAGACCCCTCAAGGATGCTCGGTAGATCGAAGTGTCCGGCTCTGGGCGAGGGCAGCATTCCTCGCGAGCAGTGGCTCCCTGTTTAGGTTGGATTCTCAATCTGGCGGGTTTCTCACGGGCATGTATGATGCGGACAGGTGTTGTGTTTGATGACGGGGAGTCGGCGTGGCCACCGAAGGTTTTTATGCGGAATTGCCCGGTTTTCGTGAATTTCGGGGGGTAACCGACCCTGACAATTATCGCCGTGCGCCCGACGACTGGGTGGTGCTCATCACCGATGTCGTGGACTCGACCGGGGCCGTGGAGCGGGGCCAGTACAAGGACGTGAACGTGCTCAGCGCGGCCTCAATCGTGGCGATTCAGCGGGTGGTAGGCGAGCTGGATTTCCCGTTCGTCTTCGGGGGTGACGGTGCTTCGGCCCTGGTGCCGGCAAGCTGGCGGGATCAGGCACTGACCGCACTGCTCGCCCTGGCCGATCTGGCCAAAGAGAACTTCGAGCTGGAACTGCGTGTCGGGGCGGTGAATATCGATGAGTTGCGGGCGGATGGGTACGAAGTCCTTGTCGCACGGAATGCGCTGGCCTCACGACAGCACCTGGCGATTCTCGATGGCGATGGGCTTGAAGAGGCAGATCGGCGGATTCGTGCCACCCCGGGTCGCTATCTGCACGGCTGCCGGGCGGAAGGTGAGGCGGACCTCAGCGGGCTGTCCTGCCGCTGGCAGGCCGTGCCGAGTCAGCGGGGTAGCGTGGCTTCCCTGATTATTCAGAGTCGCGTACCGGATCGCGGCCTGTACGCTGAAATACTGAAGCGACTGGATGAGACGCTGGAGCGGGGTATCGAGGAATCGAATCCGGTGGGTGCTTCCTGGATGCAATACCGCACGGTTCGTGAATGTATCGCCGACGAAAGACGCTATCATCGAGGTTGGTCCCTGGCCTGGATCATACGGTTCCTGGAGATCTTTCTCGCAGTGGCCATTTTTCGCCATGGCCTTGGACGGTTTTTCGCGAAGACCCGCAAGTATGCCAACGACTTGCGGACCCATTCTGATTTTCGGAAATTCACCGGCACACTGCACATGACACTCGACTGCAGTATCGAGGAGATTGCCGGAATAAAATCCGTCTGCGAGGAATACAGTCGTGCCGGCCAGATTCACTATGGTCTTGGCGTAGCCAGCAGCGCATTGATGACCTGCGTGGTAGGTACCCTGGACGAGGGTGAACATATCCATTTCATCGATGCCGAGGACGGTGGATATACCCGTGCCGCGACGCAACTCAAGCGACGGATTGCAGCGTCTGGAACTGATTCATCCGGCAAAGATTTGTAATTCTGCTATGGGTCCTGACT
>SLND01000123.1 GCA_007133205.1 Natronospiraceae bacterium | reverse complement strand
GCGGTGCTCAACCAGTCAAGGGATGGTCAGCTTCCCGATCCAGGCAAGGTCCAGCCCGCGGTCAACCAGATGCAGCAGGCGCTGGAGCAATTCCCCCATGCCGGACTCTGGCTGCTCAGCCTTCGCGATCACGGCGACGCCCTGGTGGATCATTCGGTCAACGTTGCCGCGCTTTCCATGATGCTGGGACGCCGCCTGCGAAATGAAGCCGGCCAGCCATTGATGAGTGAAAGCGAAATTGTCGGACTGGGGCTCGCCGGACTATTCCATGATCTGGGCAAGACCATGCTGCCTCGCCGCCTGGTCTACAAGAAAGGGCCCGAAAGCCAGGATGACTGGGACCGGATCCACAATCATCCCTATCATGGTTCACTGATACTTCGGCGTGGTGGTGCACCGGATCACATCGTCTACACGGTCCGTCACCATCAGGAACGCATTGATGGCACCGGCTTCCCCGACGGTTTGCAGGGCCGTGACATCAAGTTGCCCTGGAGGATCGTAGGCCTGAGCAATGCCTACGACTCCATGACTTCAAGCTGGCCACGTTTCCCGGCCATCTCCGGACACCAGGCCCTGCGCCGCCTGGCGCGTGAACCCGAGCAGAGCTGGGGGCGCAAGCTGGTCCAGCATTTCACGCAGATGATGGGGGTCTATCCCCCCGGAACGCCGGTGATACTGGACAACGGCACGGAAGGCATCGTGGTGGAAAGCGGACCCCATTCAAAACTGCAACCGGTCGTTGCAGTCCGCAAGCAGGGCAAACGCCCGGGACACATCCAGCTCGCCCTGGTGGATCTCTCCGTTGAGGGCAATGAGCGCGAGATTGATACCGTCACGGCGCCGGATGCCGAGCACAGGCGCATGATCCAGGTGGTGACCCGCACCGCGGCCTGAGGTCTCACAAGCAATGAGGCCCCATGAAAAATGCCGCCCTAAGGCGGCATTTTTTTGTGCTCAGGCTGGAAGACCGAATCAGGCGGCATCCACCTCTTTCATGCTGAGGCGAATCTTGCCCTGGCGGTCCACTTCCAGGACCTTGACCTTGACCACATCCCCTTCCTTGACCACGTCGCTGACGTTTTCCACACGTTCGTTGGACAACTGGGAGATATGGACGAGGCCATCCTTGCCCGGAAGGATGGTCACGAAGGCACCAAAGTCCATCAGACGGGCCACCCGTCCTTCATAGACGTTGCCCACCTCGACTTCCGCCGTCAGGTCCTTGATCCGGTTGAGCGCTGCCTCACCGGAAGCACGCTCGACCGAAGCGATCTTGATGGTGCCATCATCGTCAATGTCGATGTTGGCACCGGTCTCTTCCGTGATGCTGCGGATGACCGCACCACCCTTGCCAATCACGTCCCGGATCTTCTCCGGATCGATCTTGTGGGTGATGATGCGCGGTGCCCAGTCGGACATTTCCTTCCGCGGCTCGGAAATGACCTTGTTCATCTCGCCCAGGATATGCAGCCGGCCTTCCTTCGCCTGATCCAGGGCCTGCTCCATGATCTGCTGATCAATGCCCTCGGTCTTGATATCCATCTGCAGGGCGGTAATGCCGTCCTCGGTACCGGCGACCTTGAAGTCCATGTCGCCGAGGGCATCTTCATCCCCGAGAATATCGGTCAGCACGGCAAAATCATCACCTTCCTTGATCAGACCCATGGCCACACCGGCCACCGGTGCCTTTATCGGCACCCCGGCATCCATGAGCGACAGACTTGTGCCGCATACGGTTGCCATGGAGCTCGAGCCATTGGATTCGGTGATTTCCGAGACCACGCGGATCACATAGGGGAAGTCCTCCGGGGTCGGCATCACGGCCTGGATGCCACGCTTTGCCAGCTTGCCATGACCGATTTCACGTCGCTTGGGACCGCCGACGAAGCCCGTTTCCCCAACGCAATAGGGCGGGAAATTGTAATGGAGCATGAACTGCTCCTTGTACTCGCCCTCGATCGCATCAATGATCTGGGCATCGCGGCCGGTGCCGAGGGTCGTGACGACCATGGACTGGGTTTCACCCCGGGTGAACAGTGCCGAACCATGGGTCCGGGGCAGTACACCCGCATGAACATCGATCGGTCGCACGCTCCGCTGGTCACGCCCATCGATGCGCGGCTGTCCCTCGAGGATCCGGCCACGCACCAGCTTCTTCTCGAGCTTGCCGATGGCCGACTTGACCTCGGACGCACTCCAGCTGCCTTCTTCCTCTTCTTCCGGGACCAGCTTCTCGACCACCGCGGCACGCACTTCGCTGAGCTTTTCATTGCGCGCCTGCTTGTCGGCCACCTGGTAGGCTGCCACCAGGTCCTTTTCGGCTGCCTCGGCAACCGCCTTTTCCAGGTCGGCATCGACCGGCGCCGGCTCCCAGTCCCAGGCCGGCTTGGCTGCTTCACTGGCCAGTTCGTCAATCGCATTGATGCAGGTCTGCATCTGTTCGTGGCCGTAAAGCACCGCGCCCAGCATGGTCTGCTCGGACAAGCGGTCCGCTTCCGACTCCACCATCAGAACGGCCTTGCGCGTGCCGGCCACCACCAGGTTGAGATCGGAAGTTTCGAGATCGGTAAAGGTGGGATTCAGGATGTAGTCCCCATCCCGATAACCGACCCGGCAGGCCCCGATGGGTCCGTTGAAGGGAATGCCGGACAGGGCCAGTGCCGCCGAAGTCCCGATCATGGAAGGCACGTCCGGATCGACCTCGGGATCGACAGACAGCACGGTGGCCATGATCTGGACTTCGTTCATGAAGCCGTCCGGGAAAAGCGGACGAATCGGGCGATCGATGAGCCGGCAGGTCAGGGTTTCCTTTTCGCTCGGGCGTCCTTCACGCTTGAAGAAGCCTCCGGGAATGCGGCCCGCGGCGTAGGTCTTCTCCTGGTAATTGACCGTCAGGGGGAAGAAAGGCTTGCCGGGATCGGCTTCCTTCTGTCCCACCGCGGTCACCAGCACGACCGTGTCACCCATGCTCACCATGACCGCGCCGTCCGCCTGACGGGCGACGCGACCGGTCTCGATCGTTACGGTCTGGTTACCGAATTCAAATGTCTTGCTTGCTACGTTCGAAGTCATAGAGTTTTCTTCTGCCGAGGGCTCAGCGGCGCAGGCCAAGCCGTTTGATCAGGTCCTGATAACGCTCGCGGTCCTTCTTCTTGAGGTAATCAAGCAGCTTGCGCCGCTGATTGACCATCTTGAGCAGACCGCGCCGGGAATGGTGGTCCTGCTTGTGATGCTCGAAATGCCCGGTCAGATGGCCGATGCGTGCGGTGAGCAGTGCCACCTGCACTTCGGGCGACCCGGTGTCGCCATCGCCACGGCCGAACTCCTTGATGATCTCGGCCTTCTTCTCCGGATCCTTCTCGGGATTGATGTCCTTGCTGATTGCTGCCATGTCGCTTCAAGGCTCCTGATTGTTGTGATGCCACGAGCTTCAGGCCGCTCACCGTCCGCGGGACGGTATCGGCTGGCCCGAATACTCACGAGATTCTGCGGAAAAAAAGCCGTCCTGCCTTTTTCCACGCGCCGGGACCAGTCGGGACCGGTTCCGGCGACGTCGGCCGTCGTCCGCCGAGTGGCGGCTTCGGGCCGTCACGGGACTCCCTGTCCCGCGCCGCAGGGCATCGTCTGAAGCCCTGCCCCGCCCGGGGCCGGTGGTACCGGAACCCGAGCGATTCTTAACCAATTCATTATAAACCCCGGCTCTTCACCCTGCCAAGCGGAGCAGACGGCGCGGCGCGACCCGCCCGTCGTCGAGCATTTCTCCCAGGCCGAGAAAGGCCCCCTCTTCCCGGTAGACCCGCACG
>SLND01000112.1 GCA_007133205.1 Natronospiraceae bacterium | reverse complement strand
GCCTGGACCCTGTTCGCCACCCACTACTTCGAGCTGACCGAACTCGCCGAACAATTGCCCGGCGTGGTCAACCTGCACCTGGATGCAACCGAACATGGCGACCGACTCGTCTTCCTCCACCAGGTCCGCGAAGGCCCGGCCAATCGCAGTTATGGCCTGCAGGTCGCGGCCCTGGCCGGCGTGCCGCGAGAAGTGATCGAAGCGGCACGGGGGCACCTGACCGAGCTCGAATCCCGTGGCGGCAGCGACGGCGGACCCCAGCTCGGCCTGTTCCAGGCGGCACCGCAGGCCTCGCCGTCATCTTCACAGCAAGCCGCCCCGGAACCCGAATCCGACAGCCCACTCCACGCGCGGCTTACCGACATCGACCCGGACAGCCTCAGCCCCCGCGAAGCGCTGGACCTGGTCTACGAACTGCGCCGGCTGCTGGGACCGAAATGATTTTCCATCGGAGGTAATGGGGATGCTCCGCCAGGACCTGGAATCACCGCATGGAACCCTAGTTTTCGCTGATACCTTCCTCGGACGGCTCCGGGCGCTGAAAGCCGGCATGACGAATGAAATGAATGATCTGCTCGGCCACCGGCCGCGACACCAGCATGCCGGAATGACTCACCTCCAGCTCGACATGATCCGTGGCCCCTTCCATGCGGGTTTCTTCCACCGCGACCGTGCCGTCATTGGGTTCGGGCAACTCGCTCAGGGCGCGCCCCACGCCCCGCCCCCCGGTGCCGGCGATGATTCCGAGCGGATTGGGCCAGGACCAGGCGGACGTATTTGGCTGCAGCAGGCTTTCGCGCGCGGAGCGTCCGAGCACCACCTTGCCCAGGGTGCGGCTGGCCAGGGCGCGGGCCGCCTGGCTGCCGCGCAGGGGTGAGCCAAGGAATATCACCCGGCCGTCCGTGACCGGACCAAAACGTTCGAAGTGATGCAGAATCAGCAGACCACCCAGGCTGTGCCCCACCAGGTGATAACCACTCTCCGGCAGCTCCGTCAGGAAACCGTGCAGGGCCTCGACATTTTCCTCCATGCCCCCGGAAACGGTGTGATAGGAAAACTGCTCAGTCTGAAAACCTCCTGCCGCCACCTTCTGGCGCAGAAACATCAGGCCGAAGCCGGTCATCCACAGCCCGTGGACAAACACCACGGTGCCTGCCTTCGCACTCAGCGCGGTCGTGTTCATGGCAGCCTCATCGGCAGCACCTCGGACAAGGCCTTGCGGTTGGTCCAGGAACTGAGACAGGCCAGGGCCCGGTCAAAGGCCAGCCATCGCCAGTCGCAGTGTTCATCGGGGTTGATCCGGATGGTCACCGTCCCCGGCGCCTGCCAGCAATAGACATGCTCGAGATTCTCCGTGGTGCCGGGCGGAAATCGCCCGCGCCACTGCGGGTGTATGGGAAAACGATGCGCGAGTCCGCAATCGACCGGCGGATGACGGGGTTCGAGCCCGGTTTCCTCGATCAGTTCCCGCCGCGCCGCGGCGGGGGCGGATTCGCCCCACTCCAGACTGCCGGTCACCGACTGGAGAAAGCCGGCCGGTTGCCTGCGCTCCAGCACCAGGACCTGTGCCTCGCGGGCATATACCAGCACCAGCACCGACTCCGGGCGCTTGAAGGCCTGCTCGCCGGCATTCGCGTCCGTCACAGGCGCAGCAGGAGACGATCCAGCCAGGCAGTAGGCAGCAGACGCCGCATCAGGGCCAGCATCCATGCCGAGCGGGTGACGTAATAGCGGGGCCGGGGCCGTGGTGATTCCAGGGCATGCAACAGCCGGCGCATGACCGCATCCGGTCCCAAACTGCCTGCCAGGCTGCTCTTGTCCCCGGAATAATCGCGCTCCATGCGCTCGTAACGCCTGGCGTGAATCGAATCGCGCAGGTTCACGTAGCGCTGGGCATTCTTGAGCGCATTGTTGCGAAACCGGGAATCCACCGCACCGGGATTGAGGGTGCTGACACGGATGCCACTGCCGGCCAGTTCCAGGCGCAGGGTGTCGGTGAAACCCTCGAGCGCATACTTGCTGGCGTTGTAGTTACCCGCCCAGCGCATCGGCACGAGCCCCAGTATGGAACTGATCATCACGATCCGGCCCTGCCCGCGCTCGCGCATGAAGGGCAGGATGCGATTGGTCAGCTCCATGGTGCCGAACACATTGGCCTCGAACTGATGGCGCATGGCTTCGCGGCTGAGATCCTCTACCGCCCCGGGAATCGCCAGGCCGGCGTTGTTCACCAGCGCATCGATGCGGCCGTCGGTGATCTCGGCAATCTGGTCGACGGCCACGGTAATGGAAATGCTGTCGGCCAGATCCAGCTGCCGCGCCTCGAAACCGGCCTGGTCCAGCTGATGGACATCCATGGTCCGGCGGGCAGTGGCAAAGACCCGCCAGCCGCGGTCCCGCAGCAGGTGGGCCGCCGCCTCTCCGATGCCGCTGGAACAGCCCGTGATCACCACCGTGGGTTGTGCGTCCGAATCCCCCTGCTCGGTCATGTCAGCATCCTTTTTCGTTCTCGTTCAGTCCCACCCCACAGGGTACCGTGCCCGCTGGTCCGCGGATATGCGTGCGCCGGCGCCTCAGGCGGTATAATGCCGGGCTCTTGCAATTCCGTCGATTGCCACCATGTATCGGGCCATCGGGCGTGGCCTCTCGCCAGGCCCGATGTCGCCAGACAAGCAAAAACCCGTTACCACGAACCTGAGTGAACCATGCCGATATACGAATACCAATGTCAGGCCTGCGACCACAAACTGGAGGCCCTGCAGAAGGTCAGCGATCCGCTGCTCGAGACCTGCCCGGAATGCGAGGAGAAGGCCCTGCGCAAACTCGTCTCCAATGTCGCCTTTCGCCTCGCGGGCTCGGGCTGGTACGAAACCGACTTCAAGGACAAGGACAAGCGCAATCTCAAGGAAGACACCGCCGCCAATGGCCAGGACGGCAAGGCCGATGCGGGCAAGGACAAACCGGGGGCTTCCGGCGACAAGTCGACCTCGAGCACCGATACCAGCTCAAAAGGCTCCGCTGACAAGACTGAAGGCAAGAACGTCAGTGGCAAGGCCGATACCAAGGCCGGAAACAACTGAGGGGAATCGACATGAGCAAACAGGGTCCGCCGGGACGTCTCGCCCGTCTGCGCCGTTACCTGGTCGCCGGACTGCTGGTGGTGGTGCCCATCGGCGTGACCCTGTATGTCCTGCGATTTCTGGTCAATTTCATGGATCGCTCCCTGAACCTGCTGCCGGACGCGATCCAGCCGGAGAACCTGTTCGGCTTCAATATTCCGGGCCTGGGCATCATTCTCAGTCTGCTGGCCCTGCTGCTGATCGGGATGTTCACCGCCAACTTCCTGGGGCGCAAACTGGTGGACTGGGGCGAAGGCATGCTCCGGCGCATCCCGGTGGTGCGCTCGATCTATTACGGCACCAAGCAGATTGCCGAAACCATGTTCTCCGGCCAGAGCGAGGCCTTTCGCCAGCCGGTGCTGATTCCCTACCCCCACGAGAACAGCTGGGCCCTTGCCTTCGTCACCAATTCCGACCTGGGGGAAATCCAGCATCGCACCGGAAGGGAAGTGGTGGGGGTCTATGTGCCCACGACGCCCAATCCGACCTCCGGCTTCAATCTCATGATCCCGCGTGAACAGGTGATCGAGCTCGACATGAGCGTGGATGAAGCCCTGCGGATGATCATTTCCCTGGGGGTGGTGGTCCCTGCCTGGCAGGGCCGGATTCCCGATCCGGACCGGGGCACGGAACTGCGAGATAAACTGCCGGTCGGTCACGACCCGGACGCGAAACCACCTCGCGGGCCGCGTGAGGAGGGCTGAAACGG
>SLND01000097.1 GCA_007133205.1 Natronospiraceae bacterium | reverse complement strand
TCGATAAAGCCGACCGAGGCCCGGGCCCGCTCCTGGGCGCCGGCGTTGGTGGTCATCACCAGAATCACGTTGCGGAAATCCGCCTTGCGGCCGTTATTGTCGGTGAGCGTGCCATGGTCCATGAGCTGCAGCAGGATGTTGTAGACCTCGGGATGGGCCTTTTCGATTTCATCCAGCAACAGTACCGCGTGCGGGTGCTTGGTCACCGCTTCGGTCAGCAACCCGCCCTGGTCATAACCGACATAACCGGGGGGTGCACCGATCAGGCGACTGACGGTATGCCGTTCCATGTATTCCGACATGTCGAAACGCAGGAACTCGATACCCAGAATCCGGGCCAGCTGCCGCGTCACCTCGGTCTTGCCCACGCCGGTGGGGCCGGAAAACAGGAATGAGCCGATCGGCTTGTCTTCCTGCCCGAGCCCCGAACGGGCCATCTTGATCGCGGAGGACAGGGTTTCCACCGCCCGGTCCTGCCCGTAGATCACCAGTTTGAGGTTGCGCTCGAGATTGCGCAGCGTGTCCCGGTCGGAGGTCGAGACGGACCTGGGCGGAATCCGCGCCATCTTGGCGACAATCTCTTCCACATCCGTCACGTGAATGGTCTTGCGCCGCCGAGTCGGCGGACGCAGGCGCATGTTTGCACCGGCCTCGTCGATCACGTCGATGGCCTTGTCCGGCAGAAAGCGGTCGTTGATGTAGCGGGAAGCAAGTTCCGCGGCTGCCTGCAGGGCACGCGCCGGGAACTTGACCTCGTGATGCTCCTCGAAGCGATCCCGCAGGCCCTTGAGGATCTCGACCGTCTCCCCGACCGTGGGTTCGGGAATATCGATCTTCTGGAATCGCCGCGACAGCGCGCGGTCCTTCTCGAAGATACCGCGATATTCGTGATAGGTCGTGGACCCGATGCAACGCAGGTCGCCATTGGTCAGCACCGGCTTGATCAGGTTGGAGGCGTCCATCACGCCCCCGGAAGCGGCGCCCGCACCGATGATGGTATGAATCTCGTCGATGAACAGAATCGAGCCGGGGTGTTTCTTGAGTTCCCCGATCACGCCCTTGAGGCGCTTCTCGAAATCGCCACGGTACTTGGTGCCGGCGATCAAGGCCCCGAGGTCCAGGGCATAGACGACATGATCCTCCAGGGGCTCGGGTACCTGCCCGTCCACGATCAGCTTGGCCAGGCCTTCCGCCAGTGCGGTCTTGCCCACGCCGGCTTCGCCCACGAACAGCGGATTGTTCTTGCGCCGCCGGCATAGAATCTGAATGGTGCGTTCGATCTCGTGTTCACGACCAATCAGGGGATCCACCCGGCCCTCCCGGGCCCGGCGGTTCAGATTGGTGGCGTACTTTTCCAGCGGACTCTTGTCGGCGTCATCAACGGTGACCTCTTCATCTTCCGTCTGACCCTCGGCACCTTCTTCGCCGGATATCTTGGATATGCCGTGGGAAATGTAGTTGACCACATCCAGGCGGGTCACCGACTGGCGTCCCAGCAGATAGACGGCGTGGCTCTCCTTTTCGCCGAAAATCGCGACCAGCACATTGCTGGCAGTCACCTCTTTCTTGCCCGAGGACTGGACATGAAAGACGGCGCGCTGGAGTACACGCTGGAAACCCAGGGTGGGCTGGACATCCTCGCCTTCGCTTTCTTCGAGCAGGGGCGTGGTCTCATCAATGAATTGACCGAGTTCACGGCGCAATCCATCCACGTCCGCACCGCAGGCCTGGAGAATCTCGGTAACCTGGGGAGAATCGAGAAGCGCAAGAAGCAGATGCTCCACCGTCATGAATTCATGACGCTTCTGGCGCGCTTCCTTGAAGGCTGCGTTGAGGCAGAATTCCAGCTCTTTGCTCAGCATGATGCACCCGATCTGTCAGTATTCAATGCGTAACCACATGGCTGCGGTTTCTCGATTTTCCCCTCCTTCCCCCTTTCAGGCCCGCTCAGGCCTGCTCCATGGTGCACAACAGCGGATGCTGATGCTCCCGGGCATAATCCGTTACCTGGGACACCTTGGTTTCGGCTATCTCGTAGGTAAACACCCCGCATACTCCCTTGCCTTCCGTGTGCACCTTGAGCATGACCTGGGTCGCCTTGTTCGTGTCCATCCGAAAGAATTTCTGCAGTACTTCCACGACGAAATCCATCGGCGTGTAATCGTCGTTCAACAGAACCACCCGATACAGTGGCGGGCGCCGAACCCGGGGTTTTGCTTCCTGGACCTCGGCACCCGGCTGGTCGGGATTCTGCCCTGTGTGTCTGTGCTTGCTCATGGTTGAGATTCTAGCCCATCCGCGCGGCATCTGTCCTGACCGTTCATTGCCTATAGACCACCGCGAGTCAGGGATTCTCCCGCGAGGGACTCGATTTCCCTCACCCGCTCGTCCGCCTGGGCCAGGAAATGGTAGTAGAGCCGGGCCCTTGCCGGATCGTCGCGCATCAGGCCCTGCAGGAGCTCGGCCGCCTCCCGGTAGCGCTCCGCCCGCAGGTCTTCCAGGGCGCTCTCGAACTGACTGGCACGCCGCCGGGTGTGCTCCGGCAGTTCATCAGGCAGGCCCAGGGGCTCATAGATGGTCACCGGCTCGCCCCGGCCACGGACCGAGGCCCGATCAAGCTCCATGAAGCGGACATCCGGCACAGCCTGACGGGTATATTCGCTGCAGATGATCCCGATTCCGAATTGACGCGTCAGGCCCTCCAGCCGTGAGCCCAGATTTACCGCATCGCCCATGACCGTGTAGGCCATCCGGAACTCGGATCCCATGTTGCCGACACTCATGTGCCCGGTGTTGATGCCGATCCCCAGGCTGAGCACCGGCCAGCCGCGACGGCGAAAGCGCCCATTGAGCCGACTCATCTCCCGTTGCATCTCCAGGGCCGCGAACACCGCCTGCCGAGCGTGATCCGGCGTGTGGATCGGCGCGCCCCAGAAGGCCATCACCGAATCTCCCATGTACTTGTCAATCGTCCCCCGCCGGCGCTGAATCACCTGGGTCATGGCGGTCAGGAACTCGTTCATGAGCCGGGTCAGTTCGCGCGGATCAAGGCTTTCGGCGATCCCGGCAAAACCATGGATGTCGGAGAACAGTACGGTCATCTCACGGCTTTCGCCCTCGAGCTGGACATGCTCGGGGTTGTCCATGAGCTCCTCGACCAGCGGCTGGGGCACGTAATGACTGAAAACCGTCGACAACTCCCGTCGCGAGCGGGTGGCACGGATATGTCCGTAGAGCAGGTGCAGGGTATAGAGAAGCGCGGTGAATACCACCACCGAACCCAGGGGCAGCACCAGGTCCATCCAGCGCCACAGACCCAGGTTTATCGCCGTGTAGCCTGCAAGCACTCCCAACGTGGCGGCGACGCTGCCCCAGCCGCCCAGGAGCAGATAGGCCCCCGCCAGGATCAGACCAAGCCCGGCGATAATACCTGTCTCCACCAGAGCCGCATTGCCCGGTGCCCGCATCAGGCGCCCATCCATGAGCCCGGAAATCACGTGTGCGTGGACTTCGATGCTGGACATGGCATCGGATACGGGTGTGGCATGGAAATCGCCCAGGCCGGTGGCGGACGCGCCGAAGATCACGATCGCGTCTTCCAGCAGCTCCGGATCCGCGCTCCCGTCCAGAACATCCACCGCGGACACGTTGGGGAAACTGAAGCGGGGCCCGCGATAGGGAATGAGCAGGGCGGATTCACTGTCAACCGGGATCTTGCGCTCCCCCAGGGCGATCTCCGGACCCGCGAATCGGCCGCCGGCGTCAAGGGCCAGGGGTGATTCCCCCTGCGCCACCCGGGCCATGACCAGGGGGAAAGACCCGTAGATACTGCCTTCATGAACCGCCAGCAACGGGGTGCGCCTGACCCGTCCATCCGCGTCGAACAGGCGGATGTCGGCGAATCCCGCATTACGGGCAGCCCCCTGGAGCATGGGCAGGTTGGCGGTGAAAACAGAATGGACACCGGGTTCAAGTCCACCGGGCAGTGCGTCCGTTCTCCCCAGGCTGGGCGGCAGGACACCCGAGGATGCACCATCGTCGCGAAAGGCCATGCCCAGGATGACGTCGCGCCCGCGCATGGACTGGGCCAGGCGCTGGTCCGGTGACAGTTCGCGCTCCGGCCACTGCTCCCCCGGAACTCCCTCCTCGAACAGCCCGGCCCCGATGCCGCCCGCCGCTGGCTGTTCCGGCTCCGGGAAGACACCGTCGATCCCCAGCTGCCGGACATCGTAGTCGTCAAACAGGCGGTCAAACAGGTCCGCCAGTCGCTTCCGGGGCCATGGCCAGCGCCCTTCCCGCGCCAGACTCTGCTCATCCACGCCAACCAGGACGATATCCTCGTCGACACTGAAGGGCATGTCCGCCTGCAGGCGGGTGTCGTAGGTGAGATATTCGAGGTAATTGACCACCCGGAATTCGGCCAGGCCGCTGGCATGAACCGCGAAGACACTGATCAGGCAGGCCGTGATACCCAGGCGCACCAACGCCTCGCGGCCGAGGCGATTCGTGGCACTGCGCCAGATTTGTCCGAGCTTGCCATGCATCACATGTCCCGTTTCGATTACGGCAGGCTTTCCCGGCCCCAGGTCACCCCCGGAAACCTTGCCCTCCCTCTCGATTTCATGCCTGAATGCCTCAATCCACCCCGTCAGGGGTCGAAAGCAGCCCATACCCGCGGCCGACCCTGCCGGCCCGGAAAGATACCCGGGCAGATACAAACCGGGCCATGACAGCAGCCGGATCCCACTCCGCCAGCATCGGCAGATTCGGGAAAAAACTCAAGGCACAACTTGAGCTTCCGAGCAACATCTACGTATCATGTCGAAATTGGCTAACCAGCAGGGGGCCCGAGCCTCAGGGGCGCCGGCCCCGGGCAGTACATCATGCGTTTTTCCATGGCCAGTCTGCTTGAGGCGGGGGGGAGTCCGCCCGAGTACCTCAGGCGCCTACAGCGTTATCTCCCCACCGCTGCCAGCATCGTGCTGGTGGTGGTGATCGCCTATATTCTTGCCGATCTCACCTGGCGCCTGGCCCCCCTGCCCGCCGACGAGCCGGGTGGCGCACCGGTTTCCGCTCCCGGCGAGATTGCCGAGAACGGGGAGCGGGTGGACGTGGATGCCCTGATTGCGGCCAATCCCTTCGGTGAAGCGGATCCGGACGATGAACCCGATGCCGAAAACGGGGATCTGGATCTCGACGCCATCGACGCCCCTGAAACCCAGCTCAATCTCAAGCTCCGTGGCGTCATCGCCACCGGCAGCCCGACGCAGGCCCGCGCGATCATCGCCACGGAAGACGATGGTGACAAGAGTTATGCCATCGGCGACGAGATTGCCTCGGGAGCCTCCCTGCGTGCGGTCTATCCCGACCGGGTTATCCTGGAGCGTGGCGGTGACCTGGAAATGCTCCAGCTCCCCTGGGTCGAGAACGGACTCGAAATCGCCGGCGTCCCGGCTGCTGATGATGCAGGATCGGAGCCCAGCGGGAACGATGCCGACGAGGATGTCGAGGTGCCCGACGAACTGGCCGAACTACGCGAGGAAATTCAGGCCAATCCTGAGCGGATCACGGAGGTGATTCGTCCCGCCCCCTACCAGGAAGACGGGGAAATGGTCGGATTCCGCATCTTTCCCGGTCAGATGCGCGATGCCTTTCACCAACTGGGCCTGCGCCCCGGCGACATCGTCACTGCCGTGAACGGACAGTCACTCGACAGCCCGGCGGCCGGCATGGAACTGATGCAGGAACTGCAGGATGCCACTTCGGTGGAACTGACCATCCGCCGTAATGATGAACAGACCACAGTCAACATTTCACTGTCCCGCTGACGACTGACAGCCGGGATGGCAATCGATTATTCGGGGTTGAATCACATGTTCACCAGAAAGCCTGAGGGCCAGATTTCATTCAGAAGCACTCGCCGGCATCGGACATTGTCCGCATTGCTCATCGCTTGCGCCTTGGTATTGCTGCCACTGTCGGCGACGGGCGAGGAAAATGAAAAGGTCACCCTGAACTACGAAGAAGCCGATATCCGGGAAGTGGCCAAGAGCATCAGCGAGGTAATCGAGGAAAATTTCATCATCGACCCCCGCGTCGAAGGCCGCATCACGGTGACCTCCTCGCGCCCGGTATCCCCCGAAGCGGTCTACGAGATCTTTCACTCCATTCTCCAGGTCCATGGCTTTGCCGCCCAGCGCAGCGGCAACGTCATCAAGATCGTCCCCTCCTCGGATGCCAGGCAGATGCCCGGCGGTGACGACGGAGCACGGGTCGATTTCAGCGATGAAATCCACACCCGACTGATCGAGCTCGAACATGTTCCCGCCTCCCAGTTGGTGCCGGTGTTGCGCCCACTGGCCTCCCAGGACTCGCATCTGGTCGCCATTTCGGTGGCCAACTCTCTGCTGATAGCCGACCGCAAGTCGAATATCGACCGACTCGAGAACATCATTCAGCGGGTGGACCAGGCCAAGGAAGATGACGTTGAGGTGGTTAGGCTCGAACATGCCACTGCCACCGAAACCGTACGCATCCTGAACGAAATGGACACGCGTGATCGGGGCGACGATGCGGCGCCCCTGAGCCTGGTGGCGGACGAACGCAGCAACAGTATTCTCATCGGTGGCGGCGAGGCCGACCGGGTGCGCATGCGCGCTCTGATTGCTCACCTGGATACGCCCCTGGAGCAGGAAGGCAATACCAGGGTGCACTACGTCCGCTACGGCGACGCCAGTGCCATGGCCGATATCCTGCAGAGCCACATGGAAGACGCCGTCGACGAAACCGAACGCATCAGCGTCATCCCGGATGAGCAGACCAACGCACTGGTGATCACGGCTCCACCCCGACAGATGCGCGAGATCGACCGGGTGATCGACAAACTCGACATCCGCCGGGCCCAGGTACTGGTGGAGGCGATCATCGTCGAGGTCAGCAAGGACCGGGCAGGCGAGCTGGGCATTACCTGGGCGGCTGCCGACCGGTCCGGCGATGCGACCCGCCCCGCCGCGGTAACCGATTTCAGCGGCGAGGGTCGGGGCATCGCCGACCTGGCGGGTGCAATTCAGGCTGGAGAGGGTCTCGCCCAGATTCCGGACGGCCTCACCATGGGGGTCGGTCGCTTCGGTACCGACACCCTGGACTTTGCGGCCCTGCTGCGGGCCCTGGCCGGCGATACAGCAACCAACATCCTGTCCACGCCCACGCTGCTGACCATGGACAACGAGGAAGCCCGGATCACCGTGGGCCAGCAGGTGCCGTTCCTGACTGGCAGTTTCAGTCAGACCGGAGCGGACGGCGCCACACAGGACCCTGGCCAGACGGGTCGGGTCAATCCATTCCAGACCATCCAGCGCGAGGATGTGGGTGTCCAGCTCCAGATTACGCCGCGTATCAACGAAGGTGACGCGGTCTTTCTCGACATCGAGCAGGAGGTCTCAAGTATCTCGGCTGCCGGTGGGGCGGCGGACCTGATCACCAATCTGCGCGAAATCACTACCCGGGTGATCGTGGAGGATGGCGAGGTCATCGTTCTCGGCGGACTGATCGACGAACAATTGCGTGAATCCGAACAACGCGTGCCGATCCTGGGCAGCATCCCGGTGCTTGGCAACCTCTTTCGCTATAGCAGCACCCAGTCGGAAAAACAGAACCTCATGGTCTTCCTGAAGCCGCAGATCATGCGCACCCCCGATGATGCCCGGCACCAGACCGAGGCCAAGTACACCCTGATGCAGGAAATGCAGGAAGGCCGCACTGACCGAGTGCGCCATATCTGGGGTGGAGAACGGCCGCAACTGGAGCCGATTGAACATTTCCGGCGCGGACCGATGCATACCCCGGAAGACTACGAGCCGGAAGAAGACCAAGACCTCGATACCCCCGAACTGGACCTGCGCGATCAGGATGACAATGGCGACGACTGACCCCTTACAGGAAGCTGCCGAGGCAACCGGAGGCAGTACCGCGCCCGCGCATGACCCGGAGGTTGCTCCGGCAAGCCGCGAAGACGGCGTGCCTCGCCTGCCCTTTGCCTTCGCCCGGCGCCATGGCGTACTGCTCGGGGAACTGCTTGACGACGGACGAGTGGAAACCATCTGTCGTTCCGACGTGACCGCCGCCTCTCTCCGTGAGGTTCGCCGGTATGCGGGCATGAGCCTGTGCATCAGCAAGGTACCGTCGGAGGAATTCGATAATCAGCTTCAGCGGGCCTATGAGGATGCCAACAGCGCTCACCAGATGATGGAGGGACTGGAAGACGACGTTGATCTCAACAGCGTCGCCATGTCCCTGCCGGAGCCGGAAGACCTGCTGGAAGCGGATGACGATGCCCCGATCATCCGCCTGATCAATGCCTTGCTGACCGAGGCGGTGAAGGAGAATGCCTCGGATATCCATATCGAACCGTTTGAAAACCGCCTTGTGGTCCGGTTCCGGGTGGACGGAGTACTCCGCGAGGCCCTCAACTCCAAGCGCGCGGTCGCGCCACTCCTGGTATCGCGTGTGAAGGTGATGGCCAAGCTGGACATTGCCGAAAAACGAATCCCGCAGGACGGCCGGATTTCCCTGCGTGTCGCCGGTCGTGCGGTGGACGTCCGGGTCTCCACTCTGCCCTCCGGACACGGGGAACGGGTGGTGCTGCGTCTCCTGGACAAGCAGGCAGGCCGCCTCGACCTGCATCATCTCGGCATGGAACCCCGCGCCCAGGAAATCATGGATCAGCTGATCCACAAGCCGCACGGGATCATCCTGGTCACGGGCCCGACCGGTTCAGGCAAGACCACCACCCTGTATGCCGGTCTGACCCGGCTGAACGAAACCAGCCGCAACATCATGACGGTCGAGGATCCGATCGAGTACTACCTCGACGGGATCGGCCAGACCCAGGTCAACACCAAGGTCGACATGACCTTTGCCCGCGGCCTGCGGGCCATCCTCCGGCAGGACCCGGACGTAGTCATGGTGGGCGAAATCCGGGACCTGGAAACGGCCCAGATCGCGGTCCAGGCCAGTCTGACCGGCCACCTGGTGTTGTCCACCCTGCATACCAACACCGCCATAGGCGCGGTGACCCGTCTGCGGGACATGGGGGTTGAACCCTTTCTGCTCTCCTCCTCCCTCCTCGGCCTGCTGGCCCAACGCCTGGTGCGGGTGCTCTGCCCCGACTGCAAGGTCCCGCATGAGGCCCAGGAGCGGGAATGCCGGATGCTCGGATACGATCCGACCAACCCGCCCACCATCTACCATCCGGGCGGCTGTGAGGCATGCAATAACTCCGGTTTCCGTGGCCGTACCGGGATTTACGAACTGGTACCCATCGACGAGAAGATGCGCAACATGATCCACGACGGGCACAGTGAAAACGAAATGGAAACCTATGCCCGCCAGCACACGCCCAGCATTCGCGAGGACGGGCGACGCAAGATCCTGGAAGGTGAAACCACCATGGAAGAAGTCATCCGGGTGAGCCGCGAAGACTGATGGGCGCCTTCGAATACACTGCACTGGATGCCGGCGGCCGCCAGAAAAAGGGCGTGCTTGAAGGCGACACCGCTCGCCATATCCGCCAGCAATTGCGGGAACAGCGACTGACGCCACTGTCGGTCAATGAGATCGCGGGTCGTGAACGCAGTGAAGACAAGGGCCAGCCTGCCACCAGCTTGCGTTTCCGCCGTGGCCTCTCGCCGGCGGACCTGTCTCTCGTCACCCGCCAGCTGGCCACCCTGGTGCGTTCCGGCCTGCCGCTGGAAGAGGCCCTCAGTGCCGTGGCCCAGCAGTCGGAAAAGAGCCGGACCAAGAGCATCCTGATGGCGGTACGTTCCCGGGTCATGGAGGGCCATACCCTGGCTGATGGTCTGGCGGAATTTCCGGCCGCCTTTCCCGAAATCTATCGCTCCACGGTGGCGGCAGGCGAGCAGTCGGGACACCTGGATGGCGTTCTCGAGCGACTGGCCGAATACACCGAAAACCGACAGCACATCCGGTCCAAGGTCCAGCAGGCCATGGTCTACCCCATCCTGCTGACGACGGTGGCCATCGGCATTATCGTTTTCCTGCTGGTGCAGGTGGTTCCGGAAGTGGTCACGGTGTTCGAGGATACCGGGCAGCAACTCCCCAGAATGACCGAAATCCTGATCGCCTCCAGCGATTTCCTCCAGGAACAGCTGCTCTGGCTGGTGATTCTGGCCTCTGCGGCTGGCTTCGGCCTGCACCAGGTGCTTCAGCGTCCGGGGCCGAAGCGCAAATACCACCGCTTGCTGCTCCGTGTCCCGCTTATCGGTCGCATTGTGCGTGGCTTCAACACGGCCCGCTTTTCACGGACCCTGAGCATCCTGGCAGGCAGTGGCGTCCCTGTACTGGATTCCCTGCGCATTGCCGGCGAAGTGGTCAACAACGTACCCATGCGTGAAGCGATCGATGAGGCCACCGCGAGAGTACGCGAGGGTGCGCCGATTGCCCGCTCCCTCGGGGCAAGTGGCCTCTTCCCACCCATGACCATTCATCTGATCGGGAGTGGCGAGGCATCCGGCGAGCTGGACGAAATGCTGGAACGTGCGGCCTCCAACCAGGAACTGGAGATGGATACCCTGATCGGCACCCTGCTCTCCCTGTTGCAGCCGGTGATGATCCTGGTGATGGCCGCGATCGTGCTGATGATCGTGATTGCGATGATGATGCCGATTCTGGAGCTGAACCAGCTGGTTGCCTGAGCCCGTCACCTCCGGCCTTGCCAGATTCAGGCACGGTCTGTATACATGGTGAAGGCAACTCAGCCCTGCAGCCGGTAAACGGAGGGTCCATGTCTCTCCAGCACATTCCCCGCAACCTCTCCTTTCTCGCACTGGTCCTGCTTCCCCTGCTCGCTTGTGGTGGCGAGGGAAATACGGATGAAGACTTTGTCCATGTGGAACTCTCCACCGTGGGCGTGGATTCCTACAGTGGTGCTCCGGTCGCCCTGTTGCGTGATCCCGAATCGGGCGATGTCGTACCCATATTCATCGGAATCGCTGAAGCCGAGGCAATACTGCGGGCACTGCACGAAGTGGAAATGCCCCGCCCCATGACCCACGATCTCATGGGCAGCATCCTCACTGAACTCGATGCCGACCTGGAAAGAATTGTCGTCCATGATCTGCAGGACGGCACCTATTACGGCCGCATCGAACTGCGGGTAGGTGACGACGACAACGGCCACCGGACCATTGATACCCGACCCAGCGATGGTTTTGCACTGGCGGTGCGTACCGGGGCGCGGATCGAAGTCGCCCGCGAGATCCTCCAGACGGAAATGGAGTTCGATTTCCGCGCGCCGGAAGGTGATGAAAACGTCGTCCAGGCGGCGGGGATCACCGTCGTGGAGGCCGCAACCGACCTTCTGGAGGAGATGGCCCTGCCCACCGACAAGGGGGGCGTGCTCATCAGTGCGGTCGAGCCCGAGGCGGCAGCGGCCGGCCTCGAACCCGGTTTCCTCGTCCTCGAGGTCAATGGCGAGACAGTGAATTCCCCGATGGACTTCCTGGACGCTATTCGCGCGACACCCAGTGGTGAAGAAGCCGAGATCCTGGTACGCGACCAGGAAGACACGCAATCAATTCGCGTCCCGACGGATGTCCCGGAACGGGACGACGAGGAAATGGAAACCCTCTAAGGAAGCTCTGATCGGCAGCCTGCTCAGCGCCGTGATCAGTAACGAATAAGGGCCGAGCCCCAGGTGAACCCGCCGCCAAAGGCTTCCAGCAGAATCAGGTCGCCACGCTTGATTCGCCCATCCCGAACGGCCGTGTCCAGGGCCATCGGCACCGAGGCGGATGAGGTATTGCCATGGTCCTGAACGGTGAGAATGACCCGCTCCATCGGCATCTTCAATTTCCGTGCAGTGGCTTCGATGATGCGAATATTGGCCTGATGGGGAATCAGCCAGTCGATATCTTCCTGACTGATGTTGTTGGCTTCCAGGGTCTCGGTGGCAATACGACCCAGGGTATTCACGGCAACCTTGAAGACCTCGTTGCCCTTCATCTGGACGAAATCACGCCCTGACTTCAGGTCATCGAATCCCTTCGACACCCCGGAGGGAAAATACAGCAGATCCTTGTAATAACCATCGGCATGGATGTGCGTTGACAGGATGCCTTCGGATTCGGCGGCTTCCAGAACCACGGCCCCGGCCCCATCCCCGAACAGAACGCAGGTGGAGCGATCCGTCCAGTCAATGAAGCGCGAAAGGGTTTCGGCCCCGATTACCAGGACCTTTTTCGCAGCCCCGGTGCGGATGAACTTGTCCGCCACGCTCATGCCGTAGATGAAGCCACTGCAGGCGGCTTCCAGGCCGATCGCCGGAACACCCCGATTACCCAGACGCTCCTGCAGCAGGCAGGCCACATTGGGAAAGACCTGGTCCGGGGTCGTGGTGCCCACCACGATCATGTCGATATCCGCGGGCGTCAGGTTTGCCGCCTCCAGCGCCTGTCGGGCAGCGGCCTCACACAGGTCACAGGTTGTCTCGCCTTCCGCTGCAATATGCCGACGCTCAATACCGCTGCGTTCCCGGATCCACTGATCCGAGGTATCCACCATCTTTTCAAGGTCGAAATTGGTAAGGACCTTTTCGGGAAGATATCGACCCGTTCCAGCGATTCTTGAGTACATCAGACGGCGCGCCTCTCTTTTTCCTCCGCTTCCAGCAGCTGGCTGATGCGCTGCGGGACGTTTTTTCTTACTTCCAGCATGGCAATCTGGATGGCGTTCTCGAAGGCAAGGGCATCGGCGCCCCCATGACTCTTGATCACGATGCCCTGAAGCCCCAGCAGACTGGCTCCATTATACCTTCTCGGATCGAGACGCCGACGAAGGGCCTTGAGGACCGGCATGGCAATACCGGCAAGAAGCTTCGTGAACCAGTTTTTCGAGAACTCTTCGTAAATATACCTTACGATCAGCTTGGCTACGCCCTCCATGGTCTTGAGCGAGACATTGCCGACAAAGCCGTCGGTAACCACCACGTCCACATCACCCGAGAAGATGTCATTGCCTTCCACGTAACCGATGTAGTTCAGGTGGCTGTCCTGAAGCACCTGACTGGCTTCCCGAATGCGCTCATTGCCCTTGGTTTCCTCTTCTCCGATATTGAGCAGGCCCACTCGGGGTGCTTCGATATCGTGAATCGCGGTGGCAAGAGCAGATCCCATGACGCCGAACTGGAGCAGGTGTTCGGCGGTGCAGTCGGCATTGGCCCCCAGGTCCAGCATGTGGGTCCGGCCCTCCCCGGTGGGAATGGGAGAGATGATGGCGGGTCGATCAATGCCGGGGAGGGTCTTGAGAACAAAACGGGAGGTGGCCATGAGCGCGCCGGTATTGCCCGCGCTGACGCAGGCATCGGCTTCGCCACTCTTGACCAGATTGATGGCCACCCGCATGGACGAATCCTTCTTGCTCCGAAGCGCCTGGGAAGGCAGTTCGTCCATGCCCACCACCTGACTGGCATGGCGCACAGTGATGCGGGTCTTCAGTTCGGGGCGGGCCCGGGCAAGTTCCTGGTTGAGGGCGTCACGATCCCCGACCAGGATCAGCTGGAGATCCTCGTTCTTGCGGAGCATGGACAACGCCGCCGGAATAACCACTTCCGGACCGTGGTCGCCTCCCATGCCGTCAAGCGCGAGGGTCATGCCTGAGCCCATGCGGTGTCTCCCTTCAGCTTTTCAGCAGGTATCTTTATGTCCCGGTATCCCGGAAAAAACCGGCCGCGGTCTGCCATGGGCAGCCGCGGCCCCGTGATCCAATGTAGCTGAGACTTCAGACCTCGTCTTCGTCTTCGAGGTCAATCTCGTCCACGGGCGTGGCCACGAGCTTGCGGCCCCGGTAATACCCGTCCGGTGTCACGTGATGCCGGCGGTGGGTTTCACCGGTAGTGGGATCCTCGGACAGGGTGGGCTTGCCCAGCGCATCATGGGCCCGACGCATGCCCCGCTTGGAAGGGGTTTTCCGGTTCTTCTGAACGGCCATAGCTTTTCTCCAGAATCAAGTATCTGTTCGTGTTCGTGACCTGCCACCCTGGATTTGATCCACCCAGATCAATCGCCTGGCCACAGGCCTGTCTCGCAATCCCGGCTGCCTAGTCCTTGCGCCGCTTCCGGCTCGCGCCAGTCAGCCTGCCCAGATCCCGGAATGGCTTCCGGGTGGGCTCTGAGCCGGGCGCCTCGGGCTCCGGCGCCTGGTCGGCGGGCAGGAGTACTTCGTTCTCCGCCAGCGCCCCACAACCAACCCGTTCCGGGTGTCGGGCCACCTGCGGCAGACC
>SLND01000164.1 GCA_007133205.1 Natronospiraceae bacterium | reverse complement strand
GTTCGAATCCGGCAAGGCGGTAGCGATGGCGGACCCCGGCAGGGAAACGGAAGTGAATGCCGGAATAATCGAATTCCAGGTCCCGGGCATCGGCAGGCAGGGTCAGGTGGCCATCCGCGACAAGATCCTCCACGTGCCATGTTTCCCCGCCGGCGCGTACTCGCCGGATGAGCGGATGAGGAGGTGAGGGGGCTTCCATGGCCGCCCGCGTGTCGAGGCGCAATGCGCCTTCGAGAGAGGGGCACCAGAGCATGCCCTCGTCCGCATCGAACAGGCCCGCCTGGCCGTGACCACCATTGCACTGGGCCGCGACCGGTTCATCCAGGCGGCCAAAATAATCGGGTTCAAAGCGCTCGCGCTCGCCCCGATCGAATTCCTCGAACTGCTCCAGCGGCGTGCGTTCCACGCCTTCATGGGTCAGGGACCAGAGCACACCGTCGTCAATTGCGAGGAAGGAACCAATGAGCGCATTGAGCCCGTCCTCGTCGCGGTAGATCCGCACTTCATCGGTCTCGTCAATGCGGGCAATGCCGCCCTGCAGCGTGGCCCAGATCTCGCCTTCCAGTTCGAACAGGGAAGATACCCCGAATTCCGGCAGATCGGTGCCTTCGCCCACCTGCTCCATGCCGTCGGGATCACCGACGAAGACTCCGGTGTCGGTCGCCACCCAGATGCGACCATCCGCTGACTGGATGATGTCCCGGGTGCGTGGTTGGGTCAGGCCGTCATCCTCACCGATGCGATGCAGGTCTTCGCCGTCCCACCAGTACAGCCCGTCCCGGCTGGCGAGCCAGATTCGTGCCTCGTCGTCCTCGATGACGGAAAACACCGCCGAATCAGGGAATCCTTCGGGCATGTCCAGAGGCGAGAGGGTGTCGGGGTCGAACCAGGCCACACCGGCACGGGTCGTGATCCAGAAACGGTCTTCGCTGTCGTGGAGAAAACCCATGACCATGCTGTGCGGGAGCTCTTCCGCAGGCACTGCATTCTCGAAGCGGTCATTGGTCTTGCGAAAGGCGCCCTCGTCATTGGAACCGATCCACAGTTGATCATCCGGATTCCGGTAATAGGCCCAGACGGTACCGTCGACCAGTCCGTCGAGCGCGGTGTAGCGGCGGAAGGGGCTCTCGCGCAGCCGGTGCAGACCGGTCAGGTGGGCGCCGATCCAGAGGTTGCCTTCACGGTCCTGGTGGAGATAGCGCAGCCAGTCATTCTCACCCAGCATTGTCGTCCGGAACGACTCCGGTTCGGTCTCTCCCGGCAAGACCCGGTAGCCGCCGGAAGTGCCGACGATCCAGAGGGTGTCATTGCGGTCCATCAGAAGATCGTCGATTTCCTGATCGCGCAGAAAGCCATGCTCCCACTCAGCGGGTTGCTCCCTGGAGCTGCGGTAGAGGCCGTTACTGGTACCGATCCAGAGGTGGTCTTCGTCCGGCATGAAGCTGCGGATTTCATGATCCTCGTAGCCCTCGCCAAGTTCGTGGGACCTCAGATTTTCGTCTCGCTTTTCGATCAGTTGACCGCGGCTGCCCGCCCACACGTGACCGGACTCGGTTACCTTGACGCTGAAGTAGGGAGTATCGTCCTCGACCGACTCGAATCCACCGGCGCCATCGCTGTGGAAGAGCCCATTTTCCGCCGCAATCCAGACCCGGTCGCGGGCCGGGTCATGGGCAAGATCATGAACCGGCCCGAATCCGCCTTCCGGCGATTCAGGTTCCCGGATCTCGCCATCCTCGCGCAGGTTCAACCCCTGGAGTGTCCCGATCCAGAGACGGCCGTCGCCATCTTCGGCAAGGGCATAGATGTGGGAATGCACCAGACCGGGCTCGGTTTCGGTGTCGAAGATCTCGAATTCAATGCCGTCAAAGCGTGCCAGGCCATCCTGGGTGCCCACCCAGAGAAGTCCGTCGCGGCTCTGGTGGAGGGTCTGAACAGCGGTCTGCGGCAGTCCTTCGGTGACCCCCCAGGCGTCTTCAACCAGCTGGTGGGGCGGGACATCCGGGGGCATGGCAGGAAGGTATAAGGGGAAGAACAACAGGGGCAGAGCAAGGTAGCGAATCCCCGTGTTTCGGCTGCCTTTTGAATGGATGCCCCTGGCCAAGGTGTCTCCCCGCAGTTTCCGGCGCTCGGGGTGGCTGTCCCTGAATCGGTCAGGATATCCCTGTCAGTCAGACCAGGCTTGCTTGCAGCAACCGGCCTTACTGAACTATAGGATGGGGGACTGATTCAGGCAAATGGGGAAGCCGCCGGGCAGCTCGCCTGCATGTTAGGATGGCGCGCCTCGGTCCAGATGACAGGGTTCCCAATGGTTCCAGGTAAGGGCAGTCCGGGCGGCACTACTGACTCGCGGAAGATTTTCCGGGTTGTTTTCCACAATCAGGGCAAGATCTACGAAATCTATGCCCGTGAAGTCAGGCATGGCGACCTGATGGGCTTTGTCGAAGTCGGGGATCTGCTGTTCGGGGAACGCAGCAGCGTGGTGGTGGATCCTGCGGAAGAAAAGCTGCGCACGGAGTTCGAAGGGGTTTCCCGGTTCCATGTCCCGATGCATGCGGTCGTTCGCATCGACGAGGTGGACCAGCGAGGCACGGCAAGGATTTCCGACTGCGGAGACGCCAAGGTGACACCTTTCCCGGGTGGCTACCCCGGTCCGGGCGGAAACAACCCGGGGAGCGGGAACTGAGCATGCTGCAATTTGCCTTTCTGGGCAGCGGCAGTCGGGGCAATGCACTGCTGGTGGAAGGCAGACGGAGCCGGCTTCTGCTTGATTGCGGCTTTTCCGTCCGTGAGATCACGGCCCGTCTCGCCTGTCTCGATCTGAGCCCGTCGGACCTGGACGCCATCCTGTTGACCCATGAACACGGCGATCATGCCAGTGGTGTGCCGCGCCTGGCGAGAAAACATGCCCTGCCGGTATTTGCCAGCTACGGCACCCGCATGGCGGTGGCCGACGAGGACGGTGTGGACTGGCGGCGGATCACGCCCGAGCACGTATTCGAGCTTGACGACATCGCGGTGGCCCCGGTGGCCGTCCCGCATGATGCCCGGGAGCCGGTCCAGTTCGTATTCGAGGCCGGTTCGGCGCGCCTGGGGGTTCTCACCGACATCGGCCATATCACGCCGCATGTGGTGGCACGCTATGCCGGGTGTCACGCCCTGGTGCTGGAAACCAACCATGATCCCACCATGCTCGCCGAGGGACCGTATCCCCCGGCCCTCAAGCGGCGGGTCGGAGGGCAGTTCGGTCATCTGAGCAATGAGCAGGCGGGCGAGCTGCTGACACGCACCGATACGGCCCGTCTCGACAGCCTGGTCGCGGCCCATATCAGCGAACAGAACAATACCCGCGAACTGGCGCAGGGCGCGCTCGCCCGGGCTTTCGGTTGTAACGCGTCCGAGATCGAAGTCGCGGCGCAGGGGGAGGTGGGTGAGCGACGATCAGTGTCCGCCTGATTCGGGCCGGTCTATGAGAAATGCATGATGGGGCTGTCGACGGCCGGGCATCGCTGGCCGGGGCAGTGCCCGTCCGGTAAAATTCGCGCCTTCTTCTTGCCATGCCAGAGTCCATGAAAATGCTGCATATTTCCGGGGGGCAGGCCCGCTCGGCGTTCCGCATTGCCAAGCTGTTCGAAACCCTGCGCGAGATCGTGCCCGGCCTGCAGGATCTGAGTGCCGACTGGTTCTACCTGGCCGCAACCGGGCGGCCCCTGTCGGATGCCGAATACAGTCTGCTCGAGCGCCTGCTCGACGACGGTTCGGAACCGAGCCGGGAATTGCCCGAGTCGGCCACCCGGGTCTGGGTGACCCCGCGTCTCGGCACCGTCTCGCCCTGGTCCAGCAAGGCCACCGACATCCTTCATCG
>SLND01000176.1 GCA_007133205.1 Natronospiraceae bacterium | reverse complement strand
GAAGACAGCGATGCGGTGGTCGAACGGGCCCGGGATATTGCCCGCGCCACCGGCGCCCGCCTCTCACTGCTGCACGTGGTCGAGTACATTCCGGTCGATCCCGCCGGCGAGGCCCTGCTCCCACCCCCGGTCGACATGGAAGAAGAACTGATCGACAGCGCGCGCCAGCGTCTGGAGAAGCTGATCGAGCGCATGGACATCAAGCCGGAGCATCAACTGGTCGAGATCGGCCAGACCAAGAGCGAACTCAAGCGCACTGCCGGCGAACTGGGCGCGGATCTTCTGGTCCTCGGCAGCCGCGAACGCCACGGCCTCGCCCTCCTGCTGGGCTCGACCGAGCGCTCGGTGGTGCACCGCGCGCCCTGCGACGTGCTCGCCGTACGCCTGCGAGACACCGGAGCCTGAACTCCGCTCCGGTTCGCAAGGTAGGTTACAATGGGGGGTTCACCGCAGGCGCCGGGAGATCTCCCGGCCCACTCCCCGACATTGGCACAAGACCCAGGCAAAAGACCCAGGCGCAATGAGCGATCCAGGCACTCACGAGATACAAGTCGACGTGGAAACTCGCTATCTGGCCGATCAGTCAGATCCGGAGCAGGAGCGTTACGTCTTCTCCTACACCATCACCATGCGCAACGAGGGCAGCATCCCCGCCCGCCTGCTCGGGCGGCGCTGGCGCATCACGGATGCCAACGGAAAGGTACAGGAAGTGTCGGGCGAAGGCGTGGTCGGCGAATTCCCCCACCTGGACCCCGGCGAATCCTATCGCTATACCAGCGGCACCATCCTCGCCACACCGGTGGGATCCATGGAGGGCCGCTACCAGATGGAAGGGGACGACGGCAGTGAATTTGAAGCGCCGATCGAGGCGTTTCGACTCGCCGTTCCCGGTGTCATCAACTGAGCCAACAGGGCATGGCCACCTACGCGATCGGTGACATCCAGGGCTGCCATGAAGAGCTGCAGCGTTTTCTCGACCGGATCAGTTTCGATCCCGGGCGGGACCGCCTGTGGTTCGCCGGCGACATCGTCAATCGTGGTCCCGATTCCCTCGCTGCGCTGCGCCTGGTGAAATCCCTGGGTGAAGATGCGGTCACCGTGCTGGGCAATCACGACATGCACCTGCTGGCAATTGCCTACAGCGATGCCCATCAACCCCGGAGCAAGGATACGCTCACCGACATCCTCGATGCCGCGGATGCGGAAGAACTGCTCGAATGGCTGCGGCGTCGACCCTTCTTTCATCACGAGGCGGACCGTGGATTTGCCATGGTGCACGCCGGTCTGCCGCCGCAATGGGACCTGGCCGAGAGTGCGCAGCGTTCAGCCGAACTGGAAGCCGTCCTGCAGGGCCCGGATTTTCGTGATTTCCTCGAACACATGTACGGCAACCAACCCGATCTTTGGGATTCCGGACTAAGCGGGTATGATCGGCTGCGTTTCATCATCAATTGCTTTACCCGCATGCGCTTTGTCACGCCACAAGGCCGCCTGGACCTGAAGGAAAAAGGCCCGCCGGGCAGCCAGCCCGAGGGGCTGCTGCCCTGGTATGCGGTACCCGGTCGACGCACGGCCGACGATCACATCGTCTTCGGACACTGGTCCACCGTCGGGGAAATCCACGGCCACAATGTCTATCCACTCGACAGCGGCTGTGTCTGGGGCGGTGCCCTCACCGGCCTGCGGCTCGACAGCGACGGAGGCTGGATCAGCATCGACTGCCGCGGCTATCAGGAACCCGGCCAGAAATAGGCAAGCAGACACCCGCTTCTGCCTCAGCCCAGCCAAAGCATTCCCTGATCCCCCATCTCTGGTACATTCCCGGGCGCGGCGTGAATCTTGCAATCGCTGATGGGAGACGCATGGGAATGGACATCAAGCTTGGCGGAATACGTGCTCTGGTCTGCGGGGCAAGCCAGGGCATCGGGCGGGCCGCCGCCCGGACCCTGGCGGAACAGGGCGCTTCGGTCACCCTGACCGCGCGCAACGAACAGGCCCTTGCCGAGGTATGCGGGGACCTGGCCGGCGGCGAAGGACAGCAGCACGACTGGTTCGCCGCCGACTTCGACCAGCCCGAGGCGCTGGAATGCCTGATCAGGGAGCGGGTGGCGGACCAGGGGCCCTTTCAGATCCTGGTCAATAACAGCGGTGGCCCCCCGGGCGGACCGGCGCACACCGCGGAGCGCGATGCCTACACCACCGCCTTTCAACGGCATCTGATCTGCAACCAGATCCTGCTCCAGGCGCTGTTGCCCGGCATGCGCGAGTCCGGCTACGGACGGATCATCAACATTATTTCCACCTCGGTGAAAGAACCCATCCCCGGTCTCGGGGTGTCCAATACGGTGCGCGGCGCGGTGGCCTCCTGGGCGAAGACCATTGCCCACGAACTGGCACCGGACGGGATTACCGTGAACAATGTCCTGCCCGGCTTTACCCGGACTGATCGCCTGAAGAAGCTGTTCGAAGGCAAGGCCGAAAAGACGGGCAAGGACTTTGCGCAGGTCGAGGCCGAGGCCCTGACCCAGGTGCCCATGGGGCGATTCGGCGAGGCGGAGGAAGTGGCGGCCGCGATCGGTTTCCTGGCCTCTCCCGCCGCTGCCTACATCACCGGCCATAGTATCCCGGTGGATGGCGGACGAACGCGAAGCATTTGAGTAATAGCTACAAGCTACAAGCCACAAGCCACAAGCCACAAGCTGCAAGCTACAAGCGACAAGCCGACAGATTTCCCCCAGTGGGGGGAGGAAATAATTCGATGTGCTCAGCTCACCTGTTTGCGGTGCAGTTGACCCTCAAGCCCGATCGTCCCGTCTTGTAGCTTGCAGCTTGAAGCTTGAAACTTGAAGCTTTCTCACAATAGAGAACACCGTGGAAACCATCCGACACTACATCAACGGCGAACTGCGGACTTCCCGGGAAGATGCCTGGCTGGACAACTTCGAGCCGGCTACCGGGCAGGTATACGGCCGGATTGCGGATGCCGGACGGGCGGAACTGGAGGATGCCGTCGCCGCCGCCGAAGCGGCCTTTCCTGCCTGGCGCAGGACCCCGGGGCCCGAGCGCGGCCGCTGGCTGTATCGCCTGGCGGAGCTGGTGGAACGGGACCTGGAAAAGCTGGCCGCCGCCGAATCGCGCGACACCGGCAAGCCGATCAGTGTCGCGCGCAGCCTGGACATTCCCCGTGCGGCGGCCAACCTGCGCTTTTTTGCCGGCGCCGCCGGTCATTTCGCAAGCGAGTCTCATCTGATGGAAGACGGGGCCATCAACTGGACCCTGCGCGAACCCCACGGCGTGGTGGGCTGTATCTCGCCCTGGAACCTGCCGCTCTACCTGTTCACCTGGAAGATTGCCCCGGCGCTGGCCGCGGGCAATTGCGTGATCGGCAAGCCCTCCGAAGTCACTCCGGTCACCGCCTGCCACCTGGCTGAACTCTGCATCGAGGCGGGACTGCCGCAGGGCGTGCTCAACATCCTCCACGGGCGCGGCGCGGGCATCGGCGCCGAGCTGGTCGCCCACCCGAAGGTCCGGGCGATTTCCTTCACCGGCGGCACCGCCACCGGTGCCGAGATCGCCCGCAGCGCCGCGCCCATGTTCAAGAAACTCTCGCTGGAGCTGGGGGGCAAGAATCCCAATATCGTCTTTGACGACTGCGATTTCGACAAGGCGCTCGAGGGCAGTCTTAAGGCGGCCTTTGCCAACCAGGGCCAGATCTGCCTGTGTGGTTCCCGTCTGCTGGTCCAGCGCGGCATCTACGACAGATTCCGGGACGCCTTCGTGGAACGCGCCCGGGAGCTGCAGCCGGGCGACCCGATGGAAGAAGCCACCCGCCAGGGCGCGGTGGTCTCCGCCGCGCACCACGAGAAGGTGCTTTCCTGCATCCAGCGGGCTCGGGAAGAAGGCGGTGAGATCCTCTGTGGTGGCGAAGCGGTGCAGCCGAAGGGACGCTGCGCCCGGGGCTGGTTCATCGCGCCCACCGTGATCGAGGGCCTGCCGCGTGATTGCCACACCGTCCGGGAGGAAATCTTCGGCCCGGTGGTCACCCTGGCGCCCTTCGAGGACGAAGCCGAAGCCCTGACGATTGCCAACGAGGTCGATTATGGCCTCGCCGCGAGCCTGTGGACCGCGGACATATCCCGCGCCCATCGCATGAGCCGCGAACTCGAAACGGGGCTGGTCTGGGTCAATACCTGGATGCTGCGCGACCTGCGGGTGCCCATGGGAGGCATGAAGCACTCCGGCGTCGGCCGCGAGGGCGGCTTCGAGGCCATGCGCTTTTTCACCGAAGCCAAGAACGTCTGTATTCGATTCGAGGAGAACGAAGGATGAGCGACGATTCCGGTCGTGTCCGTGCCGGCGGGGCGCCGGCCCCGGTCGGCCTCTACCCCCACGCCCGCCGTGCCGGCAATCTGCTGTTCCTGTCGGGCCTGGGTCCGCGCGAGGCCGATGGCAAGACCATCCCCGGCCTGAACCGGGACGCCGACGGCCAGGTGATTGATTACGACATCGAGGCCCAGTGCCACTCGGTATTCCGCAACGTGCGCACCGTCCTGGAGGAAGCCGGCTCCAGCTGGGACCAATTGATCGATGTCACCGTCTTTCTCACCGATATCCCGCGGGATTTCGAGGCCTTCAACCGGGTCTATGCGGAATACTTCGCCGACAACCAGCCGGCGCGCACCACCGTGGAGGTCAACCGGCTGCCCACGCCCATTGCGATCGAACTGAAATGTATTGCTACCATGGACTGATCCAGACATCGACAGGGTCGGACCCGGGAGGGAATCATGGCACTGCCTGGCGCATTCAATTTCCAGAAGTGGATTGACGAACACCGCGACGAACTCAAGCCGCCCGTCTGCAACAAGCGGGTATTCAAGGACACCGAGTTCATCATCATGGTGGTCGGCGGGCCCAACTACCGCAAGGACTACCATTACGATGAAGGTGAAGAATTCTTCTACATGCTCGAGGGCGACATGACCCTCAAGATCCAGGAAGACGGCAAGGTGCGGGACATCCCTATCCGGGAAGGAGAAATCTTCCTGTTGCCGCCACGCGTGCCCCATTCGCCCCAGCGTCACGAGAACTCCATCGGCCTGGTGGTGGAACGGGAGCGCCGTCCTGATGAACAGGACGGGCTGATGTGGTTCTGTGATGAATGCAATCACAAGCTCTACGAGGAATACTTCCACCTTGAAAACATCGAGACCCAGTTCCCGCCGGTCTTCGACCGTTTTTTCGGCAGCGAGGAACACCGTACCTGCGGGAATTGCGGGCATGTGATGCCTGAGAAGCCGTAAATTTTCAGCTACAAGCTTCAAGCCACAAGCTACAAGCCGACAAATTCATCCCGTTGGAGAACAAGAAGTCGTGTGCGACGAGACAAAAGCTATCCCGGCGGTCTTGCGTAACCTCCAAAGCACACGGAGTCACGCTTGTAACTTGTAGCTTGAAGCTCGTCACTCCTAAACAAATCAATTGGAAACCGGAAATTCAGCTCGTGCCCAATTCACTGAAGATCGATGTCCACACCCACATCCTGCCCCCGAACTGGCCGGATCTGAAGGAACGCTATGGTTACGGGGGCTTTGTTCAGCTCGAACCCTGCGAGACCGGTTGCAACAAGCGGATGGTTCGGGACGGCAAGACCTTCCGGGAGATCGAGCCCAATTGCTGGGACCCGGAAGCGAGGCTGTCGGATTGTGCCGAACACGGCGTGGATGTCCAGGTGCTCTCCACCGTCCCGGTGATGTTCAGTTACTGGGCGAAACCGGAACACGCCCTGGACCTTTCCCGCTTTCTCAATGATCACATCGCCGAAGTGGTGGCGGCCCATCCGACCCGGTTCGTCGGTCTTGGCACGGTCCCCATGCAGGATCCTGACCGGGCGGCCGGCGAGCTGGAACGCTGTATCGGTGAACTGGGCCTGGCCGGTATCCAGATCGGCTCACATATCAACGACTGGAACCTCAACGAACGGGTGCTGGATCCGGTCTGGGCCACGGCCGAAAGACTGGGCGCCGCCATCTTCGTCCACCCCTGGGACATGATGGGCGCCGAGAGCATGTCGAAATACTGGCTGCCCTGGCTGGTGGGCATGCCGGCAGAGACGACCCGCGCCATCTGCTCCATCATCTTCGGGGGCGTGTTTGAACGTTTCCCCCGGCTGCGGGTGGCCTTCGCCCATGGTGGAGGCAGTTTTTTGCCGTCCATCGGGCGCATTGAACATGGTTTCAATGTCCGCCCGGACCTGTGTGCGGTGGACAATGACATTGATCCACGCCAGTACCTGGACCGGCTCTATTTCGATTCCCTGACCCATGAACCGAAGGTGTTGCAGCTCATGCTCGACATGGTCGGTGCCGAACGCATCGCCCTGGGTACCGACTATCCTTTCCCGCTGGGAGAACTGGAGCCGGGCAAACTGATCGAGAGCATGTCACTGGAAGAAGCGGAGCGCGAGCGTCTGCTGCACGGCACGGCGCTGGAATGGCTCGGTCTGTCACCGGAGCGGTTTCGCGCATGAGCGCGGTGGCGGATCTCGACGGACTGCGTTTTGACCTGTCGCCGACGGCGGCACACTCGATCGCCATCAGCATGGATTTTGACGGGCCGCAGCCGAGCTTCTTCGGTGCACCGCCCGCGCAACGCAAGCCACTGAGCAGTGGCAGTTTCACCGGCGACACGCGCGAAGGTGGAAGCTGCAACTGTGAAGTCCTCGAGATCATTCCCCACTGCAATGGCACCCACACCGAGTGCGTCGGCCACATCACCGACGACCGGGCCACGGTGCCCGACCTGGTCGGCAATGTCCTGGTTCCGGCCCTGCTCCTGTCGCTGGAACCGGGTCAGTTCGCAGCCAGTGGCGAACGTGGTCCCGGCCCTGCCGAGGCCGGCGATCCGGTCATTTCCCGGGCGCGCCTGCGTGCAGCCTGGGAAACGGCAGCGCCCGGGATCGCACCGGCCGCAATCATCCTGCGGACCCTGCCCAATGCACCGGAAAAATGTGTCCGGGACTGGATGTCGGGGCCACCCTCGACCTGGCTTACGGCGGAAGCGGCCGAGTGGCTTGCGGGCCAGGGGATCTGTCATTTGCTGACCGATCAACCCTCGGTGGACCGGCCCGATGATGGCGGAGAGCTGCTCGCCCACCGGAGCTTCTGGGGCCTGCCGGAGGGCACGCGGGATTTGAGCCGGGCGGCACATCCCCATGCCTCGATCACCGAAATGGTTTTCGTGCCCGACACGATTGAAGACGGGCTATGGCTCCTGAATCTCCAGTATCCCCCACTGGAAACCGACGCCGTACCCAGCCGGCCCATACTGCATCCGCAACTGTCGGACTGAATATCCGCAGCGCTACAGCAAGTCGACCCGACTTCACCAGACCAAGTCACCGGTCTCCGGATCAATGCTAACCAGGTTCCCGCGCAGTTGATGACCCGAGTCGCTGCCCGAATCGCCCCCGGCAAGGGGAATTTCGCCGCCCACGAATATCTGCTCCGAGGTGACCAGAACAACCCGCAATGGGCTGAAGAACAGATCCGCACCGGGTAGCGCGGGATCCCAATCGAGATCGAGTGCACCACTCTCAGAACCGAAACGGGCAATGCGCTCCCGCTCCGTGCCCTCATTGACTTCGCTGAATCCACCCACAGCGTAGAATTGGCCCTCATTCGAGACCAGGTCCATGACCACACCATCGCTGGAAGGAACCCAGGTCTCGTCCAGAGACCCATCCTCCGGATCAAAGGCAGCCATGTGGGCGCGATCCTCATGCTGTGGAGACCCCGCAAATGTCACACTGCCACCGCCGGCGCCGGTAAAGCTGCCACCCGCATGCAGGCGCCCATCCTCGATCACCAGCGCATTCACCATCCCATCGGTGCCCGGATCCCAGTCCTCTTCAAGAGAGCCATCCGTCAGATCCAGCGCGGCAATATGGTCACGGGCGGTGTCATCCACCGACTGGAAATTGCCACCAATGAAGAGGCTGTCTCCCGAGCTTGCCATTGAACGCACGCTGGCCACAGCAGTGGCACCACTGATTTCACCGGCATCCCAGTTGACCAGAGGCGCTCCGGAAAAGGCATCCAGGGCAACCAGGCCCTGATGCTGTTCATCGTCATTGATCCGGGAAAATGCGCCTCCCGCAAACACTACATCTTCCGTCACCAGCAGCGAGGTTGCGGCATCGTCCGCCTCGGGCGACCAGTCGCTGTCACGCTCACCGGTATTCGCGTCAAAGGCGACCAGGTGGTCTGCTGGTTCCCCGTTCGCTTCGGTAATATCGCCGGCCACGTACAAGATTCCATCCTTGAGCGCCATATCCATCACACCGGGCTTGACCGAGGCCTGCCAGTCGTCGTCAATGAGGCCCGTTTCCGGATCCAATGCGACCAGACCTTGACGGCTCTCGCCACTGATTTCCGTTGTATTGCCACCTACGTAGATGGCGTTGTCGCTCAGTGCGATTGCACCATTACCCAGTTCACGATTCGCCCCCGGATTCCACTCATCACTCAGCTCACCGGTGTCGGCATCGAAGGCAACCAGATTATCGCGCCGACCACCGACCGCCTCTGCAAAATTCCCGCTCATGTAGACCCGCCCATCAGCCACGGCCAGGTCGGAAATCGTGCCTGCAATACCGGTTGCCACGAACGCGTCCATCACGCTGGCGGAATCAAGATCCAGTACCGCAAAATTGTTGTAACCCGACTCGTCGTTGATGGTGCCGAAAGCGCCCCCGACATGAAGCCGGTTCTCCGCAATCGCCAGAGCCCTGACGGCTTCTCCGAAAAGCTCGACATCCCAGGCGGAGTCCATCTCACCGGTCTCCGCATCCAGGGCGGCCAGGGAAGTGGAATGTTCGTCATCCACCGCCTGGAAGGCGCCACCAACGAAGACCCGCTCTCCCCGGGTAGCCAGCGCGAATACGGTATTATCGAGCTCCGGCTCCCAGTCTTCCTCCAGACTCCCGGTCGTCCCATCCAGCGCGATGAGATAGTCACGGCTCGCACCATTCACCTCGGTGAAATCGCCACCGGCATAGACCCGTTCATCATCTGCCTTCAGAGCCAATACCCGATCATTGAGATCCGGACCCCAATCAGGATCGACGGCACCGGAATCCGCCTCCAGGACGGCAATGTGGGCACCGGACGGGTCAAGTTCGTCATGAACAATCTCGGTGAATTCGCCGCCGACCAGCAGTTGCTCACCCATGCGGGCAAGGGCGTGTACCGGAGCATCGGCATCGGCCTGCCAGTCGCGATCGACGGCCCCGTCGGAGCGGATTCGCGCGAGGTTGATGCGCTCCTCCCCCCCGACGGCTTCGAACTCGCCGCCGATGAAGAATCCGCCTTCGCCATCCGAGACAGTCGCCTTGACCTCTCCCTCCACATGGGCCACGACGCCACGCAGTCGACCTTCCTGCCGATCAAGCATGGCACCGCCCCCGGTCAGGGGACCGACCCGACTGAAGCTTCCCCCCACGTACAGCGACTCTCCCCGTTCCAGGGCGTTTACCGGGGGTTCCTTGATGGCTTCTATGCCGTGCACCCCGTCCAGCGCGATGGGCAATGGGCGTGCGGCCACCGGCTGGGAACGGCCGCCTTCCGATTCGGCGACGAAATACCACCCGGTATCCGAATCAAACTCGTCCACCACGGCCCCGAGCTCGCGCTCGCCACCCGACTGCCCGGTGAGACGGCCGCCATCCTCGCAGAGAGAATAATTGTCCCAGTCGCACCCGGGGTCCGAGGAAAAAACCAGATCCACGGTATCGGGACCTTCCCAGCGCAACTGCATGCTCATCACGCCGGATGATGCTTCCAGCTCGGGGAGCGGCGGTTCCGGATCACCAATTTCCGGTTCATCGAGGTCCACATCGTCTGCCAGGCAACCCGCCAGAAAGGCAGCAGACAGCAGAACAGACAGGAAAGGCCAAACCCTGCCGGGATTCATCCGGCCTTGAAAACGAGAACCCATCACACACCTCCGGGGAAACCGATCATTCTCTGCTTCGATCAGAGATCAACAAGAAGACATCGCTACGAGGTAATACGACAAACCGGGGGGTTTTCTGACACCTGTGACCCTGTCATTCGTTACCGCAATGTCGCCTCAGCAATTGAAGTCAGAGACCCCGTTTGCTCCAAATTGGCCCGATTCGATCAACTCGTTGACGGACCCACTGTCGGGCGAGGCTCTCCGCCAGCGTGTTACGGTAGGTGTCGAACTGACTGCATGGCTCCCGACACATGCGCATTGGACGCCCCTTTCATACCGCCGGCCTGCTGCTGGGCACCTTTCTGTTCGCCCTGTCGCTGACTCCGACTCTCCTGCCACGAACGGACGTCGTCCAGGGCATCATTTCCGGGCTCTCCTTCACTGCCGGCTATGGTCTGGGGGTCTTCGCCCACTGGCTGTGGCGTTACCTTGAACTACCGGTCCCGCACGAGCGGAACCAACGCATCCTGCAGGGGATTGCGGCGGGTATTTGCGGCCTGATTGCGGTGAGCTTCCTGTGGCGGGCAGGCGGCTGGCAGAACTCGGTTCGCGCGCTGATGGAAATGGAGCCCGCGGGGGGCGTTCATCCCGTGACCGTGGGGCTGGTCGCAATCATCGTGTTCCTGGGCCTGTGGTTGCTGGCGAAGCTGTTTCGGCGGCTCTTCCTGGCACTGTCACGCCGTATGCAGCGTTTCGTGCCACGCCGCGTCTCCCATGTCTTCGGGCTCGTTGCCGCTTTCGTTCTCTTCTGGGCGATCATTGACGGCATCCTGTTTTCCCTCGCCCTGCGCAGTGCCGATGCGTCCTACCAGCAGGTGGATGCCCTGCTGGAAGCCGAATACGACAAGCCCACCGACGCCATGCGGGCAGGCAGCCGCGAATCCCTGCTGGACTGGGACGACATGGGACGTCACGGCCGCCGATTCCTCTCCCGCGGTCTGACCACGGAGGAGCTCGAAGCCTTCAGCGAAGACACCCCCCGGGAACCGGTCCGTGTCTATGTCGGCCTGAATGCCGCCGACACGGCGGAAGAACGGGCCGAGCTGGCGCTTGCGGAACTGAAACGCCTGGACGCCTTCGATCGCTCGCTGCTGGTCCTGGTCACGCCTACCGGCACCGGCTGGGTGGACCAGGCCTCCATGACCCCTCTGGAATACCTGCATCACGGGGATGTCGCCACCGTCGCCGCCCAGTATTCCTATCTTCCCAGCCATCTCTCGCTGATGGTGGAAGGCGAGTACGGGGTGGAAATGGCCCAGGCCATGTTCGAGAAGATCTATGGCCACTGGAGTGAGCTGCCCGAGGAGGAACGACCGCGCCTTTACCTGCACGGCCTCAGTCTGGGAGCGCTCAATTCCGACCGCTCCTTCGATTTCTTCGACATCATCGACGACCCCTTCCACGGGGCATTGTGGAGCGGCCCACCGTTCCGAAAGGAAACCTGGCGCACGGTCACCGAACGCCGACAAGCCGACTCCCCTGCCTGGCTGCCACGGTTCCGGGACGACTCGGTGGTGCGCTTCGCCAACCAGCACGGCGGTCTTGAAACCGGCGCCGCCGAATGGGGTTCCTTCCGGATTGCCTACCTGCAGTATGCAAGTGATCCGGTCACCTTCTTTGAACCGGAAGCCTTTTACCGCAAGCCCGAGTGGATGGAAGCACCGCGTGGACCGGACGTTTCCGAGCATCTTCGCTGGTATCCGATCGTGACCGGCCTGCAACTTGCCGCCGACATGGCAGCCGGCTCGTCGCCGCGTGGCTTTGGCCATGATTTCGCGGCAGAGCACTACCTCGATGCCTGGCATGCCCTGACCGAACCGGAGGGCTGGGACGAGGACGCGCTGGATCGTCTGCGGGAAGTGCTGCGGGAGGACGAATAAACGGTACAATCAGCGCCCATGAATGATCAGTTCTCGCCCCCCGAAGAATTTTCCCTCAAGGCCGCCCGGGCAATCGATCGGGCCGATCCACTGGCTGGCATGCGGGCAAGTTTTTTTGTTCCGCCGGCACCCGACGGCTCAGAGAGCCTCTATTTCTGTGGCAACTCCCTTGGCCTGCAACCAAGGGCCGTGCGGGATCTGATTCAGGAGGAACTGGACGACTGGGCCCGGCTGGGGGTGTACGGCCATACCCGGGCACGGCGCCCCTGGATGCCCTACCACGAGAACTTCACCGAACTCGCCGCGGGCCTGGTGGGGGCGAAACCGGTCGAAGTGGTGCAGATGAACACCCTGACGGTGAATCTGCACCTGATGATGGTCAGTTTCTACCGCCCCACGCCCGAGCGCCCGGCCATCCTGATCGAAAAGCCGGCCTTTCCCTCCGACCGTCATGCGGCCGAGTCCCAGGTACGCTTTCACGGCTTCGATCCCGAACGGGACCTGATCGAGATCGGGCCGCGTGAAGGGGAAGCGAGCATACGCGACGAGGACCTGCTGGAACTGATCCGCCGCGAGGGCCACCGCATCAACCTGGTCCTGCTCCCGGGCGTCCAGTACTACAGCGGCCAGGTGTTCGACATGGCCACGATCACCGAGGCAGCGCACGCGGAGGGCTGCCGGGTAGGCTTCGACCTCGCCCACGCCGCCGGCAATATCCCGCTCGAACTGCACGACTGGGGAGTGGACTTCGCTGCCTGGTGCTCCTACAAGTACCTCAATGCCGGGCCCGGCGCGGTGGCGGGCTGCTTCGTGCATGAGCGACACGCGGAGGATGAGTCCCTGCCCCGCTTTGCCGGCTGGTGGGGCCACGACAAGAACACCCGTTTCCAGATGGGGCCCGAGTTCCATCCCATGGCCGGCGCCGAAGGCTGGCAACTGTCGAACCCGCCAATCCTGTCCATGACCCCGCTTCTCGCCTCACTGCGGATCTTCGACGAGGTCGGCATGGCAAGTCTGCGAAGCAAATCCCTGCGCCTGAGCGCGACCCTGTTGCACTGGCTGGATGAACGCCTGGGAGATGCGGTGGAAGTAATCACGCCACGGGCGGAGAAGGCGCGCGGCTGCCAACTGTCGCTGCGTCTTCGACAGGGTGACGGACGCAGGATCTTCCAGGCCCTGGAGCAACGCGGCGTGGTCGCGGACTGGCGGGAACCGGATGTCATTCGTATCGCGCCGGTGCCTCTCTACAACCGCTTCGAGGACCTGTTTCACTTCGTGGACCGACTCGAAACCGCCGTCCACATCAAGGGCACATCCCAATGAATCATTCGCAGCCATGAGGGAATCGCAGGCATGAGCAGGAAGGACGTGGTCATTGCCGGCGCGGGACTTGCCGGCTCGCTGCTGGCGCTTTACCTGGCACGCCGGGGACTGGAAGTCACCGTATTCGAGAAACGACCGGACATGCGGCGCGAGGATATTCCCGCGGGACGCTCGATCAACCTGGCTCTGGCCAATCGCGGGATTGCCGCCCTGGAAGGCGCCGGGGTCATGGACCGGATCGAGCCGCTGCTGATCCCCATGCGGGGTCGCATGATTCATGACCAGGACGGCGGTCTGGATCTGCAGCCCTACGGGAACAAGCCGCATGAAGTGATCAATTCGGTCTCGCGCTCCGAACTCAATTGCCGGCTCATGGATGCCGCCGAAGCCACCGGCCGTGTCACGATCCATTTCAACAAGGCCATTGAGGATGTCGACTTCAAGGCCCGGCGCCTGAACGTGAGAGATGGGAGTGACGGCACGCGCGAGACGATCGAATGCGCCCGCGTGATTGCCTGTGACGGTGCCGGCTCGCCGGTGCGCGGCGCGATGGCCGCGCATACCGGGATGGACGTCGACATCGACATGCTCGAGCACGGCTACAAGGAGCTAAGCATCCCGGCCGATGGCGACGGGCAGTGGCAGATGGAACGCGGCGCCCTGCACATCTGGCCACGGGGTGGCTACATGCTGATCGCCTTGCCCAATCTCGATGGCAGTTTCACGGTCACCCTCTTCCTGCCCTATCAGGGAACCCCTTCCTTTGAGGCACTGGGCACGGATCCGGACCGAATCCGCGCCTTCTTCGAGCAGGACTTTCCCGATGCCACCCGGCTGATGCCGGATCTGACCGATACCTTTCTGAGCAATCCCACCGGCGAGCTCGGCACCGTGCGCTGTCCCCGCTGGCGGGTGGATGATTTCGCCCTGCTGATTGGCGACGCGGCCCATGCCATCGTGCCCTTCCACGGCCAGGGCATGAACTGCGCCTTCGAGGACTGCCAGGAGCTGGATCGTTGCCTGACGGCAAGCGAGGATGACTGGGAAGCGGCCTTCGCCATGCTGGAAGAACGCCGCCGTCCCAATGCCGAGGCCATTGCCGACATGGCGCTGGAAAACTACGTGGAAATGCGCGACTCGGTCCGTGACCCGGAGTTCATCCTGCGCAAGAAACTCGGCTGGAAACTGGAAGAACGCCACCCCGACCGTTTCATTCCCCGCTATTCCATGGTGATGTTCCATCACCTGCCCTATGCCGAAGCCCGTCGCCGCGGGGAAGTGCAGGCCGAAATCCTGGACGAGCTGACCCGGGACACCGATTCGGTGGATGGAGTGGATTTCGCCTACGCCGACAGACTGATCCAGGAACGGCTGACATCCCTGTGATGGTCCCGCAGAGACGCGGAGGCGCAGAGCACTAATTCCTCAGGAGATATTCCACCGGCTGTGTTTCAACGCTGTGTAGGAGGCCCTTTCCAGGGCCGATGCCAGGGGACAGCTGTGCCACCCGCTAGTCGCGGCTGGAAAGCCGCTCCTACAGCAGCCAACGGAAGGCGGCGAGATTTCGCCAGTGCTCATGAGTTTCTCTGCGTCTCAGCGCCTCTGCGGGAGCTCTAACGCGGGTTGGCTACGCACTGAGCGCACAGACCGTGGATCTCGACTGTCTTCTGGTGTACCCGGAAACCGAGCTGGCTGGCCTGATCCTTGAGCGCGGCACCGACGCCGGGCACTTCCACTTCCTCGACGTGGCGACAGCCATCGCAGATCAATAGCTGATAGTCGTGGGCCTCTTCCGGATGGCGGCAACCGACGTAGGCATTCTCGCTTTCGATGCGGTGAATCAGGCCCTGTTCGAGCAGGAATTCCAGGGCCCGGTAGACCGTGGGAGGCTTGGTGCTTTCGCCCAGAGCGCCCAGGGACTCAAGCAGTTCATAGGCCTTGATCGCCTCGTGACTGTCCCAGATCAGTTCCAGGACGCGTTTTCTGAGCGGCGTGAGGCGGGCACCGCGTTCGGCGCAGACACGTTCGGCACTCGTCAGCGCCTCCCGTATGCAGTGCTGATGATCGTGGCTGTGGGCGGCCTTCCCGGACCCGGCCATGGCATGTCTCCCGTATGACTCTGCCGTATTTCGTTACAATGTAACACACCCCGCCCCGGGCGCCGGAATCCATCGGCCGTGCCGGGTACCTGGCCGCTGGGCTCACTCCGCCGATATCCGCTCCAGGCGAACGAAGTCCATCGCGTGGGCGTTACGCTCATCGGCCGGACGATGCTCACGGCTGACTTCCCGCCACGCCCCGGGCGACCACTCAGGGAACGTCGTGTCACCGTCTACCTCGGCATCTATGAAGGTCAGCTCCATCGCGTCGGCATGCGGGAGGGCCTGGCGATACAACTCACCGCCTCCAAGCACCATGACATCCTCACTGCCATCGAGCAGGCTCAGGGCCTCGTCCAGCGACGTGCTCGTCTCGGCACCTTCGAACTCCGCATCGGGATTGCGGGTCACCACGATGTTGCGCCGTCTCGGCAGGGCAAAACCGATGGACTCGAAGGTCTTTCGACCCATGATGACCGGGTGGTCCAGCGTGACCCGCTTGAAATGGGCCAGATCCGCGGGCAGATGCCAGGGCATGCCGCCGTCGCGACCAATGACCCGGTTTCGCGTCATTGCCGCTACCAGGGTAATGCGCATGAGCCTTCTCCCGGATTTCGTCAAAGTCAGAGTTGTCGCCATTATCGCATTCATCGGGGCCTTGCCCGGCAGCCCGGTTGGAATTAGAATCGCCGCCGCTGCCATTGGGGAGTAGCCGCCCCGTCCCCACGGGGGTTCGCGTCAACAGACTTGGTCCAGAGACCATGGCGCGGGCAGCCTCCACGGCCTGGCAAGACCTTTGGCACTGCCCTGTCCCGCCGGGAGCCGGCGACAGTGCGGTGTCATTGTGTCCAGGTGCCGGCTCCCCAGAGGATTCGCGATCATGGAAGCCTTCTTTCTCAGTCTCGCCACCGTATCCCTGGCCGAGCTGGGCGACCGCACCCAGTTGCTGGCCCTGCTGCTGGCAGTCAAGTTCCGCAAACCCTGGCCGATCCTGGCCGGGCTGACGATCGCGGCAGTCGGGATTCACGCCATTTCGGCCGGCGTCGGCATGGGCCTGGGCCAGCTCATCGACGACAGGATACTCAACTGGGTCGTCGGCCTGCTGTTTGTCGGCATGGGGGTCTGGGTACTGATTCCGGAGGGCACGCATACCGGCGACCGTCCACGCGAAACCGGACATGGCGCCTTCTGGACCGCCCTGGTGACCTTCTTCCTGATGGAGGTCGGCGACAAGACCCAGCTCGCCTCCATGGCCCTCGCCGCCCGCTTCGACACCATCATCCCGGTGGTTCTGGGTGCGACCGGCGCGATGATACTCGTCAATCTGCCCGTCATCTGGTTGGGTCACAAGTTCGCCGACCGTGTCCCGATCCGCCTGGTGCGCGTGCTTGCCGCGGTGGTCTTCGTGGCCATTGGTGGATGGCTGATTGGAGAAGCCTTCTGGGGTTAAAGGCTTCGATTAAATGGATTGAATCGACACGAAGGACGCGAAGAGGAAACAAAAGATCACGAAGAAAGATTATTTCAAAATTACGTAATCTCCTTCGTGTCCTTCTGTTTTTCCTTCGTGGTCTTCGTGTTCAAAAACGCGGGCAAACGAAGCCGCCACCCCCGAAAGAAGGGAGTGGCGGCTTTCAGATTGCCAGGGCCATCCTGTGTCGGCTATACGGTCAATCCCAGGATCCAGGCGGCGATGCCGAAGTACATGGCAATGCCGGCCAGGTCCGCGATGGAAGTAATCAACGGCGCACTGGCAGTGGCCGGGTCCAGATTGAGCTTGGCCAGGCCGAAGGGCAACAGCATCCCGACCAATGACCCGACCGTCACCACACCGATCATCCCGAGCGCAATCACCGCCGAGACATCGAACACGGCCTCGGTTCTCCAGAAATAGGCCACCATGAATACCGCAATGGCCATGGCCAAACCCAGGGCCAGGGCTACCCCAAGTTCCTTCGCAAGCAGCCGGAACCAGTCGCCCATCTTGACGTCGCCGGTCGCCAATGCGCGCACCATCAATGTGGCCGACTGAGTACCGGCGTTACCACCACTGTCCACCACCAGTGGCAGGAAAGTCATCAGGACGAACAGCCCTTCCAGGGCATCTTCGTAGGCCCCGATGATCTCGCCCGCGAACATGTTGACGAAGACCAGAATCAGCAGCCAGCCAACACGTTTCTGGAAGAGCAACCAGGGACTGGCGGCGTTCAGGTTCAGGTTCAGCACACCCACCGAACCCATCTTGTGGAAGTCCTCCGTGCTCTCCGCCTCGGCCACGTCCATCATGTCGTCATAGGTCACGATCCCCACCAGCCGATGGTTTTCGTCGACAACGGGCACGGCTGCCAGGTCATAGTGCTGGATGGTCTGCAGGGTATCCTCGCGGTCCTCCGAAACCTCCGCACTGATCACGTCACTGGTCATGATCTCGCTGACCTGCCTGTCAGGCTTGCCAAGCACAAATCGCTTGAGTGGGACAATACCGACCAGTCGTTCCTGTGCGTCAGTCACGTAGACCACGTTGATGGTCTCTCCTTCTTCACCCCGCTGTCTGAGGTGATCCAGGGCCTCACCCACGCTCCAGTCGGGACGTACGGCGACAAAATCCGGCGTCATCCGCCGCCCGGTGCTTTCCGGTGGGTAGCCAAGCAGCCTGAGGGCCTGCTTGATATCCCGTGCCGGCATCAGGCGGAGCAGGCGCTTGCGCTCTGCTTCGGGAAGCTTTTCAAAAAAGGCCGTCCGGTCATCGGGATCCATGCTGGACAGGATAAATCGCCCGTCTTCCTGTTCGAGTGTATCCAGCAAGGGCACCTGATAATCGTGTTCCAGGTAGGAAAAGGCAGTTGCCCAGAGCTCACGATCCAGCTCCCGGAACAATGCGAGGGCATCATCGCGATCCAGTTCCGAAAGCACGGCGGCAACGTCCTGCACCCGGTATTCGTCGAGAAGTTGCCTGGCCCTGGCCAGGTCTCCCGCCTTTACATGCTCATTTACCTTCTCCAACAGCTCGTTGAGTTCATCCATTGGGAATCTCCTTCCGCTTTCAGTGCCCGACCCACGACAGGGCCGGGCCGCGTTCAATATTGGAACAAAAAGCGCGTTTATTCCGTTCTACCAAACGCACCGAATCCGTTCTCAGCCACCGAATTCCCACGCGAACCCAATGGTGATCCAGTCATCATCACTCTCATCCAGGTTCTGGCCGTAGCTCAGGTCGAGCAGGCCGGGGGAAGCGCCCAGTTCGAAGCGGGCCCCGGCCTGGGCAAAGGTATCGTCATCGGAATTCCCGAGCACCTCGACAATGGCCGAAGCGGGTCCGCCAACCGGGATCTCGCTGCCTGCGCCGAAGAAAAAGTTGTCTTCATTGTCCGGCCCGGTGCGATCCTGTTCCCAGCCCACATTGGCATGGAACAGCATGCCGGCGTCACCAATGGGCTGGCTGTAAGGCACATAGACAAAGATTTCTTCAAGATCGGCATCATCGTCGAATGCGGTACCGACAACCCAACCCAGGCCGAAGTCATCGCCCCCTTCAAAGTCATACCAGAGTCCCTTGGCCTCCAGGCCGAAGACTTCCTCGCTGGATCCATTGGGAGAAAAGGACTCAATCACACCGGTGATCTCGACACCGTTTCGGAAGGTATAGGCAGGCTGGAGCGTGGTGGCACTGGCCGAATCCCCGAAATCTTCGTGCCAGCCCTCAATGGCCGGGGTGCCCTTCGGAAAGACAGCAGCATCGTCGACCATCCAGTGCCCGCCCGAGGCCATGGCCTGCGGCGCAAGCACAAACAGGGATCCGCCCAGTGACAATGCACCGACCAGGGACCGCTCCCGGGTTGAAGGCTGAGTCTTGCGCATCTCATCAACTCCTTCGTTATTGTTATCGAAAGAGCCGATCAGAAGCGGAAAGGGGTGGACGCAGATCAGCGCGGATCGAGGTCGCACACGTCGGCGATCGACCGTCGGGATACTGCATCTGGAAGTGAACTTGCGCTGAACCCTTTTATCGGACTCTGCTGAGTGAGACTCTGCGGGTTCACGCAAGGCCGCTCCCGGCCTGACACCGGTGAAGCGACCCTGCTCGAATTCGGGAGGGAGAGGGGCGAAACCGGGGTCAGGCGTTCCTACTGCTGACCGGCAAACTGCTCGAACTGTTCAATTTCGCTTTTCACCTCTTGTTCCGGACGTCCTCGGCATTATAGAGCCGACACGAACCCCGACTCAAGTTGCCCCGCGAAGGGCTCAGACCGCCACCGGCGCCTTGATATGCGGGTGCGGGTCGTAATCGGCGATCTCGAAATCATCGAAACGATAGTCGAAGATCGACTCCGGACAGCGGTTCAGAACCAGTCGCGGCAACGGTCGCGGCTCGCGTGTGAGCTGCTCATCCGCCTGCTCCAGATGATTGAGATACAGGTGGCAGTCGCCCCCGGTCCAGATGAACTCCCCCGGCTCCAGCCCGGTCTGCTGCGCCAGCATGTGGGTCAGTATCGAATAGGAGGCGATGTTGAATGGCAGTCCCAGAAAGATGTCGGCGCTGCGCTGGTAGAGCTGGCACGACAGACGCCCATCGGCCACGTGAAACTGGAAGAAGGCGTGGCAGGGCGCCAGGGCCATTTCATCGAGCTGCCCGACATTCCAGGCGCTGACGATGATCCGCCGCGAATGGGGGGTGTTGCGAATCTGATCCACGACCCGGCTGATCTGGTCGATGTGGCGACCGTCCGGCGCCGGCCAGGAGCGCCACTGATAGCCGTAGACCGGCCCGAGGTCCCCCGACTCATCCGCCCATTCATCCCAGATCCGGACCTTGTTTTCCTTCAGGTAGGCGATATTGGTATCGCCCCGCAGGAACCACAACAGTTCGTGGATGATCGAGCGAAAATGCAGTTTCTTGGTGGTAACCGCCGGGAAACCCTTGGCCAGATCGAACCGCATCTGGTGGCCGAAGACACTCAGGGTACCGGTTCCGGTGCGATCATCCTTGCGTACGCCATGCCGGCGCACGTGTCCCATCAAATCGAGATACGCCTTCATTTCTTTTCGGAGTCTTGTGATTCAGGTGCTTCGGGATAGACCGGATTGCGCCAGACCAGATACAGCAACACCAGCCCGAACAGGATCATCGGCACGGACAGCACCTGTCCCATGGTCAGCCAGTCCCAGGCCAGATAACCAATATGGGCATCGGGCAGGCGCACGAATTCCACCAGGAAGCGGAAACTGCCGTACATGATCATGAACAGGCCCGTCACCAGCATGCGAGGCCGTGGCCTGGTGGTGAGCCAGAACAGCACCACGAACATCACCAGGCCCTCGAGAAAGGACTGGTAGAGCTGGGAGGGGTGACGTGAGACGCCGTCGACCACCATGCCCCAGGGCGCATCGGTCGGCTTGCCCCACAGCTCGCTGTTGATGAAGTTGCCGATCCGGCCCAGACCGAGGCCGATGGGCACTACCGGGCCGATGAAATCGGTGATATCGAAATAGTGGCGCTTGTTGCGCCAGGCATAGACACCGACCGCCGCGAGTACCCCCGCCAGGCCGCCATGGAAGGACATGCCGCCCTCCCAGACCCGCAGGATTCGTCCGGGCTCCTCGGCGAAGGTGGCAAAATCGTAAAAGAGGATGTAGCCGAGACGGGCGCCCACGATCAGGCCCAGCACCACGTGAAAGGCCAGATCGGCCAGTTGGTCGGCATTCCAGTGGACATCCGGCCGGCGCATGCGTCGGGCCAGCAGCCACCAGGCGAAGGCAATGCCCAGCACGTACATCAGCCCGTACCAGTGGATCGCAATCGGGCCCAGTTCTATGGCAACAGGATTCAGATCGGGATAAGTCAAGATCGCATCTCCCGGCACAGGGTCTCAGGGAAGCTCTGATCAATCCGTTCGCGTCTGCAGGCGGCGAATGGATGGATCAGAGGATCCTTAGGAAAAAAGGGAGTGTACCGGATATGCCGGCGTTTTTGGGGTGCCGCCCGGCCGCCAGGCGCAGTTGGGGCCGGATGGCCGCTTGCCCCGGCTGGTACCATACGCAGGCCGCGATGCCCGCCCCCTTGTGGGCAACAACCTGCCACGGGCGGAACAAGGACCAGCCACAGCGCATGAATCACCCGAAACTGCAATTGAAAAAGAACGAGGATCGCCGGCTGCGCGCCGGCCACCTGTGGATATTCAGCAATGAAGTGGACACCGGAGCCACGCCCCTGACGGGCCTGGAGACGGGCAGCCTGGTGGACGTCGTCGCCCGGAATGGCCGGCCCCTGGGGACGGCGGTGGTCAACCCGCACTCGCTGATCTGTGCCCGCCTGATCGGACGCGCGACGGGGATGGTGCTGGACAAGTCCCTGATCAAGCACCGGATCAATATCGCCGCCGGACTGCGCCGCCGCCTCTACGGGGATGGCGCTTCCTGCCGTCTGGTCTTCGGCGAGGCCGACGGCCTGCCGGGACTGGTGGTCGACCGCATGGCGAACGTGCTCGCGGTCCAGACCACCACCGCCGGCATGGACCGGCGCACGGACGCCATCATCGCGGCCCTCAAAGAAAGCCTGAAGCCCGACGGCATCGTGCTTCGAAACGACAATCCGGTGCGCCGCCTGGAAAACCTGGAAGAATTCTGCGAGGTGGCCGACGGAACCGTCCCCGAACGGGTCACCATCGAAGAAGGCGGACTGAATTTCACGGTGGATCCCCGGGCGGGACAGAAGACCGGCTGGTTCTTTGATCAGGCCGACAACCGGCGCCGCCTGGCCCGGCATCTGCCCGACGGGGCCCGGGTGCTGGATCTCTACAGTTACGCTGGGGCCTGGGGGCTGCAAGCGGCGGCCGCCGGGGCGGCGGAGGTGCTGTGCGTGGACCAGAGCGAGGCTGCCCTCGCCGAGGCCGCGGCCAATGCCCGTGGCAATAATCTGGACGTGGAGACCCGGCAGGGCGAGGTGATGGATGTCCTGCGGGCGCTGCGCGCCGAGGAGCGCAAGTTCGACGTGGTGATCTGCGATCCGCCCGCCCTGATCCGGCGGCGCAAGGACTGGAAACCGGGGCGCCGCGCCTACCGCCAGCTCAACCAGGCCGCGCTGCAGCTCGTCGCCCCGGACGGACTGCTGGTCACCAGTTCCTGTTCATTCCACATGCCGGAAAGGGAGCTGCTGCGGACGGTGCAGGCGGCGGGCAAGCACCTCGACCGGGCCCTGCAATTACTGGAGACGGGCCACCAGGGTCCCGACCACCCCGTTCATCCTGCAATCCCGGAGACCGCCTATCTCAAGACGCTGTTCCTGCGGGTGCTGATGAGCTGGTGATGGTGAGGGCTTCCATTACCCGGGATTCCTGACACGAAGCACACGAAGAAAAACCACAAGGACACGAAGGGAATCAGGAATCTTCTTCGCGAGCTTCGTGCCTTCTTCGTGCTCTTCGTGGTCAAGAGCAGTGCCGGGCAGGCAGCTCAGTGTTCTTCCCGTACCCATTGGCCGTTGTCACGGCGGACTTCGGTGGTCGGCCAGTAGCGAAGGTCGAGTTTCAGGGTCACCATCTTGCGGGTGCCGTCCCAGTCCTCGATTCTGACCCGAACCGGGTCACGGTCACTGCGCCCGGAGACGGCGTCGAGAAATTCATCCATGTTCTCGATATCCTCGCCGTCCACCGCGATGATGCGGCGACCCGGATTGAGCCCGTACCGGCTTGCCGGTGACCCGTAATGGAAATCGGAGATATAGACACCCTCGCGCGGGACACCGCGCTGAGCGGCCATGGCACGATGGGGTTCATGCAGTACCGCGCCGGCCCAGGTAATCACCCGGTCGATTCCGCGCCCGTCCAGGGCCACGGTCTCGACTTCCAGTTCCTTGATTTCACCATCGCGGAATATCTTCAGGGCAACGGTGTCTGACTGGCTGGCCTCATTGAGACGCCGGAAATCATTGACCGGCTCGCCATCCACCGCCAGCACCAGGTCTCCGGACTTGAGTACATCCTCTGCGGGACTGCCCGCCACGATCCGTTCCACCTGCAGGACACTGCGCCGCAGATCGTCCAGATTTGCCATGCGTGAGGCCCATTCTTCCGACAGGCCCAGCCGACGGGCACTGGAGAGAGGCATCTCCAGAAGCTCCACTTCCAGGGAACGGATGCTGTCCCGCTCCCGGTAATACGTGAGCCGGTTCTGGATCACGTCCGCGGGAATACCACGGTGGGAATTGCCCTCCCGGGCCTGTTCCTTGTAATTGGCCCAGAAGCCCAGTACCCGCCCGGATTGATCCACACTCACCCCGCCGACATTGGAAGGCGGATTCGACACCGCGAAGGTCTCCAGATTGACGTCGCGAAAGCCGAAGCCGTTGGACAGGGGCAGGCGCAGGGGTTCGAAGCCCTCCATCTCGGTACGCCGCGAGACCAGGCTCTGATCTTCCCGGTGCCCAATGATCCAGACATCATCCCCGGACAGCGGCCGTGCGGTATTGAATTCCGCAGAGCGGACTTCGGATCCCACCAGCATGGACGGGTCATAACTGATCAGGGCGAGGTTGTTGAGCGGATCGAGGAATTTCACCTCGCCTTCCAGTTCCAGCGAACCGGCGAAGGTCAGGCGCAGGTCGCCGAGCTGCGAGGCCGCCGTGGCCCGGTCGGTGAGAACAAGGCCCTCGGCCGCGTCCACCACCAGGCCGGTGCCCTGGAAACTGCTGCGATTGAGGCCCTCGACCCGGAAGGGCGCGTCAAACTCGACCCAGACCAGGGAGCGGGCCAGGCGATGCTCTCGCTCGTCGCTGTAGTCACCGAAGCGGACATTGCCCGCCCCCAGCGACTGCTTGCGCCCTGCCCCGGCAAAATCCTCGCAGGGCCAGTAACCGGACTCCGGGTTCATTTCGCATTCGCGCGCGGGGAACCAGGTGCGGTCCACCGTCAGGGTCGCCAGCACCTCCCGGCGCGGCTCATCGATGCGCGTATAGCGAATCGGCACCCGGTCACCGTCGGGCAGGCCCTCGAAGACCCGGCGGAACTCGTCCAGGCTGTTCACTTCCTCGCCGGCAATGCTGCGGATCATGGAGCCGCGCGGGATGCCCGAGCGGCCGAACATGTAGCCACCGTAGGCGAGATACACGCCCCCGGGCGGGCGGTTGAAATGCCGTGCCTGCTGATAGGAAAGCGGATTGAGGACACCACCGCCGGCCTCGATGTAGCGAGTCGGCGTAATCCCCTTGAGGTCGTCGACGGTCAGTTCTACCTGCTTGCGATCCCCGCCACGCACGATCTCGAGCTGGACGGACTCGCCCACGGATTCATCCAGCACCTCGGCCAGCGGCGTGAACCGGGTCACCATGCGGCCATTGACGCGGATCAGGATATCGCCCGTTTCAAGTGCCTCGTAGGCCGGGCCTTCCGGCACCACAAGGTCCACCACGAGCATGCCGGTCTGGTCGGGAAATTCCAGGCGGGCGGCCTGTTCCAGATCATCCGGCAGGCCAAGACGGCGCAGCTCATCGAATGACTGACGGACAAAGGTGGTCTGCAGCGTCCCCCGGGTGACTTCCTCGCCGTTGAGAATCCGGTCACGCGCCCGGACCACCCGGTCCAGGGGCAGGAAATAGCTGGACTTGGCATCGATGCGTGCTCCGGCATTCAGGGCCAGGGCATGTCCGTCGGCATCAATCACGGGCGCGCCGGAGGACCCGCCGCTGGTGCCGGAAGCGGCCTGGATATAGAAGGTGTTGAAATCGTTGTAGCGGCCGCGCCCGTAATCCGGCGCCTCCCGGTCCAGACGCGCAATGGTGCCGGCAAGAATGGACAGGCGTTCACCGGCGTCATTGCCCACGACCCGGATTTCGCGCCCCAGCACCGCCCGCTCGGGAGAGAGCGGGATCTCTACCGGCTGGATGTAGTTCAGCTCGTCCGGGTCATAACGGAAAAATCCGAAGTCGTGGACCGGATCCCGATACACGGGGGTGAGCTCCACTTCTTCGGAGTTCTGGAACACCGCTTCGGCCACCACCGGCCCGGGAAAGACCACGTGGCGGTTGGTCAGGATCAGACCACGCTCGGCGTCCACCACGAAGCCGGTCGCCTCGGTAGTGTTCTCCCACTCGGTGTCGAAGGGGCGTGGTGCGTCCACGCGGATCTGCACCACGCCGGGAGAGATCCGCTCCAGGGTCCGGGCCCAGCGGTCACCCTCGTCACCCGCAAGCGTCGCCGCCGAATACAGCGGCAGGAAGACCAGGGTCAGTACAAGCCAGAGGAGGTGCCTTCTCATCATCACTCCATTGACTGCCGACCCGGGAGCCGTCCCCCATCCACCCGGTGCGCGGGCATCCGTCGGTCAGTCGAAACTGTAGCCAAATGCGTCCCGGAACCGTGCCTCGAACTCATCCGGGCTGAAGCTGTGATTCTGGGTGCCGTTGTGGGCCACCTTGATCGAGCCCATCAGGGACGCAATCCGCCCGGTCGTCGCCCAGTCCATATCGTTCATGATGCCGTAGATCAGACCGGCGCGGTAGGCATCACCGCAGCCCGTGGGATCATTGACCGCCTCCGGCTTCACGGGTTCCACTTCCACGGACTCCCCATTGGTCCGGATGGTCGACCCCTTGCCGCCATGGGTCACGATCATGGCATTCACCCGCTCGGCGATCTGCGCCTCGCTGAGGCCGGTCCGCTCCTGCATCATTTCGGACTCGTAGGAATTGACCGCCACCCAGGTCGCCTGATCCACGAAGCGCTTCAGCTCCTCCCCGTCGAACATGGGCAGGCCCTGGCCGGGATCGAACAGGAAGGGGATTCCGGCATCGGCGAATTGCTGGGCGTGCTGGATCATGCCGTCACGACCGTCCGGCGCGACCACCCCCATGCTGATACCCGCATCCCGCGGCACTTCCTGGGTGTGGGAAAGATTCATGGCGCCGGGATGGAAGGCCGTGATCTGGTTGTCATCCTTGTCCGTGGTGATATAGGCCTGTGCGGTGTATTCCTCGTCAATCTGCTTGATGAAATCCTGTCGAATGGCGTTGCGGTCAAGCCATTCCCAGTAGCTGTCAAAGTCAGCACCGACCGTGGACATGGCCATGCCATCCCCGCCGAGCATCTTGAGGTTGTAGGCCATGTTGCCGGCGGTGCCGCCGAATTCCCGTCTCAGGGCAGGCACCAGGAAGGCCACATTGAGCATGTGTACCTGGTCGGGAAGAATCTGATCACGAAAGCGACCATCGAAAACCATGATGGTGTCGAAGGCGTAGGAACCACAAATCAGTGCTGACATTGGAACTCCCTGGTTTCTGAATCTGCAAGTTGCTGCAGGAGCGGCTGTCCAGCCGCGATTCGGCCGGCTGCGTGGCCGCCGACCGTAATCGGCCCTGGAAAGGGCCTCCTACAGCGGTGTTTCATGACGCGATCGCGCCGAAATTGGAAAGCTTCTGCCACAGTGGCGGCCTCAGGCCGCCTTGCTGCCTTCCCGCCAGACCAGATCCAGCTGCTTGGCGGCCTTGACATCGTCCAGGCGCCGGACCGGCAGGGTGTAGGGCGCGCCGCGCACCTTGTCCGCATCTTCCCGTGTCTCGGCGTCGATCGAGGCCATGGCATCCACGAAACCGTCGATCTCCTCCTTGGCCTCGGTCTCGGTCGGCTCGATCAACAGACACTCGGGCACCAGCAGCGGGAAGTACATGGTCGGTGCGTGATAGCCATGATCCAGCAGGCGCTTGGCAAAGTCATTGGCGGTAACGCCATGTTCCTTCGCCTGGCGCTTCACCGTGATGATGAATTCGTGGGAGGCGCGCCGCTTCGGATAGGCCAGAGCAAATCCGGCCTCGCGAAGGCGCTCCATCATGTAATTCGCGTTCAGGGTGGCGTATTCGCCTACCCGCTTCATACCTTCCCGCCCGAGCATGCGGGCATATACATAGGCCCGCAGCAGCACCCCGGCGTTGCCCATGAAGGCCGACAGACGGCCGATGCTGTCCGGCAGCTCATCTGCACGGCTCCAGCGGTAGCGATCACCTTCCTTCCTGACCACCGGCCCGGGCATGAAGGTCTGCAGGCGCTTGCTCACTCCGATCGCACCGGCTCCCGGTCCTCCTCCGCCGTGGGGCGTGGAGAAGGTCTTGTGCAGATTCATGTGAATGACATCGAAGCCCATGTCACCGGGCAGCACCTTGCCCAGGATGGCATTGAGATTAGCGCCATCGTAATACAGCAAGCCACCGGCCTCGTGCACTACCCGGGCGATTTCCTCGATGTTGCGATCGAATACGCCCACGGTGGAGGGATTGGTCAGCATGATGCCGGCCGTCTTCGGCCCCACCACTTCCTTGAGCGCATCCAGATCCACATCCCCGTCCGGTCCGGTGGGGATTTCCCGTACCTTGAGTCCGCACATGGTGGCGGTGGCCGGATTGGTGCCGTGAGCGGCGTCCGGAACAATGATCTCATCGCGCTCATGATCGCCGCGCTTGTCGTGATAGGCCTTGATCATGGCCACGCCGGCAAGCTCCCCCTGGGCGCCGGCCATCGGCGTCAGGGAGACATCGGTCATGCCGGTCACTTCACGCAGCATTTCCTGCAATTCATGCATGCAGGCAAGAAAGCCCTGGCCATGCTCCTCCGGGCCAAGGGGATGGCGCGACAGGAAGCCGGGCAGCATCGCGAGCTGATTGCAGGCCCGCGGGTTGTATTTCATCGTGCAGGAGCCCAGCGGGTAGAAGTGGGTGTCGATCGAGAAGTTGAGCTGCGACAGGCGGGTGTAATGGCGCACCACCTGCAACTCCGAAACCGAGGGCAATCCGGGCGCACTCTTGCGCCGGAACTGCTTTGGAATGTCTTCCAGCTCGGGACGTTCCTGCGGCGCCTGGGCATAGGCCCGGCGTCCTTCTCGGGAATGCTCGAAAATCAGCATGCTTTTGCTACCTGTAGTGGTTCGGCTTGCAGCTTGTCGATTCAGCGAAAGGCGGCAATCGCTTCCTGATAATCCGGTTCCTGGGCTACATCGGGAACCAGCCTGGAATAGATCACCTTGTCCTGCTCATCCACGGCGACAACCGCCCGTGCGGTACGCCCCGTCAGCGGTTCCTGTTCGACCAGTACGCCGTAGTCGGTGGCAAAACTGCTGTCACCGGAAATCGACAGGGGGGTCACGTTGGCACGTCCACCACCCTCGCAGAACACGTCAAAATCCAGATCCACCGAGACCATCAGCATCTCGATATCGGGATTGTCCTGTGCGTGCCGGTCAAACTCCGATGCACTGGTGGCACAGACCGGCGTGTTGATGTTGGGAAAGATGTAGAGCAGTTTCTTCCTGCCGGAAAAATCGGCCAGGGATTTCACCTCGCCATGCTTGTCGGCAAGACGAAAGTCCGGGGCCTTGTCACCCGCGGCGGGGAGTTCCCCGACGGTCTGCATCGGCTTGCCATCCAGTTTGAAATCGGCCATCAGTATGACTCCTTGAGTTATGTCTGCGAACGCCCACTGTTTCAGGCCGCCCGGTTCTCCGCCATGACATCGCGCAGGGCATCACGGTAGGCGGCAAGATCCTCGTCCGTCTTGGTCTCGGTAGCGCAGACCAGAATCGCCTCACCCAGTTCGGGATACCATTCCTTGAGTGACAGCCCGCCCAGGATGCCGCGCTCGGACAACCCGGCGAGGACCTCATCGGCGGCACGGTCCAGGCGAATCACCCGCTCGTGAAAGAAGGGTCCGTCGAAGACCGACTCCACTCCGTCGATGTCTTCCAGCAACCCCACCAGCTTGCGGGTGCGGTCATGACTTGCCGCCGCCACCCGCGCCAGGCCCTCGGCCCCCTGCATCGCCATGTAGATGGTGGCCGCGGTGACCATCAGGCCCTGGTTGGTGCAGATATTGGAGGTGGCCTTGGAACGGCGGATATGCTGCTCGCGGGGCTGCAGCGTAAGCGTGAAACCTTCGCGGCCTTCCTCGTCCACCGTGCGCCCCACCAGGCGTCCGGGCATCTGGCGAACAAACTTCTGGCGGCAGCACAGGACGCCGAAATAGGGCCCGCCCGAGGACAGGGGAATCCCCAGGGGCTGGCCTTCCCCGACCACGATGTCGGCCCCGGCCTGGCCCCAGTCGCCCGGCGGCTGCAACACCGCCAGGCTGGTCGGGTTGACCACCCCGATCACCATGGCGCCATTCTCGTGCGCCCAGTCGGTCAGTGCGTCGCCATCCTCCAGGCAGCCGAAGAAGTTGGGCTGCGGCACCACCACTGCGGTGACATCCTCGCCCTGCCACTGCCTGAGCGCCTCGAGATCCGCCGTCCCGGTCGTCGGGTCGTAGGGCAGGTCCACGAATTCCAGATTCTGTGTCCCGGCGATGACCTCGGTGACCCGCCGGTAAAGCGGATGCAGTGACTTGGGCACCAGGACGCGTCGTGATTTCGACTTGCGATGCGCCCGCACCGCCATCAGACAGGCCTCGGCCAGTGCCGTGGCACCGTCGTAAAGGGAGGCATTGGACACATCCATGGCGGTCAGCTCCGCCATCATGGTCTGGTACTCGTAGATGAGCTGCAGGGTGCCCTGGCTGGCTTCGGCCTGATAGGGAGTGTAGGCGCTGTAGAACTCGCCCCGGGTAGTGATTTCCCATACGGCCGCGGGCACATGATGTTCGTAGGCACCGGCACCGATATAGCAGGCCGGCTGCCCATCCCGTCCGGCCCGTTCATGCATGAGCCGGGAGATTTCCATTTCGGACAGGGATTCCGGAACACCGGGAACATCATGAATCCGCAGGGAATCCGGGATTTCATCAAACAGCGCTTCGATATTCTCGACACCAATGGCATCGAGCATTTCCCGGACTTCGTTATCCGTATGGGGTATGAAGGGCATCTGCACTACCTGTTCTGTTTCAGTTCATGGACTCCTGCCTGCCACGGTCGTGGCAGTCAGTCTCAGTCCTCTTCGTCGATCACCTTCTGATAGGCATCGGCGTCCAGCAGCTCGTCCACGTCACCGGGATTTTCCGGCTTGAGCTTGAAGATCCAGCCGTCGCCGTAGGGGTCCTCGTTCACGTGCTCCGGCTCATCGGCCAGGGATTCGTGGGATTCGACGATCTCGCCGGCGACCGGGCAATAGATATCGGACGCCGCCTTTACCGATTCGACCACGGCACAGGCGTCACCGGGCGCATAACTTTCGCCCGTCTCGGGCGCTTCCACATACACCAGATCACCGAGCGCGGCCTGAGCGTGATCGGTAATACCCACTGTCAGGGTGCCGTCATCGCCGACCTTCACCCATTCGTGGCTCTTGGTGTACTTGAGTTCCGCGGGAACATCGCTCATTGCCAGTTACTCCCTGCTGCAGTTCACGGATTCGCCCTGCTGGAGGCGCCATTTCAAAGATCAGGATGCTCAGAGATCAATATTCGGCTTGCCCTTGCGGACAAAGGGCGGCTTGACCACGCGTGCCGGCACCTCGCGCTTGCGGATGGCCACTTCCACCTGCTCGCCGGCGTCCCGGGGGATCCGCGCGAGACCGATGGAGCGCTCCAGTGTCGGCGAGTAGCTGCCGCTGGTCAGTTTGCCTTCCCCGGCCGAGCTCTTCACCACCTGCCCGGCACGCAGCACGCCGCGACCCTCCAGCACCAGGCCCACGAAGCTTGTGGCCACCCCCGCCTCGCGCTGGCGCTCCAGGGCCGCACGACCGACAAAGTCACGCGCCTCGGGCTCGAAGGCCACCGTCCAGCCCAGGCCGCACTCCAGCGGCGTGATGTCCTCGTCCATGTCCTGGCCATAGAGGTTCAGCCCGGCTTCCAGGCGGAGGGTATCGCGTGCACCGAGACCAATCGGGGCCACGTCCGCCTCCATCAGCCCGTCCCACCAGCGCTCGGCCTGGTCGGCGGGCAGGACCATTTCGAAACCGTCCTCCCCGGTGTAGCCGGTGCGGGCGATGAACAGATCGCCGAAATCGCCGCACTGGAAGGGCTTGAGTGCCAATGCCGCTTCGCGGTCGCCTTCGGGCAGCAGGCCGGCGACCCGCTCGCGCGCCTCGGGGCCCTGGACCGCGAGCATGGCGGTGTCGGCCTGCTCCACCACTTCCACCGCGTGCCCATCGGCCTGCTCGCGGATCCATGCCAGGTCCCGCTCGCGCGTGGCCGCATTGACCACCATGCGGTAGCGGCCTTCCTCGCGCCAGTAGGTAATCAGGTCGTCAATCACCCCGCCCTGCTCGTTGAGCATGCAGCCATACAGCGCCCGGCCGGGACCCTTCAGCTTGTCGATGTCATTGGCGAGCAAGTTTCTCAGGAACTCCCGCGCGCCCTCGCCCTCGATATCGACAACGGTCATGTGCGACACATCGAACACCCCGGCCTCGCGGCGGACGCGGTGATGCTCCTCGATCTGGGAGCCATAATTGACGGGCATGTCCCATCCGCCGAAATCGACGGTGCGGGCACCAAGGTCCACATGCCTCTGATACAGCGGCGTTTTCCGGCCCATGCGGGGTTTCCTCTGGATCGCGTGGATTGGTGGTCGGGGCGCCGACCCTTTATTCTTCAATTCGATGGAAGAGCGTAATGATACCTAAGTAAGCTCGGATCAATCCATCCGCGCCCGCGGACAAGGGGAGATTTTCTCCCGCGGAGCGCGCTTGACTGACCCGAGCTGGACAACCCGAGGAGTCCGAGACATGCAGCTTTCCCGTACATTCCTGCTGATCATGGTGGCCGTCCTGCTGGCCGCCTGCGCGCCCGAAGATGCGCCGGACGAGGCCGACAATGATGCCGAACAGGCGGTTGAGGACCTCCACGCGCTGTTCGACGACGAGTGGGAGCGGCGGCTGGAGGAAAATCCGACCTTCGCCGCGCGCCAGGGCGACGAACGCTACAACGACCGCTGGCCGGACCAGAGCGCGGAGGCGATCGAGGCCCGGCGCGAGGCTACCCGGGACGCGCTCGACCGGTTGCTGGCCATCGACCGCGAGGTCCTGCCGGAGAAGGAACAGCTCAACTACGACCTGTTCCGCTACGACTACGAGAACAGCATCGCGGGTTTCGAGCATGATTCGCACCTGATTCCGCTCAACCAGCGTGGCGGCATCCAGAACGCCCATCGCATCACCGATGCCCTCGACTTCGACCGCGCCCACCACTACGAGGACTGGATCGCGCGCCTGGAAGGCTTCGGTGAGTACATGGACCAGACCATCGCGCTCATGGAGCGCGGGCTGGAGACCGGCTGGACCCTGCCGCAAATAATTGCCGAGCGAATCCCGCCGCAGATCGAATCGCAGCTGGTGGATGAGCCCGAGGACAGCGGCTTCTACGCGCCCTTCAAGGACATGCCCGAACGCATTGACGATGACGAGCGCGAGGCGCTGCGGGAAAGCGGCCTGGCGGCGGTCGAGGATGTGGTGCTGCCCGCCTACGAGCGTTTCCACGAGTTCTTCACCGAGAAATATATCCCCGGGGCCAAGGAAAGCCTGGGTGCACGCGACTTCCCGAATGGCGAGGAATACTACGCCCACGTGGCGGCCAGTCACACCACCACCGAGCTGACCCCGGAAGAGATCCACGAGATCGGCCTCGACGAGGTCGAGCGCATCCGGGCGAAAATGAAGGACATCAAGCAGGAACTCGATTTCGACGGTGACCTGCTCGACTTCTTCGAGTATCTGCGCACCGACGAGAAGTTCTTCTTCGAGGACCCGGACGACCTGCTGCAGTACTACAAGGCCGAATCCAAGCGCATCGACCCCAAGCTGCCGGCCTTCTTCAAGACCATGCCGCGCATGCCCTACGGGGTGCGCCCGATCCCGGACGAGATCGCGCCCGACACCACCACCGCCTATTACTCGCGCCCTTCGGGTGACGGGCGCCGCGCCGGCTATTACTACGTCAACCTCTACCGCCCCGAGACCCGGCCCAAGTGGGAAGTCCCGGCGCTGTCGGTGCACGAGGCGGTGCCCGGTCACCACTTCCAGATCGCTCTGGCCCAGGAACTCGAGGACGTGCCCCAGTTCCGCCGGCACATGAGTCCGACCGCCTTCACCGAGGGCTGGGCGCTATACACCGAGTACCTGGCCCACGAGATGGACGTCTACCGGGACGAGTACGAGGAGATGGGCCAGCTCGCCTACGAGATGTGGCGGGCGGTGCGCCTGGTGCTCGACACCGGCATTCACATGATGGACTGGGAGCGCGACGAGGCGATCGAATTCTTCGAGGAAAACGCCCCGCGCGCCTCCCACGACATCCGCAACGAAGTCGACCGCTACATCGCCTGGCCGGGCCAGGCCCTGGCCTACAAGATCGGCGAGCTGCGCATTCGCGAACTGCGCCAGAAGGCCGAGGACGAACTGGGCGACGACTTCGACATCCGCGAATTCCACGACGCGGTCCTGCTCCAGGGGGCGGTGCCGCTGGAGGTGCTGGAAGACATCATCGCGGAGTGGATTGAAGAACAGCAGTAGGAGGGACATTCCTGTCCCGACCGGCCGGCGGCATCGCCGTCGGCCGGCTCGCCCCTGGATCGGTTCGCCCCTGGAACAGGGCTCCTGCATCGGTTAACGCCTGAATGACCCCCCAACCCCGCGACGAAAGCCACGCCCTGACGCTGCCCGCAGTAGCGGCATTGATCCTGTCCATGGGGCTCGTGGGGGTGAGCTTTGGCGCGAGCGCGCCGCTGGTGGCCTCGATCCTGGAGGAACGGGGTTTTTCCGAGTACTACACCGGCGGCGTTTCGGCGGCGTTGTCCCTGGCCATTGCCCTGCTCAGTCCCCTCGCCGGTCGCTGGGTGGCACGATCCGGAGCGCGCCGCATCGCCGTGGCCGGCATCATCCTCCAGGGCGTGTGCTTTTCCGCGCTCGGGCTCGCCCTGGCGGTGCACGAGGATCTGCTCTTCCCGGTGCGTTTTCTGCTCGGCCTGGCCGCGTGCATGACTTTCGTCGCTGCCGAAACGGCCCTGCTGCGTGGCGTGCCGGCCTACACCCGGGGCCGGGCGATGGCTGCCTACGGCACCGTGCTCGGACTCGGCTACGGCGGGGGCGTCCTTGCCTCGGGCCCGGCCTACGAATGGCTGGGCCTGGTCTGCTTTGCCCTGGTCGGGATCATTGCCATCGTCATGACGCCGGTCTGCCTGTGGGGGATGAAGAGCCTGCCCAGGCCGGATCCCGCGCGCAGCCGACAGCGTGACGGGGGGCGGCTGGTGTGGCGGGTGGCGGCGCTCGGCATATTCGGCGCGGTGCTGTTCGGTGTACTCGACAACGGCATGACCGGGGTCTATCCGGTCGAGGGGCAGCGACTCGGCTTTTCGCGGGTGGAGGCGCTCAACATCGTCGGCGTGATGCTGATTGCCTCGGTGTTGATCCAGCCCTTCTGCGGAATGATTGCCGACCGTATCGGCGCCAAGCGGGTGCTCGCGGCCCTCGGCGTGATCGGCCTCGCAGCCTCGCTGGCGACCGGCTGGATCGCCTGGACCGGGGTCGGCTTCACAGCCACTCTCGTCGGCTTCTTCTTCATCGGCCTGGCCGGTGGCGGCGCCTACCCGGTCTGTCTCAAGATTCTCGGCGACCGCGTGCCCTCCGAGAGCCTGCCCGCCGCCAATGCTGCCTTCTCCGCCGCCTATGGCTGGGCCTCGCTGACCGGACCGCTGCTGGGTGCGGCGCTGATTGACGCGGCGGGGCTGCTGGGGCTTCTGGGCTGGGCCCTGCCGGGGCTTTCGGCGGCCATCTTCCTGGTCATGATCCCGCTTCTGATCCTCGACCGGCGCTGGAAACGCCTGCCGCCCACGGCAGGCACCTGATGCTCGCCCCCGGGTCGCTGAGGTAAAATGTCACGTTTACCGCAGGCCGGCAGGCGAAGACCATGAACGAGCCCGTAATGCGACAGCACGCCCGCCAGGTCATGGTCGGCGACGTTCCCGTCGGCGGCGGTGCCCCCATCGTGATCCAGTCCATGACCAACACCGACACCGCCGACATCGAGGCCACGGTGACCCAGGTCGCCGAGCTGGCCCGCGCCGGCTCCGAGATCGTACGGGTGACGGTCAACAACCGCGAGGCGGCCGCCGCCGTCCCGCGTATCCGCGAGCGCCTCGACGGCATGGGGGTGAGTGTGCCCCTGGTAGGGGATTTTCACTTCAACGGCCACAAGCTGCTCGCGGCCGAACCGGCCTGCGCGGCGGCGCTGGCCAAGCTGCGAATCAACCCCGGCAACGTGGGCAAGGGCCGCAAGCGGGATCCGCAGTTCGCCGAAATGATCGATACCGCGATCGAGCACGGCAACGCGGTCCGTATCGGCGTCAACTGGGGCAGCCTGGACCAGGACCTGCTCACCCGGCTGATGGACGAAAACGCCCGCGCGGCCAGCCCGCGCGACGGCCGCGAAGTGATGTTCGAGGCCATGATCCGTTCCGCGCTGGACAGCGCCGCCAAGGCCGAGGAACTGGGCCTGGCCGGCGACCGCATCATTCTCTCGGCCAAGATGAGCGGCGTGCAGGACCTGATCCGGGTCTACTCCGAGCTGGCCCAACGCTGCGACTACCCGCTGCACCTGGGCCTGACCGAAGCCGGCATGGGCAGCAAGGGGATCGTGGCCTCCACTGCGGCCCTCGCCGTGCTGCTGCAACAGGGCATTGGCGACACCATCCGCATCTCGCTGACACCGGAACCCGGGGGTGCGCGCACCCGCGAAGTGATCGTGGCCCAGGAGATCCTGCAGAGCATGGGCCTGCGCGCCTTCACCCCCCAGGTGGTCGCCTGCCCCGGTTGCGGGCGCACGACCTCCACCTTCTTCCAGGAGCTGGCGGCCGACATCGAAGGCTGGCTGCGCGAACAGATGCCGCGCTGGCGGCGCCAGCACGAGGGTGTCGAGGACATGACCGTGGCGGTGATGGGCTGCGTGGTGAACGGTCCCGGCGAATCGCGCCACGCCAACATCGGCATCAGCCTGCCGGGGACCGGCGAACGCCCGGTGGCACCGGTCTACGAGGACGGCGAGAAGACAGTCACCCTCAAGGGCGACGACATCGCCCGGGAGTTCCAGGCTCTGGTTGAGGAGTACGTGAAAAAACGCTACAAATCAAAGCAAAAGACAGCTGTTTAACACCCGTTCGGAGCAACGAACAGATTCTGCGAAAGCAGGTCAAAGGCTGTAGAATCCGCGGCACAGCATGCCGGGCCCGCCCAGTGGGCGGAGCGCGACCGCAAGCATTCAGGGGAGGTGAGTCCGATGAAAGGCACCAAGTACACCGCCAAGACGCCTGACGAGAATGGCTACATTCACTACACGGAAGAAGAGAACCAGATCTGGCACGAGCTGATCACCCAGCAGAAGGAAATCCTGCCGGGCCGGGCCTCGCCGATCTGGATGGAAGCCATGGAGCGGATGGAATTCCCCGAGGACCGGGTACCGCAGTGCAAGGAAGTCTCCGAAGTCCTGCGGGATCACACCGGCTGGGAAGTCGCGCCGGTGCCGGCCCTGATCAACTTCGACAAGTTCTTCGCCCTGCTGGCCGACAAGAAGTTCCCGGCGGCTTCCTTCATTCGCACCCGCGAGGAAATGGAGTACCTCCAGGAACCGGACATCTTCCACGAAATCTTCGGGCACACACCGCTGCTGACCGACCAGCGCTTTGCCGATTTCACCCATGCCTATGGCAAGGCGGGTCTCAGCGCCAGCAAGGAAGACCGCAAGTACCTCGCGGCGCTGTACTGGTTCACGGTGGAATTCGGTCTGATCAATACTGAGGAAGGCCTGCGCACCTATGGCGCCGGGGTGGTCTCCTCGCCCGGGGAAACCGTCTACTCGGTGGAAAGCGACGAGCCCGAGCGCAAGCCCTTCGACCCGGTGGAGTGCATGCGCACCCCCTACCGGATCGACATCTACCAGCGCACCTACTTCGTCATCGACAGTCTCGACGACCTGTTCGATGTCGCCAGGCAGGACCTGATGGGCCTGGTCGAGGAAGCCAAGCGCAAGGGCATGCATCCGCCGAACTTCCCCTTCGACGATCTGCCCGAGGAAAAACAGGAGCGCTTCCGCAAGATGCTCAAGGAAGCTTCCTGAACCAGTAGGCGAGAACCCGGCGCGGCGGCTCCGATGGGCCGCCGCTTGCCGTTGATGAATACGCACAAACCACCAGAGAGGAAGAACGATGAGCGCACTCAGTGAACAGCACTGCGCGCCCTGCGAGGGCGGTGTCAAACCGATGGATCGGGCCGAGGCCGAAAAACAGCTCAAGGAACTCGACGAAGGCTGGGAACTGCTCGAGGATGGCAAGACCATCCGCAAGACCTTCAAGTTCAAGGGCTTCAACAAGACCATGAGCTTCGTCAACGCCGTGGCCTGGATCGCCAATGCCGAAGGCCACCATCCCGACATGAAGCTCGGCTTCAACTACTGCGAGATGAACTGGTCCACCCACGCCATCGACGGCCTGTCGATCAACGACTTCATCTGCGCCGCCAAGGTGGACGCGCTGTTCAAGTAAGGATTGCGTACACGGGTCCTGCCGGCGGCAGGACCCGTATTCGACTCAGGGCTCGCGGAACCACTGACCGCCGCGCATCACGCCGCTCATCTCGCGCAGATTGCCAATGTCCTCGCCGGGATCTGCATCCAGTACGATCAGGTCGGCCTTCCGGCCGGCTTCGACTATCCCGAAATCCTCACGTCCCATCGCCTGCGCGCCGTTCGCGGTCGCCATCGGAATCAGTTCGGCGGGCTCGATCCCGGCGGCCTGCATGGTCTCGAGTTCAGCGTAGATCGAGGGCCCGTGCACCGTGCCCGGATTGCCGGCATCGGTGCCGGCGGCAACCGTGATCCCGGCCTCGTGAACGGCGGCCAGATTGCTCGCCATGTTCTCCTCCTGGGCCTCGATCCGCTCCTCGAAGGCCGTCTGCCATTCTGAATCGCGCTGCGCCACTGCCTCGTGGTCGGCGAAGCGGTCGGCGCCCTCCAGCAACGCACGGGTGTCCTCGTCCACGCAGTCGTGCGGGTCGTCCAGCTCGAAGGGATGATCGCCGGTCATGGCGCGGTAGGTGTCGAGGTAGCCGCGGGTCACGATCATGGTGGGCACGTAGACCACGTCCGCCTCACGCGCCGATGCCAGAAAGGTCTCATCCACTTCCTCGTCGAAGACGCCGTGGACCAGTACATCGGTGCCGGCTTCCACCGCCACCTTGGCCTCGCGCAGGCTGGTGGCATGGGTGACCAGCGGGATGCCGTGCTTGTCTGCGGCTTCGGCCAGGGCCGCCACCCGGGTATCGATTGCCTCCTGCTGATCGGCCTCGGCCACCGGCAGGAACCAGAGCTTGGCCGCATCGGCCTCGAGCGAGGCCACATAGCGCACTGCCTCGCGCGCCTCCTCCTCGCTCTCCATCGGGATCATGACCTTCTCGCCGGGCAGATTCATGATCTCGCGCGGCGCAT